>NZ_CP016359.1:1777304-2095956 GCF_001951155.1 Christiangramia flava JLT2011
GCATTCGCTTCGAACCAGTCTGGTTCGTGGATTTCAGAACCAGGGCCGGTAAGTACCGGTTCGTGTATCTGGGCCGAAAGAGAGTCAAGCCTTACCGGCTCGTGAATTTTGGTAGATGCTGTTGCCGCTACGGTCTTTGGGAGGGGTAACTGGGCTTCATTTTCAGTAATAGAATCAGAAATTTCATCTTGCTGGCAGGCAGTAAACGTCATTGCCGCCACCATTCCCAGTAGGAGTAGTTTTTTGTTCATGACAAATTTGGTTAAATAGATTTGTGAAGGCTAAAGTAGTATATAAATCGATATAAAAGCAAATTAACTATAAAAAACTTACTTTCAGCGATTTAAAAACTTTAAAATGTAGGAAAAATCTTATTTAATCCAGTTTGTCTACCAGTTTATTAAACACCTTCTTAGGGTTTTTTCCCTCGTAGAGAATATTGTATACGGCATTGATAATTGGCGTTTTGGCTTTGAGTTCTTTATTGATCTTAAATGCGCTTTCTGTAGCATAATAGCCTTCCGCGACCATACTCATCTCCATTTGAGCACTCTTTACTGTATAACCCTTACCAATCATATTTCCAAACATTCGGTTGCGACTAAAAATAGAATATCCGGTAACCAGCAGGTCACCCAGATAAGCCGAATCGTTGATATTGCGCTTCATCTTGTGCACTTTTTTGATGAATTTCTTCATTTCGCGAATGGCATTGCTCATCAAAACGCTCTGAAAGTTGTCGCCATAACCCAGGCCGTGCGCAATCCCGGCAGCGATGGCATAAATATTCTTCAACATCGCGGCATATTCGGTACCAATCACGTCATCACTGATCTTACAGGTGATGTAGTCGCTGGATAGAAATTTGGCAACCAGTTCCGCTTTCTGTTCGTCATAACAGGCGACTGTCAAATAGGAAAGTCGTTCCAGTGCCACTTCTTCAGCATGACAGGGCCCGGTAAGCACTCCAATATTTTCCATGGGGACATCAAAATACCTGTTGAAATGTTCGCCCACGATCAAACTGCTTTCCGGAACAATTCCCTTAATGGCCGAAAAAACGACTTTATTTTCCAATGGAATTTGTAGCTCGTCCAGTTCTCTCTTCAGAAATGCGGAAGGGATCGCAAAAATGAGGTAATCTGATTCTTCTACGATCTTATTGATATCATTGCTCAGGTTCAGCTGAGAAACGTCGAATTCCACAGAACTGAGATAATTGGGATTATGTTCCTGTTTTTTGATGTGTTCCAGTGCGTATACACTGCGCATATACCAGTTCACCTTTTCCAGGTTTTCACATAACATCTTTACGATCGCGGTAGCCCAACTACCGCCGCCAATTACACCAAATCTGGGAGTTCCTTCCATAGTTTGCTTTTACTCCCTCAAAAATAGGCAAATTTCAAGGTTTTTAAAGTTTTATTGGTGTTTTAGTAGATGCGTTGCGTTATTCGTAAAAAAATATGGCTGAAAACTTTAACAATAATAATTTCAAAACATTACAATGCGAGCGAAAGAATGGGCGTTATACTAATGTCTTTTTCCTTCTCAAATAAAAATGAGAAGAAATTTTCTTAGTTTTTTTGGTTGGTTATTTAGTTGAAAAAACCGTTTCGCGAGAGGCGGTTTTTTTAATTTTTACAGTTTTTGCAAAATTTTAGCAAAGCTGTAAACAATTAACTTCCATTGCTTTTGTACATTTAACTATAATCAAAATGTAACCAACCAATGGGAATATTCTCCTTTATTAAAGACGCAGGTAAAAAGATTTTTGGAGTAGATAAAGAACGGGCTACTGATGCCGGCCGAAGTGACAAACTCATTAAAGACGAGAAAAAAGAAAATGAAAAGGCCGCCAAAAAGCTGGAGGAAACAATCAAAGATCTCAACCTGAAGGTCAAAAACCTGGATATTTTCATTGAAGAAGACATGGCGATCATCTCGGGAAGAGCGCTCGACCAGGCAACCCGGGAAAAAGTGGTGCTCGTCGTTGGGAATTCTGAAGGTATTGCACAGGTAGATGATAGAATGGATGTGGAAAATATCGAGCCAGAAGCGGTGTTCCATACCGTGGAACGTGGCGATACCCTGAGCAAAATTTCAAAAGAACATTATGGTGATCCCAATCAATATCCGTTGATTTTTGAAGCGAACAAACCCATGCTTCAGGATCCCGATAAAATATATCCAGGGCAGGTACTCCGTATTCCGCCTATGGAATCTAAAAGATAAAAAGACTGTTTAAGAGCTTTGAGGGTATTATACTGAGAGCAGTCGACGTTCTGGGCTTGTAGTTCCACCATGAAAAAAGTAGGTTCAATCAGCCACCAAGAATATTCAAGAGCAGGTTTTTAAACAGTCTTTTACCTCTCGGTTTTACCGGTAAAAGTTCATTTCGTCCAGGTATTCCCATACTTTATTAGGTAGCAATGGCCTTACATTCTTGCCGGCTTTGATGCTGTTGCGAATATGGGTGGCCGAGATCTCAATGATCGGGGCGTCGATCATATGGATCCTCGGATGTTTTGCCAGATCTTCAGTATTCGTCTCTTCGGAAATCCTTGGATAAACATAGATCTCATAATTTTCCAACAAAACCTCATAATTTTTCCATTTAGGAAGACCCTTCAAGTTGTCCTCTCCCATAATCAGGCAAAATTGTCTTTCGGGGAACTTTTCCTGGAGATGCGCCAGGGTATTCACCGTGTAATTGGGTTGTGGCAGGGAAAACTCGATATTACTGGGCTGTAATTTCGGGTAATCTTCACAGGCCCGGTAAACCATTTCCAATCGCTGGTTATTGTCCAGTAAGGTTTTCTTTTTCTTATGCGGATTATGTGGCGTGACCACCAGCCAGATCTCTTCCAGGTCTGAAAATTCAGCTAGGTGATTAGCAATGATCAGGTGGCCTATATGAATAGGGTTGAACGTGCCGAAAAACAGTCCGGTTTTCTTATGCATCGCCAGGCTTTACAGCGTTGGTGTAATTGGCTACCAGGTCGTAGGCCTCTTTCAGGGCGATATCCAGATTGTTGTTTTCAATGATAAAATCGAATTGTGGCGCGGTAGCCAGTTCAATGGAAGCTTTTGCGACCCGCATATTGATCTTGTCTTCGCTCTCGGTCTTTCGTTTTTTCAACCTGATCTTCAGTTCTTCGATACTCGGGGGCTTCACAAAAACGGCAAGCGTGCGTTCAGGATATATATTCTTGATATCCAGGCCTCCCACCACATCGATATCAAAGATCACGTGCTTGCCTTCTTTCCAGATCCTTTCCACTTCGCTTTTCAGCGTTCCGTAGAAATTATCACGATAAACCTCTTCCCATTCGAGAAATTCGTCGTTTTTGATCTTTTGCTTGAAGTCTTTCAGATTAAGGAAATAGTAATCTTTTCCATGAACCTCATTTTCACGGGGTTCTCTGGAAGTTGCCGAAATGGAAAAGTCTAGTTTCAATTCCGGGTGTTTCAATAAATGACGAACAATAGTGGTTTTTCCTGAACCGGACGGAGCCGAGAACACGATCAGTTTTCCTTCGTTCATTAAAGTACGTTTAAGATTTGTTCCTTGATTTTTTCCAGTTCATCTTTCATCTGCACCACGAGCTGCTGCATGGGTGCGAAATTGGATTTGCTTCCTATGGTGTTGATCTCCCGGCCAATCTCCTGTGAGATAAATGCCAGTTTACGACCGTTGCTCTCTGAAGAATTGATGGTTTTCAGAAAATAATCCAAATGATTTTCGAGTCTTACTTTTTCTTCAGTAATGTCAAATTTTTCGATATAGTATACGAGTTCCTGTTCAAATCGATTTTCATCAACCTGTTCCTTGATTTCGTCAATTCCTTTCCGAAGTCTTTCGCGTACCGCTTCCACGCGTTCCGGATCCATTTCGATCACTTGTTTTAAAAGTTCCTGAATATTATGAATACGAAGTTTCAGGTCTTTTTCAAGGGCTTCTCCCTCATCGTTTCTGAAATTATTGATCTCTTTCAGGGCATTCTGCACCGCTTCCTCGATCGCTTTGAATTCCTCCTCATCGATCTCTTCGCGCTCTGTTTTCAGGGCATCGGGCATTTTTACGGCCATTTTCAGCAATTCCACATCGCTGGTGTCTACCAGTTTTTTCAGTTGCTCCATATAGGCTTTAACCACTTCCGTATTCACATTAGTAGAGGTTTGCTCGCCTGTGTATTCCACGAAAATTGACAAATCAACCTTGCCGCGACCCAACGAGTTGGAAATAAGCGTGCGCAATTCCAGTTCCTTTTCACGATACTGTGAAGGGATGCGCGCGTTTAGGTCAAAATTCTTGCTATTGAGCGATTTCAGCTCTACGGTGATCTTTTTGTTGGGAATTTGAGAGATGCTTTTCCCGAAGCCTGTCATGGATTGAATCATTCCTGCATTTTAAAAGCTTGCGCAAAGATAATCAATTCTATAGCACTACCAATTGTCAGGAAGACGTGGCTTACAGCGAATTCAGAAATTCCAGGCACCTTTTCTCATGGTAAAAATGAGTTCCGGGAAGCACGAATCCTACGTGCCCGCCATGTTCCGGGGTCTCCAAAAATAGTTCTGCGGAATTTTCTGCAAGGTGCTGCGGGTAACATGAAGGCGATAAAAAACTGTCATTTTTGGCATTCAGGATCAGGGCTGGTCGCTGCAGGTTTTCCAGGAACTGAAGCGAGCTGGACTTGTCGTAATAGTCAGCTGCGTTCTCGAAACCATGTGCTCGCGAAGTATAGAGTTCATCGATGTCACGAAGGGAGTTACAGGCTTTGATGGTGTCTTTGGAAATGTATTCGGGAAATTTTTCTGCCCGCTGCAGCAGGTTTTGTTTCAGGTTTCTTTCAAAACGGCTGGAGTAGATAAAATTTCTCATACGATTGATGGCGCCCAGCGAACCCGCAAGGTCACAGGGGACTGAAATTGCCGCCCCGCCAATTATTTCCTTCGGAATACTTCGGTTTTCACCAAGATATTTCAGGCTGATGTTTCCGCCGAGACTGAAACCGCAAATGGCTATTTTGTCAAATTGTTTTAAATGCAGTACGTGGAGCACTACTTCCGCAAGGTCATCGCTGGCGCCGGCATGATAACTTCGGAATTTTCGGTTCATCTCCATACTGCAGCCGCGCAAATTCAAGGCTAAGGCAGTCCAGCCGTGCAGATTAAAAATGCGTGCCATTCCCTTCATGTAAGGTCGGTTGGCATTCCCGGCCAGCCCGTGAAGCAGTATAATGATCTTTTTGCTTCCGAAAACCCTGCTCCATTCGAGGTCCAGGAAATCGCCGTCACTAAGTTCGAGACGCTCTTTTTCAAATCCCGGATCGGGAACCTGGCGCAAGGTAGCGGCATAGATCGTGGAAATATCAGGATTCCTGAAAATCCCTTTCGGGTTATAGGTTGACCGAATAATGGGCATACATCGAATTTAATATAAACTTATCGAAAATTTATTATGCATGCATACTATTAATTGGTAGTTTTGATAAAAAAGCAGCATGTACAGCAAGCAATTTGAAGTTCGTTGGAGCGATCTTGACGCTAACCGACATCTGGCCAATTCGGCTTATATGAATTTTATGAGTCATACCCGTATGGGTTTTTTAATGGAAAATGGCTTCGGTCAAAAAGAACTGGCCGCTTACAATCTCGGGCCGGTAGTCTTTTACGAAAGTATTTATTATTTCAAGGAGATCTTCGGGGGGCAGCCGGTTACGGTAAGCCTGGAGCTGAAAGGCCTTTCTGAAGATGGAATGTACTTCGAGTTTGTTCATAATATGTACGATTATAAAGGCCGTCATTGTGCCTCCTGCGAAATGATGGGCGCCTGGATCGATCTGAAAGCCCGTAAACTGACGGCATTACCAAAGGAGCTGTATCAAAAGTTCGATTCGATTGAACATTCAGCAGATTTCAGAGTGCTTACCAGTAAAGATACCCGGGCGCATGGAAGAATGCCGCAGGATCTCAGCGCGGAAGAACTTCAGAATATATAAAGTATGCACACTGAACTAACAGATGTATGGTACGCCTGTTATGGTTCCAATATCTGCGAAGACCGGTTTTTGTGTTACATCAACGGGGGAACTCCTGCCGGTGCGAAAAAGCATTTCAAAGGTTGTGAAGATCGAACAAAACCTAAGGATTCCAGGGCATTTACCATTCCGCATGAGGTTTATTTTGCGAAGGAATCAGCGACCTGGGATGGTGGCGGGATCTGTTTTCTGAATCCGGAGAAAAGCAACAAACAATCCCTTGGAAGGGTTTACCAGATCGGGGTCTCACAATTCAAAGACCTAGTGAGGCAGGAGCTTATTTTTGAAGGGGTGATAGAGATCGATTTTGAGGCACTTCGGAAAAATGGTTCTTATAATTGTTTGCCGAACGGGCGTTACGGCGAATTGCTGTATCTCGGGGAGCTGGAAGGGAAACCGGTCATTTCTTTTACCAGTCCGCTGTACCTTTCCGAAGAGATCAATGCTCCAAGCGCGGCGTATTTGAAAACGATCGCCAAAGGTCTTCAAGAGATTTATGATATTGATAAAGAGGGTTTGATCGAATATTTCAGCGAACTGGAAGGGATAAAAAACACTTCCGCTGCTCCCAAACTTTCTAAGATTCTATCATAAGCGGACTCCGGAAAATGGTCATTTTTATGGCCTGTTGCAATATTTTCGGAATATTGGCAATATGAACTTTATGACAAAGTTTTCGGAAAGCCAG
This sequence comes from Christiangramia flava JLT2011, assembly GCF_001951155.1. Taxonomy (NCBI): domain Bacteria; kingdom Pseudomonadati; phylum Bacteroidota; class Flavobacteriia; order Flavobacteriales; family Flavobacteriaceae; genus Christiangramia; species Christiangramia flava. The sequence goes on from NZ_CP016359.1 coordinate 1,784,040, forward strand.
AAGAATTCTGCTGTTTACGCATTCGGTTTTCTTTTTCACAGTTGCAGCTTGTACCAGTCAGGATCTGTAAGTTTAAAAATAGCTTCGGAAAAAAGAACTGATGTCAAAATAACCGATACCGCCGGTCGCCGCTTGAAATTTAACTGGAACGAAAAATCTTGATACAGTTGTTATGGGATTACGGACGCCTGTTCCACATCTTACCAAAGCTGAAACGTCATGATACCATTCACCTGAAAAAAACCTTGCAGGCTTTGCCCTTGAGTAAAACGAAATTTCGCCTTCAGAAAAAGAATAAAGAAGTATTATTACTGGCAAATATCGCGATAATAGCCGTTGGGATTGTCGTTGTTCTTAGAGCATTAACTGTTCTCACCGGTAGCCCGATCGTAAAGACCTATCACTAATCAGTCACCGCGGCTTTTTTTGATTTTTTCTTGATGCTAACCATATACACTCCCACAAAAACCAGTAGTGCCGCAATGGCTTTGGTCATATTGAGTTCGTCGGCACCCACAGCGATCGCAAAACTGATGGCGATGAGCGGTTGCAAATAGATAAAAGCGCTGATGGTGGCAGCTGAAAGCTGCTTTAGCGCATAAATATTCAGCAAATAGGTCATGAATGTTGTGCCCAAAACCACATAGCTTAGCTTCCAGATCGCATCGAATGGGAGGTTCGCCCAGTCTACCGCGACAAATTCAGAATAGGTTACGGGCAGATTGATGAAAATGGCAATTAAGAACAACCATTTCATCAGGGTAATGGAATGGTATTTCTGCGTCAGCGGTTTTACCAGTATGAGGTAAAGCCCGTAGGAAAAGGCATTGACGATAAAAAGCATATTTCCAAGCGGAATATTCTCCCCATTTCCACCAGTTTCTTTGCTGAAAAGGATCAATACCAGTGCGCCGGCAAGTCCTATGATGATTCCAAGGCTTTTTAGCAGCGTAATGCGTTCTCCTATAAGAATGGCAGCAAGGATCAGCACCATCACCGGAGAAAGCGTGATGATCACCGAGCTATTGATTGGTGTTGACATGCTCAGTCCCTTGAAAAAAAACAGCATGTTGATCACCATCCCGAAAATGGCGCAACCTACAATTCTGGGCCAGTCACTGTTCGCGATCTTTTCTTTAGGAGCGAAAAAACTGAGAAGCCAGAATAGGATGGCGGCCCCGCTTACGCGCAGCAATATGAAGCCGAATGGCTCAATATATAGCGGCATGACACCTTTGGCGATCGTGTGGTTGATGCCGTAGATAGCGCTCGCACCGAATGCTGCAAGCAAAGCCAGGATCCGGTTGTTAGCCATGAATCGAGTTTTTGGCTTCCTGGGTGGTTTTAGCAGTATTTCCTATGAAAATTTTCTGATCGTTAATGATGACCGGGCGTTTCAGGAACGTATAATGTTCGAGAATAAGCTTTTTGTAATCTTCTTCTTTCAGCTGCTGATCTTTCAGGTTCCGTTCTTTATACAGCCTGGCTCTGCGGCTGAAAAGCGCTTCGTAACTTCCCGAAAGGTCCTTCATTTTTTCCAGTTGTTCCGCTGTGATCGGGTCTTTTTTGATATCCTGAAGTATAAAATCAGCCGGAGCTTCGATATCTTTTAAAATACGTTTACAGGTGTCACAGGTGGAGAGGTAGAAAATATGTTGCATGGCCAGAAAGTTTACCAGAAAATTAAAAAGGCAAAGATTGCACTTTTTGAGCAATCCCTGCCTTTAAATCATAAGCTTTTGAAGGCTTATGCCTGTTTTTTAGCCGAAGAAGTTTTTAAAAACTGCTCGATTTCAGATTTTGGATAAACCATTCGGAAATCACCGGCAGCGTAAGGAGCGATCTCGTAAGCATTATAATGCAGGATGACCTCGCTTTTGGAAAAGCCAATATTTGCTGGCAGGTGAAACTCATCATTTTCAAAGAACATTCCCGTACTGTTGATGTTGGAACCTTCAGGGATATGATGCTTTTCACGGAAGCGGTGCTCTACAAAATCCCTGAATTGCGCGGTAAACAGGTCGGTATTCTGAAGTTTTTTCCCGGTTTTGGCATCAAAATTCAGGTAATTCACACTTCGGTAACCGTGGGCGCCACCGGTAAACATATCGGTATTGAACTGCAGGCAGATCATGTTTTCATTCTGAAAGAGTGTTTTGCCGGTAATGGTCGCCTCCCATGGCAATTCATATTCGGGAAATTCTGAAGCGGTTTCCTGGTAGTTGGCGATGAAATTATCAACCAGTTCCTGCGGAGTCTTGGAACTTGACTCATCCTCGTAATCAACGGTATTCCGAATAAAATTCTGAATGCTTTTATTGATGCGGGCTGCGGCATCATCCTTTCCGAAGGCAATAGGATAATTGATGCTGATAAAAGTACATTCGCCCTGTTCCGGCTCGCAATCGTCCAGGCTTTTTTCTAATGTCTTGGAGTTGAAGCTGATAGTTGTGTTCTCGGTTTCGATCTTTTCATTTTTCTCATCGTTTTTACAGGAAAAAAACAAGCCCGCAACGACAAGAATAATCCATAATTTTCTCACAGCAATACGTATTAAAATCTGTATAAAGGTAACGGCAATTTTGTGATTGCCCAATAGCGCTGTACATTTGTTTATCAAAATTTTAGCAGATGAAATTCAATACGAAAACCATACACGGGGGACAGGAAAATGCAGATCCGGCATACAATTCTGTGATGCCGCCAATTTATCAAACCAGTACGTATTCCCAAAGCACTCCGGGAGGCCACAAAGGATTTGAATATTCCCGAAGTGGAAACCCTACACGTGCCATGCTCGAACAATCGCTTGCCAGTATCGAGAATGGAGAATATGGGCTGGCTTTTGGTTCAGGCCTGGCAGCGATAGATGCTGTGATGAAGCTGTTCAAGCCCGGCGATGAAATCATTTCGACCAATGACCTGTATGGTGGCAGTTACCGGTTGTTCACCAAGATCTTTGAAAACTTTGGTATCAAGTTCCATTTCGTGGGCATGCAGAACACCGATGGAATTGAAAAACTGATCAACGAGCATACAAAGCTTATTTGGGTAGAAACACCCACTAACCCGATGATGAATATTATCGATATCGAGGCCTTTTCGAAATTGGCTAAAAAGCACGGGCTCCTGCTTGCGGTAGATAACACGTTTGCCACGCCTTACCTGCAGCAACCGCTAGAACTTGGTGCAGATATCGTGATGCACAGTGCGACCAAATACCTTGGCGGTCACAGCGATGTGGTCATGGGCGGACTCGTGGTAAAAGATCAGGAACTGGCTGAAAAACTATATTTCATTCAAAATGCGAGTGGTGCCGTGTGCGGTCCCCAGGACAGCTTCCTGGTGCTTCGCGGAATCAAGACCCTGCATCTTCGAATGCAGCGGCATTGTGAAAATGGGGAAGCGGTGGCGAAATATCTAAAATCCAATCCGAAGATTGATAAGGTGTACTGGCCTGGCTTTGAAGATCACCCGAACCACGATATCGCAAAGAAACAGATGAAAGGTTTTGGCGGGATGATTTCCTTTACGACCAGGGAAAATACGCTTAAAAGCGCGACTGATATCGTGGAAAAACTGAAGGTCTTTACCCTGGCTGAATCGCTTGGAGGTGTGGAATCTCTCGCAGGTCACCCGGCAAGTATGACGCACGCTTCAATTCCTGCGGAAGAAAGGCAGAAAACGGGAGTTGTGGATTCCCTAATTCGATTGAGTGTAGGGGTGGAAGATGAGGAAGACCTGATTGCTGATTTAAAGCGGGCTATAGGATAAGAGAAAACCTGCATACTATAAAGAGAAACCGCTTCGGTAGAAGCGGTTTTTTTATTCTGAAATAAAGCAATTCTTAGAATGTTTTTGGACCATTAACGCCTGGAAGAAAAATTAAAATAGGCTTTGGAAAATCCTGATCAGTCTTTTTACTTCATTTTCTGAATTATAATGAACAAGGCTCACCCGCACGACACCGTTCTTTTCTTCCAGTTTTAAAGCTTTGATGAGTTTTTTAGCGTAAAAATCTCCAAATCGAATTCCGATACGGTGTGGATCAACTTTTTCCACTATTTCATCACTTCGGAAGTTTTCATGCACAAAACTGATGGTGGGAACCCGCCTGTGCCGGTCGCTTTCCGTAATACCTATAATGGTTATTTCAGGCACTGAGCGAAGGTAGGATAATAACAATTCAGCCAGTTTTTCCTCCTGCCAGGCCATCACTTTAAAGGCTGCCTGGATCTTGGAAGTAAAATTTTTGGCCTCATGGTCGTGAACCGTTCCCAGTTCTTCGTAGTATTCTAGAATTCCCAGTGTACTGTAGGTCAGTTCGAAATTGAAATTCCCAGGCTGTAATTTATACGGGATATCCGCCTTGCCAATAAAGTAATGATTCAGGCTGTCCAGCTTCTGCAGTTCCTCGAATCTACCATACATCACCGCCAGGTGAGGCCCATAGGTCTTATACCAGCTGAAAGTATAAAAGTCGGCATCGAGGTTCTGAACGTCTATTTGCCGGTGCGGGGCATAAGCCACACCATCCACGCAAATCAAAGCGCCGGCGTCGTGCACGGTCTTCGCAATTTCTTTTATGGGATTAATTGAGCCTAAAACGTTGGAGGCATGCGTTACGGCAACCAGCCTGGTTTTTGGACTCAAAAGCTTTTGTAGATCAGCGATCTCCAGTTCCAGCGTTTCTTTATTGACTTCCCAGGTCTTTACGATGATCCCGCGTTCCTGAAGGGCCGTCCACGGCGAAACGTTGGCTTCATGATCAGTATTGGTGACGATCACTTCCTCTCCAGCTTGCCATTGGGAAGAGATGCTCAGGCTCAGCAATTTGAGTAACATGGTCGTTGAGGAACCAATCACCACTTCTTCCGGTCGGGAAGCATTCAGGAATTCTGCAATCCTGTTCATGGTGTAGCGCAATTTCTGGCCTGCTTCTGCTGAAACTTTATAGGAGGCTCCTAACTGAACATTATGGTGTACCAAATACCCGCTGATGCGTTCGATCACTTTTCCCAGAGCCTGAGAACCGCCGGCATTGTCCATGAATACAAAATCCTTCTGGAGTGCCGGGAATTGATTTCTTACGTATTCAAGGTCGATCATTTTCCGAGTAAGCTTTCATTGAACAATTTCAGAATACGGGAATATTCATCGGTCCAGCTGCTTGGCTCCACAAAACCGTGATTTTCGACCGGGTAAACGGCCATTTCCCAGTTGTCTTTATGCAGTTCGATCAATCGTTGCGCCAGTCTTACCACATCCTGGAAATGCACATTGGTATCAACCATCCCGTGTGCGATCAACAGGTCGCCTTCCAAACCTTCCGCGAAATAGATCGGGGACGAACGGCGATAGGCTATGGGATCTTCTGAAGGTTCGTTCAGGATATTGGAGGTATAGCCGTGGTTGTAATGTGCCCAATCGGTTACGGAACGCAATGCGGCACCGGCTTTAAAGGTTTCCGGCTGAGTGAACATTCCCATCAGGGTAATAAACCCACCGTAGCTGCCGCCATAAATCCCCACTTTTTCCGGGTCGATATCATAATTTTCCACCAGGTATTTTACACCATCAACCTGGTCGCTGAGGTCTTTTCCGCCCATATGGCGATAAATGCCCGTTCTCCAGTCACGCCCATAACCCGCACTTCCGCGGTAATCGATGTCTATAACGGTATAGCCAAGATCGGTAAGCAAATTGTTGAACATATATTCTCTGAAGTAGCTGGACCACCATTTATGCGCATTCTGAAGATATCCTGCACCATGTACGAATACCACTGCGGCGCCATTTTTTGCATTTTCCTCGGGAACATATAATCTGGCCGGAACCATGGCGCCATCTTCCGCTTGAAACCGAATGATCTCTGGCTCTCTCCAGTTATATTGTTTGAATTCAGCCGATTGTCCGCTGGTGAGTTGTTTCGCATCTGAATTGCTTCCGGTCTCTTTCAAATACAATTCCCAGGGCTGGTTGATATAAGAATGATAAACGGCCATGTATTTCTCGTCTGGTGAAAGAGAAACGTCGTTGTTGCCGGTCATGCTGGTGAGTTTTTCCATTTTTCCACCCATCAGTGGCATGCGGTAAAAATGTCTTTCGCCAGGATCTACTTCAGAAGTCGTGAGATACCAGTGCTTTTTATCATTTGAAATAAACGGATCGAAAACCTCAAAATCGCCTTTGGTCAGGTCTTTTTTCTTCCCATTTTGAGTATTCAGAATATAAAGATGGGAGTAGCCGCTCTCTTCGCTTTGGAAATAAATATTCTTATTGTCTGGCAACCAGCCCATGGTCTGGTAACCGTAGTACGTATAACCAATTCCCGGGCCTGCCAGCCAGGCTTCATCACGCTGGTGATCGAGGGTTTCAAGTTTGCCGGTTTCCAGGTCCAGTGTCACGATCCAGCGATCCTTATTATCAGTAGAACGAACATTAATAATCGCATTCTCGCCATTTTCTGAAAAGTATACGGAATTTGGGATGACCTGCCGCGGGGTTTCTTTCCAATCTCTTTCAGGATAATCGGCCGCGTAATCGGGCAGTTTTGAAATTCCTGGTAAACCGGAGAAATCGATCTGCAGTGCGGTGTCTTTTTCAATTTGATACAATACCATTTCTGCGGAATATTTCATGTCGCCCACTTTGCTTCTTGCCGGGAGGTCTACCGTGTAACCGCTGGCATCTACGTAGTTTGGAACCTCAGTGTTTTTTCCGCGTTCGCGTTCGATCACGTTAAAAGTGACAAATTTGGCATTTGGTGAAACCGTAAGATCGCCAAGGTCTTTTCCTTCGAGGTAGAAAGTGTAATCTGGCTCGTCTTTGATCGCATTGCGGTAAGCTTCAGAACTTTCTTTTTTTTCTTTTCTTTCCTGTACCACTTCCAGCAATTCCAGGTTCTCGTCTTCCAAAAACTGGTCTTTGGCTGATAATTTTTTTTCTGAATTTTTCCTGGAAGCGCCCTGCTTGTCTATGTGTGTGAGTTGCAGTACCGTACCGGCTTTCAGATTATAAATAAATGCGTTATCCTCGATCTGGAAAGCAACTTTGGTTTCATCTGCCAGGAATTGAGGGTTTTCAATCCTGCCCGGTAGATCGAGAAGTTCTTCCTTCTTCCTGTTTGCTGAAACGTATAGGAATAAATTGCCATTTTCAGCATAGACCTTTCGGGAACGATCAGCATTAAAATCACCGCGGCGAGGCACCAGTTCTTTCTCTTCTGAAGCAGACACCTTTAAGATCTTTTCAGGATGGTTGATGTTGATGCGATAAAGAGAATCGCTTTCATTTACTTCCGGATTGTAATCGAAATAGATATTCTGGCTATCATTTCCCCAGTAAACGGCACTTGGGAAATTCCCCATCCATTTCGGGTCTTTCATGATCTTTTCAACACTGAGTTCAGAGGTTTGGGCAAATGCTGCGGCTGTTCCGGCAAGCATCAGGGCGAAGACAAGAAGTCTTTTTGTCATAATTTCAAATTTGGAAAAAGTTTAGAAAGTCTGGCCTTTTTAGGTGCTCCAAGATAATTAAATTTAGATTTTCTTTAAACTTTTAAATACCTGAAGGGTCAAAAGCCTGGAGTTTTAAGAAAATTCCGAACTTATATACCTTAAATAACCAATCCAAACATGTTGAAAATTACTAAAACCTTGATGCTCTCTGCGGTATTTGCCACGGCGGGTGTTTTTGCACAGACGCAACAGGAAATCGTTGAAAAGATCACTGCGGAAGCCAATGAAAACAGTCAGTTAAAAGAACTGGCACATGAATTACTGGACGTGGTAGGACCGCGACTGGTAGGATCTCCGCAAATGAAACAGGCCCACGACTGGGCGGTCGCAAAATATGGAGAATGGGGAATCCCGGCTGAAAATCAGCAATGGGGAAAATGGAAAGGCTGGAAACGCGGTATCACGCATGTAGACCTGGTCGCTCCGAGAGTGGTGAGCCTGGAAGCCAGGCAGCTGGCCTGGAGCCCTTCTACAGGCAAAAAACCGGTAACTGCCGAGGTAGTCGTTCTTCCGGAAGCGACAGATTCGCTTGATTTTGTGGAAAAATTAAAACAGGTAAAAGGTAAATTCGTGATGATCTCCATGCCACAACCAACTGGAAGGCCTGATGATAACTGGGAAGAATGGGCAACGGAAGCTTCTTTTGAAAAAATGAAAGCCGAGCGGGATTCGCTGGGGAAACTCTGGGATACTCGTACCGGGAATACGGGTCTAGACAGGCGCGAACTTCCGAAGGCATTGGAAAAAGCCGGTGCTGCGGGGATCATTTCATCTTACTGGTCTCGTGGTTTTGGCGTGAATAAGGTCTTTTCAGCGTATACTGAAAAGATCCCGACAATTGATATGGCCCTGGAAGATTATGGATTACTATACCGGCTGGCAGCATACGGTGATAAGCCACAGATTCGGGTAGTGGCAGAATCAGAAAACCTTGGTGAAATGCCAACTTTCAACACGATCGCTGAAATAAAAGGTACTGAAAAACCGGAAGAATATGTGATCCTTTCGGCTCATTTCGATAGTTGGGACGGCGCTACCGGCGCTACTGATAATGGTACCGGGACGCTTGTCATGATGGAAGCTATGCGAATCCTGAAAAAACTCTATCCAAATCCTAAAAGAACCATTCTAGTAGGTCATTGGGGAAGTGAAGAGCAAGGGCTGAACGGTTCACGATCTTTTGTAAAAGATCATCCCGAAATCGTGGAAAATGTCCAGGCAGTTTTCAACCAGGATAATGGAACCGGACGAGTGGTCAATATTTCCGGAAACGGATTTCTAAATGCCTACGACTACCTTGGAAGCTGGCTGTATGCCGTACCGGATGAGGTAAGCGAACATATCGAGACGAATTTTCCAGGAACTCCGGGGAGGGGTGGTTCAGACTACGCATCGTTTGTAGCTGCAGGAGCTCCCGCTTTTAATTTAAGCTCCCTGAGCTGGTCTTACTGGAATTATACCTGGCATACCAACCGCGATACGTACGACAAGATCGTTTGGGATGACCTTCGGAATAATGTGATCTTAACCGCAGTTCTGGCCTATATGGCCAGCGAAGATCCAGACAGAACTTCGAGGGAAAAGATCAATCTGCCTATGAACAGGAGAACTGGGGAACAAATGACCTGGCCTGAAGCCCGGGAAGGTAACCGCGACGGAACTGATAACTGATTAAATAAAAGCCGGATGAAAATCCGGCTTTTTTCTCTCGTCTAAAATTCAGGGATTTTACCCATGGTAGTTATTTTCCTTTATTTACCTGAAAAACAGTTAATTGTGTAAATTTGGGGTTTAACCAAACACGCGATCAAAATGAAAAATCCAAAATTTATTTTGTCGCCCCAATCCCTGCTTTACACCTTCCTATTAGTAACTTTTCTATTCAGTTGCCAAACCGAAATTATTCCCGAGGAAAATTTCCAGTCTGTAGATTTGAAAGTGGCAAATTCCAATGATTTCTATGGTCCTGCCGTACCTTTTGGCAATGGTGTAGTTCGAAGTTTTTTAAGCCTTACCAAGGAAGGAAATCCCGTTGCTGTAGGCCTTGAAATTTCTGAAAAAGCCATGCGGAAACTGCCTGATCTGGATGCTGAAATCATCCTGGAATTGCCTAAAAAGGCGGAAGATCTTATTATTGATCATATCGCTTTGGGATGGAATCCCATGGGGCATGAACCGCCAGGAGTGTACGATCTGCCTCATTTCGATATGCACTTTTACTGGATTCCTGAAGAGGACGTCTTGGCGATCAACAGCCCAGACCTGGCTGAAAAATTACCAGCTTCCATGTTCTGGCCGGAAACCTATTTTGATACACCAGGTTATGTGCCTATGATGGGTAAGCACTGGTTGAGCGCCCTTTCCCCGGAATTAGCAGGGTCGGTTTTTGATCATACTTTCATCTATGGTTCTTATGATGGGAACTTCATCTTCTATGAACCCATGATCACCTGGGACTTTTTGAACAATAGGGAATTTGAAGATCATTATAGCATTCAACAGCCAGAAAACTTTGCCAGGACTGGCTACTACTATGCCGCTTCTTATCAGATTCGTTTTGATGAACAGAAAAAGGTCTACCGCATTGCATTTACCGATCTTTTCTGGGAATAAAAAAAGCCATCTTCAGGATGGCTTTTTATCGTTTTATTAATTCAAAGCGGCTCCCACAGGAATACTGCAATCGTGGCCGGGTTGCCCATGCGGCGGATTGATTGCCGGGGTATTTGGCTGGATGCGTACCGGTGACTGCAACTGCTGTTGCTGCATGGCATCAGTGTTTGCCAGTGGGGCTCCTACTGGCAGGTCGCAGCGATGCCCTTCTTTACCATGTTCAGGATTGTATTTTAATTCGGTCTTCTCAGTGGAAGTTTCAGCGGTATTAGTCGCTGGCTGCTGGGCGGTTGATACAGGAGTTTCCTTTTTTTCCTCCTCTTTACAGGAGGTGAAAACTGCAAGACATAATACCAGAATTGCTAAGATTTGAAAGATTTTCATAAGCCTATAATTTTATTCGGTGATACTTTTTATTTCTTCTTCGGAAAGATTCAGCAAACCGGAAGGTGGAAGGCGAAAGATCATTTTCCGCCAGTTATCGTCCTGCTCAAAGATCTTTTCAAAGATGGGTTTTGCTTCCTCAAGTCGGCCACTGTTAGCCAGGGCAACGGCTTTCCAAAATTTCATTTCGAGATTATCTGGAAACATTTTTTCTGCAGTGCCATACTCCAAAAGGGCTTTTTCCATGTCGTTAGCTTCTACAGCAAGGTCGCCCCTGTTCATGTGTTCGTAAGCTCGATGCACCTTCAGCAGCCTGGCAAGTTCCTGGATAGGATTCGCGCTGTCGTCTACGCGAAGATCGATCTTCTTTTCTTCCCATTCTTTATCAGTTTTATCGGGACCTACCACGATGAGTGCGGCTGATTGTTTTCCGCGGATATCGCCACCGGCTTCCTGAGCGGCCTGAAGGACTTTGACTATTCTTTCCGCAAGAGGAAGATCGGGATTCATTGCAAATGTTTCGGCCATAGCCGGAACTACCCGGTCGTTCAGCATCATATTAGCCTGAACGGAAAAGTTTTTTCCCTGCATATCTTCTGCAGATTCCACGCATTTTTCCCCGGTATACGCTGAAACATTTCCAGTAGCGTCGAGGAAAGCGACCTGCCTGTAAGCACGGCCTTCATCTTTTTCGATGAGGCGGGTCAGGGCTTCTTCCGCAGCAATTCCTTCATCCATCAGTGCCAGACCTTCCGGTCCATACGCGGGATTTACAAAAGACTGAGTCGCCACGACGCCAACGCCTGCCTTTCCCCAGGAGACCAGGGAGCCGACAGAGAACCAGTGGCTCTGTATGGCGACGGCCATTTCGCCTGTTAGGGTATCACGGGCAACGATCGAAAAGGTATGGGCAAAAGCCTCTTTATCGATCCCGGCGTTCTGAGCGTTCACGGAAAAGATTCCTGTAAGCAGGAAACAAAATAGCATAATTTTTTTCATGATCTTCAGCTTGTTGGAAGCTAAAGATAGGGAATCCGCATCATTTTCAGAAGCTATGGATCAAACTAACCTGGAGGTTGTTCTTTACGGAATTTTCGGTTACCTGGTTGAGAGCTCCCAACTGGACTTTCAGGTTTTTAGAAAGCGCATAACCAAGCGCGCCATATAACCAGTTTCGATCAAAAAGCCCCACTTCACGTCCATTCCCGATATGAGTCTGACCATTGATGAAGATCTCGTCAAAAATCGCGAGGTAGAAACCTGTCGCTCCATGTTCATTTTTAGTGATTGGAATAGTAAATGCCGCGGCATAGCGCACCCGGGTTCTGAAATCCTGGTCTTCCACCCATCGTTCTTCCAGTCGTAAGCGGTGATTCAGGCTCATAAAACTGCCCACCTTCTGGGGAAAATTGATATCCTGAAAAATACGATGTTCCATACTGGTGGTTTTGGCATTTCCTTCCGGGCCATTTACAAAATAAGAGTAACCGAACGCCGCCTTTATTTCCGGGATTGGCTGGTAGGTCAAAGCACCACGAAGAATAGACTGCTGGAAATCGCCACCCAGCTGCCAGTCGCGATATTGCGCATCTGCCTGAATACCAAATTTGGAATCCTGGATTTGGTGATTTAAAAAATACATATACCACGCACCCCATTTAGAATCGTGTTCCTGCGCAAAAGTGCTGGCACCGAATAAAAGTAAAGGAAGCAGTACTAAATAGGCATTTTTCATGGAGATTTTTGGGCAAATATAAACGCAGTATCTATTCCCGCCCAAATTATTCTTTGATGGATATCACATTCAGATAAGCAGGGCCGCCATCAATTGGATAGCCTTCTATGCTGGTGGCCGTAAGAGTGACCTGCTTCTGTTCGTAGCGAGTGAGGTCTATACTGTCGCTTTTTAAAGCAAAATTTTCGGTTGCTGTCTCCAGGCGATGAGTGCCGTACTGATAACTGGTGATACCGGCTGGCTTGACGGTGCCGGTGTACTCCTTGGTTTGTTGCTGGGGCCCACTGCCACATGCGGTCATCAAGATCATTAAAAAGCTTACTGGTAGGGATCGTATTGCTTGCATCATCATTATTTTAAGGAATTCTGAAGTTAGGTAAAGACCTACGGAAAAGAAAAGAATTAATCCTAAAATCTGGTTTTTAATTTCTGCGTGAAACAGTTATTTTTGCGGGAGTCTTTGGCCTCATAGTTCAATGGATAGAATAGAAGTTTCCTAAACTTTAGATCCAGGTTCGATTCCTGGTGAGGCTACTTTAATAATAAGACCCTGAAATTCTTCAGGGTTTTTTATTGACAGAGACTTTCGGCTTCTTAACACTTCTTTGAACTTCCTGCTAAGTTTTCGCTAAATAACTTCTGCTTAACAAACCTTCCACTGAAGCTTTTCTAATTTTGATCAAAACCAAAAATTGAAGAATATGAAAATGAGAAAAGGAGCATTTCTGTTGTTATTAGCAGCCGGGATGCTATCGAATGTCAATGTAAATGCACAATCTGACATGGAAGATCAAAAAACCGATGAGCAGGTTGTGGATCATGATAAAAAAGCGAAATTGATCGAGGACGCCGAACTGGCAAGTGAGTTATTTGTAGAAAACAGTACGAATCTTTCTGAGTTAATGGATAAAGCCGCTGGCTATGTAATTTTTCCGAATGTTGGAAAAGGAGCTTACATTTTAGGTGGTGCCGCTGGGAACGGGGTGCTGTTCGAAAATGGCAAAGTGGCTGGTTTTGCCGAAATGCGCCAGTTGGACGTGGGATTGCAAATTGGTGGTCAGGCTTATCGCCAGATCATTTTGTTCCAGACTGAAAATGAGTTGAACAAATTCAAAGAAGGTAATTATAAACTTTCGGGAAATGCTTCCGCAGTCGTTATTAATAAAGGAAAGGCAAAAGCGGTAGAGTTCAATAACGGAAGGGCGATCGCCACGATGCCGAAGGCTGGTGCGATGGTCGAAGTTTCAGTTGGTGGACAAAAATTTGATTACAGCGATCAATAGCCATTCTGATTTCCGTAGTAATTCAAAACCTCCTTTTACAGGAGGTTTTTTATTTTAACAATTGTTGATATGTGTGTTGACAGTTTTCTGAAGGCTAAGTGTTTGAAATTGGGTTAATTGCTAATTTGCCTGCGGGTTTTCGCCTGAATTTAAATCAGCGTCAAACCTCATCAACTACAACCAAAATGAAATATTTGCTATACCAGGCGAAGCTGTTGGATGGTTTCAACCTCGATACTAAAATTCGCATTGTGGGCTGGATCTCTAAATTGCTTTTCCTGCTGTTCATTGCCTTAGTGGTTTTCTGGTTAACTTCCAGAGTCACGCTTTTGATGCCTTCTGTAACAGAGCCAACAGTAATTATGGAAAGCAGGGCAGGTTTTGATCCGCCAATACCTTTCTAAATAAAAAAGCGGCAAGATTTTTCTTGCCGCTTTTTTTAGTAACCCGATCAATTTATTTTAGAAGTCAAAGTTAAAGGTGAAATTCAGCCTTCCGCCTTCATCTCCCACATAATAGCCAATATTTCCGGTAAATGCTTTGAACGCGTTTATGAAAATAGAGCCTCCATAATCGGTATGCCAATCATTGCTGTTATCTTCATCCAACCATACGCGACCGTAGTCAAAACCTACGCTGGCACCCATTCTTAAGGGGATGAAATTGGTTCTAAACTGGGTGATTCCACTTCGTAGATCAATATTTTGATAAAATGCGTATTTCCCATTAAAACGCTCGTTTCTGTATCCTCTTAGGCTATTTGTATTTCCACCACCAAGTTGGGCAGCATGGTAAAATTCATAATTATCACCAATGATTGCTTCCCCGCCAATTTTTGTAGCTATCGCGGCGAAACCACTTTCGTGTAGCGGATAATCTAATGCCAGCATCGGCCTGATGTATGCGAACTCGTTCTGGTGGTCATCAATATTCGTTTTATATCCGGCCGTTAGGTCCAGTTCCATTCCGCGGGAAGGAAAAGCAGCCCGGTCCTTATTCCAGTAATTATAGTTTAGCTCGCCACCAGCGTATATCTGACTGTCAAAAACCGGATTGGTTGGTGCAAAAGTATCAGCTACAAACCTGCCTTCGTCATAATCCACCTCAATAGATTCGATCATGGGTTTTATGGTAAACGATGTGGTTGGGTTATTTCTCCAGATCAAGGATGGAGCGAAACGCCATTGCTGGATCTTCACGCGGTTATAATCTTTTGCCACCTCATCAGGATCATATTGTGAATCGTTTCCGCTTCCGAAGTAATTCAACGTGAAGTTCGGGCTGGAATAATAGGCATTCAACCCGAAGTTCCAGTTATAAAAAATATGCGCAAATTCCGCAGTATAATTTACATCAAAGCCCTGAGTGGTAAAGAAATAGTTTGCAGAGAGGCTTTGTCTCGTGGTAAACGGGTTGCGCGCCAGACCATAAGTTGTGTACGTATTTTTCAGGCCTAATTTTAAACCAACATCCGAATTGAAATCGGCACTTGGGAAAAGTGTATACTGCCTGATCCTTTTCTTCTTAGGATCGTAATTATTGATATCGTAGGAATCTACCAGCATTTTTCGAGCGCCAGGAGTTTTAATAGTGTTGTCCTTGCTCTTATAATCATATAGTTTGGCTTTCTTCTTATTCTGAAAATCATACACATCATTTTCCTCCCCTCCAATAATTTTCAGTGGAAGCAACGAAGAGCCTTCACCGGTGATCTGGAACTCATCATCTCCATCGAGACCATACACCCAAACCATCCTGGTATCCTTAGAATCGTATGTTTTTTCAGCGATGACCTCACCATCTTCATCCTTTACTTCGATAGTGGTAATGCCATTTGGTTTCCGGGTAATGAGAAAGTGGTCATCATCTTCCGTCCCGATAAACATATCAAATTCCGCAAGGTGCTTGTAATATTCCCTGGCGATCTTTTCAAGATTGCCTCTTCTGGCTTTCAGGGTTTCCTTGATTTGCGTGGTATAAGAGTCGTTCTGAATGCCTTCCGGAAGGACGGCAAAGGCATTTTCAATGGCATCATCAGTAATATGCTCCTGTATATAATTTACCTGTTCCTGCCAGTCTTCCCAACCTGCATTTCTGATAAAGGCTTCATCTATGGAATACGCCGCTGTGTTAAACCATTTTGGATGTTTTACCATATCGGTATAATTTTCCAAAGCGCGGAACTGCGGAAAGCCCAGTTTTAACAGTGAAAGCGCAAATCCGTCATTTTTTGGGAATACCTGGTCACGGTCTTTGGCAATTGGAAGGTATTTCTTTTTGCCATTTTCATCTTCAAATTCAGCCCACTCGTACTGGCCGTCATGACGGTCCCAGTCACCCATGAGCATATCCAGCAATCGGGCACGGATAAAAAGATCTTCGTCGATATAGGCATCCTTGCTCTCCCTGATTTCTTTGAAAAGATCAGCGGTATTTAGAATATCGTCCGGTTTTCCGAAGACTTCAAGATCTTTATTTTCACCTCCCACGTGTTCTTCCCACATATACAGTTCGTCACCGTATTCCTGGTTGAAAATGCCTAAGGCCTCCTGCTTCGGAACATAATATAATTTAGAGTCGGGGTGATAAATGCCTACTTCATCCATCAGTCTTCCGGCCGGAAAGGTTCCGTAAGGAAAGGCAGTGGTATAAAAATCCTGTACATAGCGTTCGGCCACGGTGTTTTCTAGAAAATCTTCGACGTAATGGGTGGTAACTACTGAAGTTTGCAGGTATTGCAGAGCACTTTTTTTCAGGGCTCTCAGCGTATATTCGTGATCCTCGTCATCTTTAAAACCAAGGGATCTTGACTGGTGACCACCACCGGCACCCAAAACTTCCAGGTTTCCGGGGATTGTATCCAGATAGAGCACCGGGAATTCGAATTCTCTACTGTATAGCGGTCTGTAATGTTCTCCCCAAATTGCGCGATAAAGTCCGTCTTTATCCGTTTCTTCTTCGGAATAAACTGAAGTGATTTTTGTGGCACCAATTTTCGTATTCGGCCAGTTAACTTCTGAAAGTTTTGGTCTTTCTCTTGATATTTGTTGAGATTGCAATTCTTCTGTGCCTGACTCGGTACTTTTGAAATACGTCACTTCAGAACTACCATCTTTAAAGACTGACATTTTCGCAAATCCAAGGTCAGAATAGGCAAAATCTCCGTGCCGTTTAATAGGCTTTGCTTTTTTGGGATTTTCAGTGGTACCCGCAATGATCTGCTCTATTCCATCATCCTGAACGAACTGAATATTTTGATCTTTTCCGGAAAGGAAAATCACGTCATTGTATTGCTGTGCGAGAGTAGCTAATGTTCCCATCAGTTCATCCAGTTGGGGATTACGCGGTGTTTGGGTTCCATAACCGATGATCTTTTGAAAAAATCCAATTTTTGAATTGGTCATTACCGGATGATACACTGCAACCAGTACGGTTTTCATCTGGTTATCTTCCAATTCATCGTTGAACTCTTCCCGAAACTGGGTTCTGGTTTTGATCTCACATTTTTTATTGATGTAAGGGTGATCATCCCAATTTTCCAGGTACCATTGAGAATCGATCATGATGAGTTGCACATCATCACTCAGGCTTTCGCTTTCTATGGGACACCCGTCATTAGGCCAGAAGTCAACATCTGCTTCGGCGTTATCCTGTAAAAATGATTCCAGGTCATCAATATTGTCCGGTGCATCGTTCTGCCACTCGTTATATCCAGGCGTGAAGACTACTTTTCCCTTAAAATCTTTTACCAGATCAAGAATGTTCTTTTGAAGATATTCCTCTACCTCTTCCCGGCCATTATCTTTGTTTGGAAAACCGCCTTCAGGAGTTACATTTCCAATTATCACTAGGGTCGAAGAATCCTCTTTTTTGGAAGCTTCTACGATTTGAGAGAGAATCTGCCTATTGGTTTCGTTGGTGCGAAGACCGGTATTGGAAGTGATATAAACAGAATGTTCCACTTCTTTGGTTTGCGCGGTGGCTGCAGTCGCAATGAGTAAAAAGATACCAGCCAGAAGGGAATTCCAGAAAAATCGATCCGTAATTTTTGAGAACATAGAGTGTATGATTGGTAAATAGTAGTTAGCTGTTTAACTTTCAAAAGAATTCAATATCAGCCTGAAAACATAAGGATTTATCAATATTTAACATCTAAAGCTAAAAGTTTTATTAATAAGTTTTCGGTCAAAACTGGGCTGGAAAATTTCATGTTTGCAGCCGGTTGTGTAACTTTCGGAACACATAATCATGCCTTCATTCTTGCGACGCCATATCATTTACATTGTATTATTCCTTTCTGGGATTCTAAAGAGCCAGGAATTACCACCGGTGATCAATTACAGCCCAAATGAATACGCGGCGGGAAACCAGAACTGGATGATCTCCCAGGATGAGGAAAAGAGTTTCTACTTTGCCAATAGCAGCGGACTTTTAAAATATGATGCAGAGGAGTGGACACTATATCCGGTTCCGAATAAAACCATAGTTCGATCGGTGAAAGCCTTCAAGGATCGTGTGTATACCGGTGCTTACATGGAGGCGGGTTATTGGACTGAAAATGACTTCGGAAAAATGGAATATCATAGTCTTGTTTCAAAATTTCCGAATGATATCAATGATGGGGAGCAGTTCTGGCAGATAGAAACCTTGAATGACCTGGTTCTTTTTCGGAGCTTTAATGGGATCTATATTTACAATCCTGAAACGGAAGTCATTCGATTGCTGGATAACCCTTATGGCGAGCCTATTTCCAGAATATTTAAGCTGAATGGAACCATTTATTACCAGCTTGTGAATACAGGTTTATTTAAAATTGTTGCTGGTACTTCAGAATTAGTCATTCCACATGAGCAGCTGGGAGAAACTGCTATCATGTTTTTATTTGAAAAGGAGAATCAATTAGCATTTGTCAGTGGTAACAGTGAATTTTTTAAGTGGGATGGCAATACTCTATTTAAATTTTACACCGAAGCTGAAGAACAATTAAACCAGATTGCGATATTCGATGCCGAGCTCATCGATGATCAGCTCGTCCTTGCTACAGTTGGCAAAGGCCTGGTTACTATTGGTAGTGACGGGCAGATATCTAACAACATAGATCAGAAGAACCTTTTGCTAAATAATACGGTTCTGGAGATTTTCAAAGATTCTGAAAATAATATCTGGGCAGGCCTGGATTATGGAATTGCCATGGTCGATTATGATTCTGAAATTACTGCATTTAAGGATATAAAAGGAGACATTGGTTCTGTTTACACTGCGCTGCAAACTGATTTGGGATTATACGTTGGTACTAATCAGGGTTTATATCTTAGAAGATCGAATGATCAGGATTTTAAACTCGTTCCTGGAAGGAACGGCCAGGTTTGGAGTCTCGATCAAATTGGTGGGGAAGTATTTATGGGCCATAATAATGGGACTTTTTTGATCAACGCTGGAACTTCTGAAAAAATCTGTGATCGCCTGGGAACCTGGAAGGTTAAAAAATATTCCGATTCAATTTATATCCAGGGTCACTACAACGGAATTAGTTTTTTAAAGAGGACAGGTAAAGTATTTGAGTGTACAGAAATGTTACCTGAATTTCCGCATTCTTCCAAAGACCTGATATTGAGTAACGACGGAACAGTTTGGGTGAGTAATGAACACAAAGGAGTCTTTCATTTGGAAGTTGATCCTAAAAAATCAGCTTATAAAATAATTGACAATTATAACTTCAATGGAGAGTCGGGAATTACTTCCAGTCTGTTCAAATTTGATGATACCTTATACTATAGCTCACAGGATCATATTTATAAATACGACCAGGCGTCCAATTCATTTTCCAAGAAAAATGGCTTGAATGAGCTTACAGAGGATTACAATCGGGTTTCGGGCAAAATGATCGTTACCAAGCCTGGTGAACTTTGGGGTTTTTCTCAGGATGCTATTTTTAAAATTACTCCTTCAGGTCTTGGTGATAAGTATCAGGTACAAAACCTGTATATAGATCAGTCCTATCGGAATATTGCAAGGGGTTACGAAAATATTTCAATCGCCGGGGACAAACTGTTATTAGGCGTAGCGAATGGTTATTTAAGATTTTCTGATACTTCTGTTGAACCAAATTCTAATCTGGCGAGTATTTCAATCAGAGAAGTTTTATCGGGCGGAGTAAATACTGAGTATAATCTCGTATCCTTAAATACAGATCCAAAATTCGACTATAAACAGAATAATATCACATTCAAATTTGGTATTCCCAGCTATCAAAAATATAATTTGCCGCTATATAGTTACCGTCTAAACGGTTTTACTGAAAAATGGAGCGATTGGTCTCATCAATCAATCGCTACTTTTGAAAATCTTCCCTTCGGAGAATACAAATTCGAAGTGAAGGCTAAACTCGACAATCAGGTAACCGATGGCGCGTTCTATACTTTCAGAATTCAAAAGCCCTATTACTTAAGCAATCTGGCAGTCGGAATCTACATTTTTATCTTTTTAATGATTCTTCTTACAGCTCACCTATTATATAGGAGACACCATAAAAAGGCTATAGCTGAAAATGAAAGACAATTGAAGATGAAGAATCTTGAGGCCGAGCAGGAGATCATTAAACTACAAAAGGAGAAACTGGAGCAGGATATGGCAAGCAAGAACCGTGAGTTGGCCGTATCAACCATGAGCCTTATTAAAAAGAATGAATTTCTTTCAAGTATTAAAGAAAGATTAGAAAAAGAACAAGGATCTTCTGAGGTCAAAAAAGTTATTAAAACCATAGACAAGGATATTGATGAAGAAGATAACTGGAATTTCTTCAAAGAAGCTTTTAATAATGCAGATAAGGATTTTTTAAAGAAGATGAAAAGCTTGCATCCAGAATTAACTTCAAGCGATTTGAAACTTTGTGCCTATTTAAGATTAAATCTTACTTCAAAAGAAATTGCACCACTGCTAAATATTTCGGTCAAAAGTGTAGAGATTAAACGATATCGTTTGCGTAAAAAGATGAATTTAGACCGAAATGAGAATTTAACAGACTATATTCTTTCCATTTAACCTTAACAGAGTCTTCAAAAAACTCTACATAAACTCTACATTAATCATAATTCCTTCTTTCTCAGAGTTTTTTAACGATCTTATCATATCCTTGAAAACAGCTATTATTATTAAGTATTTATTAAAAATGTAGTGAGATTATTAAGTTTTTATTCGCTGTAGAATTTTTGTAAAGGTGCGTCATTATAAAACTTTACACCGTATTGGTACATTGAATAAAAATTTTAACAATTCATCACATGAAGAAATTTACCTGTCTTTTAATAGTAATTCTAAGCGGGTTTTTAGCAGCGCACGCTCAATCGTTTTCGGTGAGCGGAAATGTTACAGACGAAAGCGGAATACCGTTATTAGGTGTAAACGTCCTTGTAAAAAATCAGTCTCGGGGAACAACTACCGATTTCGATGGGAATTATACTATCGGGAATATCACATCTGGAGATATTCTTCAATTCTCATATTTAGGTTTTAATACCCAGGAAATAAGAATTACAGATCAGCAAACACTAGATGTTCAACTTTCCGCTGATAATGAAGCTTTAGATGAAGTAGTGGTTATTGGTTATGGCACTCAATCTAAGAAAGAAGTTACTGGTGCAGTAAGTACTGTTGGTAGCGGAACGATAGAAGAGTTAAATCCGGTTCGTGTGGAACAGGCATTACAGGGGCGAGTAGCCGGGGTTAATATCACTTCTACCTCAGGATCGCCGGGTAGTGCTTCTACGATCAATATCCGTGGTATTTCAACCAACGGAGATTCCAGGCCATTAATTCTTGTAGACGGGGCTGTAATTGAAGATCTAAGTGTTATCAACCCAAATGATATTGAAAATATCAGTGTTCTAAAGGATGCAACAGCAGGTATCTATGGAGTACGGGCTGCAAATGGTGTGATATTAATAACCACTAAAGGTGGTTATAAAAATACTGATCTACGAATTGAAGTTGATGCTTACACAGGGTTACAGGAAACAAGTCGCAAGCTGCCGGTTTTAAATGCAACAGAATATGCGGTAATTCTTAATGAAGCTTTCGTTGCCGGTGGGCAGAATCCACCGTTCCCAAATTACAGAAATTTAGGAGAGGGTACCGACTATCAGGATGAGGTCTTCCAACAGGCACTAATGTCTGATACTAACCTTAGTATTTCCGGAGGAGGTGAAAAGACAGCTTATTCTTTTGGTGCTGGTTATCTGGATCAAAATGGTATCGTAGGCGGTGAGTCTTCCAATTTCGAGCGTTTTACCGGTAGAATGAATTTCAACTACGATATTATAAAAAACCTAAAGCTGTCTACAACTGCTATTTATACTCACTCCAATAGAAAGACACTTGCAGAGAATGCTTTAGGATCTGTTTTGTTCAATGCTATCAATATGGCTCCAACAATACCGGTGTATGATGAAAACGGAGACTTTAGTCTTGCGGAGTTACTTGGGAACGAGGTAATCAACCCGGTTGCGCAGATTCAAAATACCTATAACAATAGCCAGGTAGATAAGATCACGGGAACAGCAGGTTTAAGCTATGATTTCCTGGAGCATTTTAAAGCCGAGACAAGGTATCAGTTCAATTATTCTGAAGTGAGAGGAATTAATTTTCAGCCTCAGGCATATTACGGATCTGGTAAAGTCTTTAACGTAGATCGAAACGTGGTAAGTGAAAGCACCAATTTCTATAGAGATTATACATTTGATGCCTTCCTTTCTTATGATAACACTTTTAATGATCTTCATAACGTCAAGGCACTTGTAGGAACTTCTGTGTTTAGAACTACCGGTGATTTTTATGGTTTTACCGGTTATGACATTCCTGGTAATAGCTTTGAAAACGCCAGTATTGAAAACGCTTCAGATGTAGTAGACAATTATATAAACGTAAGTAACAGAATTTTCGATCAGCGCTTATTGTCTTATTTCGCACGTTTGCAATACAATTATGATGAAAGATACTTGCTTTCAGGAGTAATTAGACGTGACGGATCTTCCAACTTTGGTCCTGAAAACAAATTTGGCTGGTTTCCATCAGCATCTGCCGGATGGGTCATCAGTGAAGAGGACTTCTACGGAAATGGAGATTTAGTCAGTTTTCTTAAACTAAGAAGTAGTTACGGTATTTTAGGTAATGACCGTATTGGTGCTTTTGGATACGTGTCTCTACTTAACGGAGAAGGAACTTATGTTTTTGACGATACCCTTTATTACGGTGTAGCAGCAGGTAGACTTTCTAACCCTGAATTACAATGGGAAGAACAAACTGCCTTTGACGTTGGAATTGATGCAAGGTTGTTTGGAGATAAATTAGACCTGACCGTAGATTATTTCAAAAGACAAACCGATAAGCTTTTACTTACACCTCAGGTTTCAGGAATTTTAGGTGTGGGAGCACCAGGAGCTGGAGCTCCTATAGTTAATGCTGGTTCTGTTGAAAATAAAGGTTGGGAATTCAGTCTTGGATACAGACAAATTGTAAATGATGATTTTGATTTTAACATCAATTGGAATTTAACGACCCTGGAAAATGAGGTGCTTTCTGTAGCTAATGAAAATGGATTTGTACCAGGAGGATTTTTCGCGGTTGGACAGGGAGACGCTCCTGCAAGAATGGAAGCAGGTCATCCAATAGGTTATTTTTACGGTTTGCAGACAGATGGTATCTTTCAGAATGCCGAGGAAGTTGCTGCCGGACCTTCTCAACCAAATGCTCATCCTGGTGATTTGCGTTACGTAGATCAAAATGGAGATGGAGTGATCACGCCAGATGACAGGGTAGAAATTGGAGATCCTATTCCAGATTATACAATGGGATTGAATCTTGGGTTTAACTATAAGAATTTTGACTTTACGGCTTACGCTTTTGCATCTGTAGGTAACGACATTGTTCGAGCTTACGATCGTAATGAAACACGAACCAATAAGACCTCTTATGTCTTGAATAGATGGACAGGAGAAGGAACTTCAAATACCTATCCTAGAGTAAACATAGGTGCGAACTATAATAGTGTTTTCTCAGATTTCTATGTAGAAGACGGGTCCTATTTAAGACTTCAAAATGTTCAGCTAGGATATAGCCTGGGTGAGAATATCACCGAACAGCTAGGCATCAGAAAATTAAGATTTTACCTGGCTGTGAATAATGCATTTACAATTACTGATTATAAAGGTTACGATCCATCGGCATCTTCCGGAGCTCCAATTGGAGGAGGGATAGATCAGGGATTCTATCCGGTACCACGAGTTTATACTGCAGGTTTAAACTTTAAATTCTAAAAAAATGAAGATGAAAATGAATACAATCAAAAATCGCATAGTCTTCGCTTTAGCACTTTGTATAGGTGTTGCCTGTAGTGATGACTTTGTTGAGGTGACTTCAGAAAATGAAAGTTCAGATAACTATTTTAATTCTGAAGAAGACTACCAGCAGGCATTAATTGGTGCTTACGATTTGTTGCAGGCAACATATTTAAATGTGATGATCGGCGAAATTGCTTCAGATAATACACTGGCTGGAGGAGAAAGCGCTAACGATGTTATAGGTCTTCAGCAAATTGATGATATGCAGCATACCCCGGTAAACCAGCAATTACGAGATGTATGGAATTGGATGTTTGCGGGAGTTAATCGTGCCAATTATATTTTGCAGTACCAGGACAAGACAGATTTTCCTGGGAAAAATGAAGTGATTGGCCAGGCAAGATTTTTAAGAGCCTATTATTACTTCGAATTGGTAAAATTCTTTGGTGATGTGCCCCTTGTGGTAGATAAACCATTAGAGTTTGGAGATCAGTTTAGTGTTGAGCGTACTCCAAAAGAGGAAGTTTATGATCAAATTGAAGCAGATCTGATTTTTGCTGCTGAAAACCTTCCGGCTACTCAGGAGCAGGCAGGAAGAATTACTTCAGGAGCTGCGAATGCGTTACTGGGAAAAGCTTATTTATATCAGGAACAATATGCTGAAGCTGCTACTGCTTTGGAAAAGGTTATTAATGGGCCGTATTCTTTAGTTGAGGATTATGCATCAATTTTTGAACAGGAAGGCGAAAACGGACCTGGTTCTGTTTTTGAAATTCAGTATACCGATAAAGAAGGCGCAGGCTTTGGATGTCTTCAGTGTAGTGAAGGGAATGTTGCTGTTGGTTTTAATGGAATTCGAAACTATAACGGGCCGGTTTTTGACTCTGGATTCAGTTTTAATGTTCCAACACAGGATGCTGTTGACGCATTTGAAAACGGAGATATTCGTGAAGATGTGGCAATCCTGGATATAGAATCTTTCGCTGCTCAAAATGGAGCAACTTACGTTGAAGGTTATGAGCACACCGGTTATTATAATAGAAAATATCTTGCTAGAAAAGGAGATCTGAACACAGGAGATCAGAACCTTACAAACCCAAATAACTATCGCTCCATCAGGTTTGCCGATGTGTTGTTAATGGCTGCAGAAGCCAATTATCTCAAGTCAAATTCAGATCCAGAAAAAGCCAAGATGTACCTGAATAGAGTTCGAGAACGTGCAGAACTTAATCCGGTTACAGAAAATGGAGCTGATCTGCTGGACGCTATTTATCAGGAGCGCAGGGTGGAATTGTTGGGAGAAGGACACAGATTTTTCGATTTGGTTCGTACAGGAAGAGCTGTCGCAGAAATTGAAGGTTTCCAAACAGGAAAAAATGAAGTTTTCCCTATTCCACAAATAGAGATTGAATTAGCAGGTAACAATTGGGAGCAAAATCCAGGATACTAATCATACAACTAAACAAATTATAGAAAATGAAAATATTTCGATTATTAATGGTTTTATTCATATCAGCACTTTGTTTTACTGCGTGCGAGGATGAAGAGATTACAAATTATGCATTTCAGGATGTTTCCGCACCTGCAAATGTTACCGCTGATTTTGATATTGCACAGGACGATTCTGGAACTGTGACCATTACACCAAGCGGTGAAGGTGCCCAGACTTTTCAGGTTTATTTTGGCGATGAAGAAAATGAAACTCCTACCGAAATTGCTGCCGGTGAAACTATCTCTTATACATACGGAGAAGGTGAATACCTGGTAAGAATTGTTGCGGTTGGATCAACTGGGCTTACAAGCGAATTTAACCAGAGACTGGTAATAGCTTTTAAAGCTCCAGAAAATCTTCAGGTAAATATCGATCAGGATGCTTCTAATCCTGCAACGATCAACATCAGTGCTACGGCAGATTATGCCACAATGTATGATGTATATTTTGGAGATGCTGAGGATGAAGAGCCTACGCAGTTGATGCCAGATGAAACTATTACATATACATATGCTGCTCCTGGTACTTACACAGTAAGAGTTGTGGCTAAAGGAGCTGGAGTTGCAACCACCGAGACAACCGTAGAAGTAGTCGTGCCAGAAGCAAACGACCCGGTTAAACTGCCAATCACTTATGATGTACCAACAGTAAACTATGCATTGGGTACTTTCAACGGTGCAAGCTTTGAAGTAGTAGATAACCCATTTTTAAGTGGTGCAAATCCTGAAGCTTCTAAAGTAGGTGCAATTACCAATTCTGGATCTTTATATGAAGGTGGTGCTTACAATTTGGGCGAGCCAGTAGACTTCAGTGGAGATAATAAAACTATCTCGATGAAATTTTATTCCGAAGAAGCTGTATCAGTTTTGGTGAAGTTTGAAGGAGGGCCTAATGGAGAGCGTCCTGTTGAAGTGTCAGCAGATCATGGTGGAACAGGTTGGGAAGAGTTGACATTCAACTTTGCCAGCGATGCCGTTGCAAGTTATCTTGACGGGGCTGATGATAACGGTGCTTCTATCGTACCTGACGGACAATACAATACATTGGTATTATTTGTTGAAATAGGTGAAGAAACTGCAGGAACTTTCTATTTTGATGATATCATGCAGGAAATGATCATGACCGATCCTTTTAAACTTCCTGTGACTTTTGATGATGAAAACGTAGTTTATACAAACTCAGGGGCAGGTTTTGAAGTAGTCGCAAATCCTCAGCAGAATGGTATTAACGATGTAGATACTAATGTAGGTGCTGTAACAAATGCGGGTCAGCAGTATGAAGCAGTGACCTTTACTTTAGATGAGCCGGTAGATTTTTCTTCAGACAACAAGACAATCACAATGAAGGTTTATTCTGAAGTTGCCTATCCTGTATTATTCAAATTTGAAACTGGAGTAAATGGTGAAAGAGCTAATGAAGTGGAAGTGAATCACGGTGGAACCGGTTGGGAAGAATTGACATTCGACTTCAACAATGCAAGAAAAAGTTATGTTGATGGTGATCCTGAAAATGGAGCTGATTTTGCGCCTACAGGTCAATACAATCAATTCTCTATCTTCCTTGATTTTGCTGGAACTACAGCAGGAACTTTTTATATAGATGATATTGTTCTTAATGGAGAAACTGGTGGAAGTGGAACTGAACCAACTTCAGCGGCACCAACTCCAACATTAGAAGCTTCAAAAGTTATTTCAATGTTTAGCGATGCCTACACAAACGTTCCAGTTGATACCTGGAAAACAGATTGGTCAGATTCAGGATATGCGGAAGTAAGCGTTGCCGGAAATGTAGTAAAATATTACAGTAGCCTGAATTTTGTTGGTATTGAAACAACTTCAAATCAAATTGATGCGTCAGGAATGACTCATTTTCACACTGATTACTGGACAGGAAATGCGACTGTGTTTAGAGTGAAATTAGTTGATTTTGGCCCAAATGGATCCTACCAGGGCGGTGATGATACAGAGCATGAATTAGAATTCACTGTAACACCAAATACTTGGGTAAGTTTGGATATCCCGTTGTCAGATTTTACAGGATTGACAAATACCTCCAATATCGCCCAGCTGATATTTTCAGCAGCTCCAGCAGGAGAGGCCGATGTATATGTGGATAATGTTTATTTCCATAACTAGGAAAAATAAGAACTATGAAAGAATTAAAAATGATTTTTAGCCTATTGGTAGTTTTATTAATGTTTTCCGGATGCGACGGGGATGAAGACGATCTCCAGCTGGAAAGCATGGTAGTGCCCACAAATATCCAGATAGATACAGATATCAGTACTGACGGTTCCGGAATTGTCGTTTTCGATGTGAGCGCTGATAATGCGATAACCTATAAATTCAATTTTGGGGACGAAACAACCGGAACGTCATTAGACGGAACTTATACAAAACGTTATAGCCGTAATGGGTTGAACACCTATCAGGTACTTGTTGTGGCTTATGGAAAAGGCGGAATTAGCAGTTCTAAAAGAATAGAAATTAGTGTAGAAAGTGACTTCTCAGATCCTGAAACAAAAGAATTCCTTACTGGAGGAAGTTCTAAGATGTGGTATGTGGCTGCATTCCAGCCGGGTCATTTAGGTGTAGGTCCATCCTCAGGAGATGGTTTTGACAGTCCTATTTATTATTCTGCGGCTCCATTTGAAAAAGCCGGAGCTGAGGCAAGTGCTTGTTTTTATACAGATGTGCTAACATTTAGTACTACCGGAGAGAACAATTTCACTTATAATCTGAATAATAATGGTGCAACTTTCTTCAATGTTGATTATGTTGGGCAGTTTGGCGGTCCAACAGGGAGTGGTGACCAGTGTATCGCCTATGATACAGGTGGTGAAAAGACTGTTACATTGTCTCCGGCAACTTCCGGAATTGAAAGCTCAACCGGTACTGTTATGGATTTTTCTGATGGTGGTTTTATGAGTTACTATATTGGCACCAGCACTTATGAAATTCTAGATATCGATGAGAATAGTATGTATGTTCGGGCTATTATGGGTAACAACCCTGCATTAGCATGGTACCTGAAGTTTACTACCACTCCTTATGATCAGCAGCAGGAAAGCGGAAATGGCGGTGAGGAAGAAGCTGAATTTGAGACTCAATTTAATAACCTGGTATGGTCAGATGAATTTGATGGGGACTCTTTAGATACTGATAGCTGGAATTTCGAGACTGGAAATGGTACCAATGGGTGGGGTAATAATGAATTGCAATATTACCTTCAGGATAACGTAACGGTACAGGATGGAAGTCTTTTTATTACAGCAAAACGAGAATCTGAAAGTGGATTTGATTTCACTTCTGGAAGGATTACTACTCAGGATAAATATGAATTCACTTATGGTCGAGTAGAGGCGAGAATCAAGTTGCCTGAAGGAGTTGGAACCTGGCCTGCATTCTGGATGCTTGGCGCCAACTTTGATGGGGTTGGCTGGCCTGAAACAGGAGAAATTGATATTTTAGAATGGGTAGGAAAAGAGCCTGGCAGAATACAATCAGCTTTGCATTTTCCTGGAAACTCTGGCGGTAATGCTGTGGTGGGGCCATCCACTATTGAAAACCCTTCTTCAGAATTTCATACCTATACCGCAGAATGGACCGAAGATGCGATCACATTCCTTTTGGACGGTGAAGTGTATTTCACTTTTGATAATGACTCTGACAAACCTTTCAATAAAGATTTCTTCCTGATTCTGAATGTTGCTATGGGCGGTAATCTTGGAGGTGATGTTGATCCTGCTTTCAGTGAATCAGCAATGGAAATTGACTACGTAAAAGTTTATCAATAATTGTTTGAATTGCAATAATTACCCGGAACAGAAGTTCCGGGTTTTATTTTTCTTATCATGAAAAAAATACTTTGTTTTTTTATGTCGGCTTTCGTCGGCGTGACAAGTTTTGCTCAAATCTCTGAGATCAAAAGCTCGGTAGACAGAGTGGAAGAAAAGGTGGATTCTGTACTTCAAAAGATGACTTTGGAGGAGAAGATTGGCCAGATGGTACAATATAATGGCAGTTGGGATCTTACCGGTCCTGCTTCTGATAAAGGAAATAAGGAGAAAGAAGACCGGGTTAAAAAAGGTATGGTCGGCTCTATGCTAAATGTCCTTTCCGTAGAAGCGACGGAACAGGCTCAGCGTCTCAATATGGAAAACTCCAGGATGAAAATCCCGATGATGTTTGGGTATGATGTGATCCATGGTTATAAAACGATTTTTCCAGTCCCTTTAGCTGAAACTTCCAGCTGGGATCTTGAAGCAATGGAAGAATCGGCTAGAATCGCAGCGTTGGAATCGGCTGTAGATGGTGTAAACTGGACTTTTTCGCCAATGATCGATGTGTCTCGAGATGCCAGATGGGGACGAATCATGGAAGGCTCCGGGGAAGATCCGTTTCTAACTTCAAAAGTTGGTGAGGCAAAAATTCGTGGTTACCAGGGAGAAGATCTTTCTGATCCCAAAACCATTGCCGCTACTGCCAAGCACTTCGCAGGCTACGGATTTGTAGAAGGAGGGAAAGATTATAACTCCGGAAATATTGGAATTAGGGAATTACACAATTTTATTCTGCCTCCCTTCAAAGCTGCGGCAAAAGCCGGTGCGGCCACATTTATGAACTCTTTCAATACGATAGACGGAATTCCGGCAACAGCAAGCGAATACCTCCAAAGGGATATTCTGAAAGGCGATTGGAACTGGGATGGTTTTGTGGTTTCCGATTGGGGATCGATCGCAGAATTGATTCCGCACGGTATCGCAAAAGATAAAACCGATGCGGCCAGGATCGCGGTTAAAGCCGGAAGTGATATGGATATGGAAGGTGGTGCTTACGAAAGCGGACTGAAAAGCCTGGTTGAGAACGGAACTATTAATGAAAATATTTTAGATGACGCGGTACGTCGTATTCTGAGAGTTAAGTTCAAAATGGGCTTATTCGATGATCCTTATCGCTATTCCGATGCTGGTTTGGCTTCTGAATTTTCTACAGAAGATCATCTGAACACGGCTCGTGATATTGCCAGAAAATCGATTGTGCTACTGAAAAACGAACAGCAGCTTCTTCCTTTAAAAGGGGATGAAAATATTGCCATTATTGGCCCGCTGGCAGATGATAAAGACACACCGATTGGAAACTGGAGAGCACAGGGCGAGAAAAATTCGGCTGTTTCGGTTATCGAAGGGTTTAAGAATTCAGATTTTTCAGGGTCGATGAGCTTTGAAAAAGGAGTGGCATTAGGAAAAGGAGAAAGAAGTTTCCTTATGCCACTGGAGATCGAAAAGGAAGATCGTTCGGGAATTTCCGCAGCAGTAGAAATTGCAAAGAATGCAGATAAAGTGATCCTGGTGCTTGGAGAGGATGCTTTCCAGACAGGAGAAGGAAGAAGTCAGGCAGATGTTAGCCTTGCCGGTCTTCAGAAAGAATTGATGGACAAGGTATTTGAAGTAAATAAAAATATTATACTCGTACTGATCAATGGTCGACCAATTGAGGTCAACTGGGCTGCTGAAAATATTCCTGCTATTGTAGAAGCCTGGCAGCTGGGAAGCGAAAGCGGTAACGCGATCGCCGATGTACTTCTTGGAAAATACAATCCTTCCGGGAAATTACCGGTTTCATTTCCACGAAACAGCGGGCAGGAACCTTTGTATTATAATCATTTGAATACTGGTAGACCGTCGAACCCGCAGCATGTGACCTATTCACATTATACCGATGTGGAAGATGGACCTTTATATCCTTTTGGATTTGGTTTGAGCTATACCAGTTTTGAATATGCGAAACCTGGAATTTCTTCCGCAAGTCTGACCGAAGATGGTACCTTAACGTTGAAAGTTTCTGTAACAAATACAGGTTCGGTTAAAGGAAAAGAGGTGGTTCAGCTCTATGTTAAAGATCTGGTTGCGAAAATCGCCAGACCGGTAAAAGAACTGAAAGGATTTGAATTAGTCGAACTGGAAGCAGGAGAAAGTAAAGAAATCAGTTTTGAAATTTCTTCGGAAATGCTTCAGTTCTATGATGGTGAAAACTGGATTGCTGAACCTGGAGAATTTGAAGCGATGGTTGGCACTAATTCTGCAGAAGTGCAGAGCATAAAATTTGAATTGAAATAATGAAAAACTTAAGTATTTATCTCGTTAGTACATTTCTCGGTGTTTTCAGTTTACAGCTATCTGCACAGGAAGTGATCCTTCAGGAGGATTTCAACGGAGACTCTTTGAATATGGATTTATGGAACTATGAAGAAGGCGACGGCTGCCCGAATCTCTGCGGATGGGGGAACAATGAACGCCAGATCTATAACAGGGACTATGTCGCTGTGGAAGATGGAAAGCTGGTAATCACTGCGGTAAAAGATGGAGAAAAATATTTTTCAGGTAGAATAACGACAAAAGATAAATTAGAGTTTCAATTTGGCGAAATTGAATTTCGTGCGAAACTGGCAACCGGTCAGGGAATCTGGCCTGCGGTCTGGATGTTGGGGGCCGATATTAATGAGGTGAGCTGGCCTGCCAGTGGCGAGATCGATATGCTGGAATATGTGGGCAAAGAGCCGGGAATGCTCTATACGTCTTTGCATACTCCCAAAAGGCACGCCGATAATGCGAATACACAAAAAACAAAAATTGAAGGGATTGAAGATGGCTTCCACGTATATAAAGTCGACTGGAATAAGGATTTTATCGAATTTTTCGTGGACGGAACATCGGTTTACAAATTTGAGCCGGAATCGTACGACGCAGAGACCTATCCCTTCCGAAAAAAGTTTTACTTACTGGTAAATATGGCCATTGGAGGCAATTTTGGCGGGCCGGAAGTAGACGATGCTATTTTTCCGCAGAAATTTTATGTAGACTACATCCGGGTGAAACAACACGCGGAATAGTTGTGTTGGAGAGCCTGTTCGGTGGGTGTTTCAATTTTAGTGAAATCCGGCAGGCTTTCTTTTAATTCAGATTGCGCTTTTCAATAAAAAAACGTTTCAGCAACTCCCCGCATTCATTCTCTAAAACGCCCGATTTCACTTCGGTCTTTGGGTGTAACTGCACGCCGAATTTTCTATAGCCCCGCGTACTGTCGCTTGCTCCAAAAACGATCTTCGAGATCTGGCTCCAGTAAAGCGCTCCCGCACACATCTGGCAGGGTTCCAGCGTGATGTACATCGTGCAGTTATGGAGGTATTTACCGCCGAGGAAACCCGCAGCGGCCGTAATCGCCTGCATTTCAGCATGGGCGGTTACATCGTTCAGCGTTTCGGTAAGATTATGGCCTCTCGCAATAATGCGATCATTAATAACGACCACAACGCCCACCGGAATTTCACCTTTTTCATAAGCCGCTTCAGCTTCTTCAAAGGCTTTTTTCATAAAATAATCATCGGTGAACGGAGTAAGCATCGCTAAATTTTTCGGAAAGATATAATTTTGAATTTCAATTTTAGGAAGCGTGCACATTAAAATGGCAAAATGTACCTTTGTTAGCCTATGGCAGAAAATATTCTGAATACGATCCATTCTCCACGAGATCTGCGAAGGCTCGATGAATCGGAGTTACTGCAGCTGAGCCAGGAACTTCGGAAGTTCATCATCAATATCGTGGCTACCAAAGAAGGTCATCTGGGTGCCAGCCTGGGCGTGGTGGAATTGACGATTGCGTTGCATTACGTTTTCGATACACCTCAGGATTTACTGATTTGGGATGTAGGCCACCAGGCATATGGTCATAAAATATTGACTGGGCGAAGGGAAATTTTTGAGACCAACCGTCAGCTTCATGGTTTGAGTGGTTTTCCGAAGCGGGAAGAAAGCCAATATGATGCTTTCGGAACGGGACATTCCTCCACCTCGATTTCTGCGGCACTGGGAATGGCAATTGCCTCGAAATTGCAGGGAGAACTGGAAAAACAGCATATCGCCGTGATCGGTGATGCCTCTATTGCCAGTGGGATGGCCTTTGAAGGTCTGAACCACGCCGGTGTTACCAATGCCAATCTACTGGTAATCCTCAATGATAATGCTATTGGAATTGATCCCAGTGTAGGAGCACTGAAGGAATACCTTACCAGGGCTAAGATCGGGCATAAACCGGCGAATGATAATATTATCGAGGCGCTGAATTTCAATTATTTCGGTCCGGTTGACGGGCATGACCTGCCGGGTCTGATCAGTATCTTAAAAAAGCTTCAACAGATAAAAGGTCCGAAATTTTTACATGTCATCACGAAGAAAGGAAAGGGCCTGAAGAAAGCGGAGGAAGACCAGATTAAATACCACGCTCCCGGCAAATTTGAACCCGAAACCGGCGAACTGCTTCCGAAGAATCAGGAAGGTCTGCCGAGCAAATACCAAGATGTCTTTGGTCTTACATTGGTGGAACTGGCCGAAAAGAATGAAAAAATCATCGGTATTACTCCCGCGATGCCTACCGGAAGTTCATTAAAGTACATGATGGAAGCATTTCCTGAAAGGGCTTTTGATGTGGGAATCGCCGAACAGCATGCGGTTACCCTTGCCGCAGGCATGGCAACCCAGGGATTTAGCGTTTATTGCGCTATCTACTCCACATTTTTGCAGCGAGCGTATGATCAACTGATACATGATGTAGCATTGCAGGACCTGCCGGTTATTTTTTGCCTGGATCGCGCAGGACTCGTGGGTGAGGACGGGCCAACCCATCACGGCGTTTTTGATATTGCCTATGCCCGCTGTATTCCCAACTTGATGATTGCAGCACCTCGAAATGAAACCGAGTTACGCAATTTGCTGTATACCGTCCAGGAGGAACTGGAGCATCCCATTATGATCAGGTATCCCAGGGGGCGCGGAGTGTTGAAAGAATGGAAACTGCCATTTGAAAAGATCGCTATCGGAAAAGCTGAAAAACTAAAAAACGGGGATCAGATCGCCGTGCTGAGCATCGGGAATATGGCTGAAAATGCTTCCGAAGCCATTCAGAAACTGAAAAATCCCGGTGCTGTGGCTCATTATGACATGCGTTTCGTCAAACCCCTCGATCTGGATATGCTGAAGCATATTTTTTCAGAATTTGACCAGATCGTGACTATAGAAGATGGGGTAGCACGAGGAGGTTTCGGAAGTTTGGTGCTGGAAACCGCCTCAGAATTAGGCTATTCAGGAAAAATTTCTATTTTAGGCGTACCAGATACGTTTATTTCCCAAGGAAGTGTCTCGCAATTACAAGAAATCGCAAAAATTGACGTTGAAGCTATACGGCAGAAGCTGGAATCTATGTTGTGATTTTTATATTTTTGTGAATCCGAAAACCTGAAGCAGCGAATGAAGTTAAATTTCCTATTACTAAGCCTCTTACTATTTAGCCTGAATTCTTTTGCGAAACCTACTGATAGCCTGAAAGTGCATGTTCCCAATTCCCTGCGCTTAACTGAAAAAGAGAGCGATACGACCGTTTCAGATACGATGCTGGTTTACTGGAGTGAAAAGAACACTTTTGGGGTCAACCTTACAGAAGTGGCTTTTGTGAACTGGAATTCCGGTGGTAATAACTCGGTATCAGCGCTTTTTTACTCGAGTTTTGAGCGGAATTATGAAAAAGAACTAACCATCTGGAAAAATTCAGCTTCTTTGCGTTACGGCCTGAATGCCCAGGAAGGGCGCCAGGTTCGTAAGACCGATGATGAGATCAGGTTCAATTCTTCGTTTGGTTTCCGGGCAGATAGTACCTCGAACTGGTATTATTCGGGAAAATTCAGTTTCAATACGCAGTTTGCGCACGGTTATAAATACCCTGATCGTGACACACCAATTTCGAAATTTATGGCGCCTGGCTATTCTTTTCTGGGGGTTGGAAGCGAATATTCAGATCCTGTGGAAGATCTCACAGCCTATATTTCTCCTTTAACCATCAAATCGACCTTTGTGCTGGACCAGCGGCTTGCCAATGAAGGAATGTTCGGGGTAACTCCTGCTAAAACTGACCAACTGGGCAATATCATCGAAGAAGGCGAAAATGTACGAACGGAATTTGGGGTACTGGTCACCAGTGAATTCCGGAAAGAGGTCTGGGAAAATATCAATTTGGACAACCAGCTCAGCCTGTATTCAGATTACCTGAATAACTTCGGAAATATCGATGTAGACTGGCAGCTGAATGTAAACATGAAAGTCAACAAATACGTCAAAGCCAATGTGGGTTCACACGTGCGCTATGACGATGATGTGAAATTCAAGGAAGATACCAACGGCGACGGGAAACTGGAAACCAGCGGAGCCCGCGTTCAGTTGAAGCAGATGCTCGGAGTGGGTCTGGTATATGAATTTTAAACGCTGTCTCCTTTAAACTTTTTGAAAGAGGCCACCGTCAATCCATCGGTTAAAGAAGCCACGTACGAGCAAATCCCGATCAGTTTTTCGTAAACCGATTCTTTTTCGTCCAAAATGGCGATTTTCGGAGTCGATTTCAGTAATAATTTGTGAAAATTAGAATTTTCCTCATTGCGTTCCGGCAAAATCGCTCGGGTGTATAAATCCAGTAGATAAGATAGCATGCTGTAACCGGCAATTTCCTTGCTGATCACCTCTTCGCTCTGGTAGATCTTCTCGATGCTTATTTTAATGATATCCTTTATCTGTGCCTCATAACTGCTTTTGTCGAACAAAGATTCATGGAAATCGCCATTTAAGATCTTTTCTTCATTAGCAATAAAAATATCAGCCGCTTCCACGATTAACGTATTGATCGCCAGGGCACGCAGGTAAGCCAGGCGATCGGCGGTGTTTCCTAACTGGTTGTATTTCGAGGTATTGATATTGTCCTTTACTAGTTTGATCAGGTATTCCAGCGCGTAATCTTCGTCAATCAGTCCAAGGTTAATTCCGTCTTCAAAGTCGATGATCGTGTAGCAAATATCATCTGCCGCCTCCACTAAAAATGCCAGCGGATGGCGGGTATACCCCGTATCTTTTCCTTCTCGAGTAGGGTGAAGTCCCAGTTCTTCAGCAATTTCCTGGAAAATCTCTTTTTCCGACTGGAAGAAGCCGAATTTTTTGTCTTCAATATTCCTGCTCGGTTTATGCGGAAGGGATTCCTTCGGATACTTGGTAAAAGCTCCAAGCGTGGCGTATGACAAGCGAAGTCCGCCGGTGATGCCGGGCCGGTTTTCTGTCAGAATTCTGAAACCATTGGCATTGCCTTCAAATTTCACCAGGTCCTGAAATTCCTTATCGGTCAGCAAATTTTTAAATCGCTTTCCATTCCCGTGACTGAAATATTCCCCAATGGCTTTTTCACCGGAATGTCCAAAAGGCGGATTCCCGATGTCGTGTGCTAATGCCGCAGCTGCAACGATGGCACCAAAATCATTCATCTGGTACCCAAAGGTGTCTTTTAAATGCGGGTGCTTTTCCAGGATCTTTTGTCCCGCCAGCCGCCCGAGCGAACGCCCAACCACGGAAACTTCCATGGAATGCGTGAGCCGGGTATGCACAAAATCAGTTTTGGAAAGCGGGATAACCTGGGTTTTATCCTGAAGGCTGCGAAAAGCCGAAGAAAAAATGATCCTGTCGTAATCTACTTCAAAGCCCAGGCGGGTCTCGTTTTGCTCTTTCCGAAGTCTTTTATGCTTGTCGCCGAAGCGTTTGAGTGATAACAGCTGTTCCCAGTTCATGAATATTGGTTTTCGAATTCAAAAGTATTAAAAAAGGGGAAGTTTTCACTTCCCCTTTAAAACAACTATGGCAATGGAATTATGAACCGCACATTAGGCAATCATCTCCTTCGCTTTCCTTGCTTTGGGCGATGATGGCACGTAGTTCTTCAGGAGACAAAGCTCCTTCTTCTTCAGCCTGGGCTGAAATCACGGCCTGGGCCTGCATTTTTTCAGCAGCCTTTACTGCTACAGCTTCAGCAACCGGTTCTTTTTTAGTTTCTTTTTCCAGCGTAAATTTAATAGCATCTACAGCACTTTTCGTTCTTAAGTAATACATACCGGTTTTGAGTCCGCTTTTCCAGGCGTAGAAATGCATGGACGTGAGCTTGCTGTAATTGGCATTTTCCATGAACAGGTTAAGCGATTGTGACTGATCGATAAAATATCCGCGCTGGCGAGACATATCGATAATGTCTTTCATACTCATTTCCCACACGGTTTTGTAAAGTTCTTTCAGATCTTCCGGGATCACGTCAATATCCTGAACAGAACCATTGTTTCTCATAATGGCATTTTTCACGTCGTCGTTCCAAAGATTGCGTGCTACCAGGTCTTCCAGCAGGTGTTTGTTTACCACGATAAATTCTCCGGAAAGTACTCGGCGGGTGTAGATGTTGGAAGTATAAGGTTCGAAAGCTTCATTATTTCCAAGTATCTGTGAAGTCGAAGCGGTAGGCATTGGTGCCAGAAGCAGGGAGTTGCGAACTCCGTTTTTCATCACCTGCTTACGCAATTTCGCCCAATCCCATCTTCCGCTAAGGTCTTCGTCTTTAATTCCCCATAAGTTATACTGAAATTCACCCTGGCTGATCGGTGAACCTTCAAAAGTGGAATACGGTCCTTCTTCTTTTGCCAGTTCCATGGAAGCCGAAACAGCAGCGAAATACAGAGTTTCGAAGATCTCCTGGTTCAGTTTTTTAGCTTCATCTGAAGTAAATGGCATTCTCAGTTTAATGAACGTATCGGCAAGTCCCTGAACACCTAGTCCCACAGGACGGTGACGGAAATTGGAATTTTCAGCTTCTTTTACCGGGTAGTAGTTGCGATCGATCACCTTATTCAGGTTGCGGGTCACCCTCTTGGTAATTTTAAACAATTCTTTGTGATCAAATTCGCCGTTTTTAATGAACATC
Source organism: Christiangramia flava JLT2011 (assembly GCF_001951155.1). NCBI lineage: Bacteria > Pseudomonadati > Bacteroidota > Flavobacteriia > Flavobacteriales > Flavobacteriaceae > Christiangramia > Christiangramia flava. The sequence continues at coordinate 1,822,225 of NZ_CP016359.1, forward strand.
GGCAGCGCGATGGAAGCCAGGTTACAAACAGCCACTTCATCTTTGCTGGTATATTCTAAGATTTCCGTGCAAAGGTTGGAAGAACGGATCACTCCCAGGTTCTTCTGGTTCGATTTCCTGTTCGCTGCATCTTTATACAGCATGTACGGAGTTCCGGTCTCAATTTGAGATTCTAATATTTTCTCCCACAGTTCGCGTGCTTTGATCGTTTTACGGCCTTTATTCTCAGTTTCGTATTTGGTATACAAGGCTTCAAATTCGTCTCCGTATGTATCGTACAGTCCAGGGCATTCGTGCGGGCACATCAGCGTCCATTTTCCATCTTCCTGCACACGTTTCATAAAAAGATCAGACATCCACATCGCGTAGAACAGGTCACGGGCACGCATTTCCTCTTTTCCGTGGTTCTTCTTCAGATCCAGGAAATCAAAAATATCAGCATGCCAGGGTTCCATATAAATGGCAAAGGAACCTTTTCTTTTTCCGCCTCCCTGGTCTACATAACGCGCGGTGTCATTGAAAACACGAAGCATTGGAACGATTCCGTTAGAGGTGCCGTTGGTTCCGGAGATATAAGAACCGGTAGCCCTCACATTGTGAATAGATAATCCTATTCCTCCAGCCGATTGTGAGATCTTCGCGGTTTGCTTCAACGTATCGTAAATACCATCGATACTATCATCCTGCATCGTTAATAAGAAACAGGAAGACATTTGCGGTTTTGGAGTTCCGGCGTTAAAAAGTGTTGGGGTAGCGTGTGTAAAATATTTTTTAGACATCAGCTCGTAGGTCTCTACGGCCGCATCAAGATCATCAGGGTGAATACCAATAGAAACCCGCATAAGCATGTGTTGCGGTCTTTCAGCAATTTCACCATTGATCTTCAGTAAATAAGAGCGCTCTAAAGTTTTAAAACCGAAATAATCGTAGCCAAAATCGCGGTTGTAGATGATCGTAGAATCCAGTTTTTCCCGATTATCCATGATCACTTTATATACTTCATCTGAAATAAGCGGAGCTTTTTCTTCAGTACGCGGATTTACATACTCATACAGATCGGTCATCACTTCAGAAAAAGTCTTCTTCGTATTTTTATGCAGGTTGGAAACCGAAATCCTGGCAGCCAGTTTTGCATAATCCGGGTGGGATGTAGTCATGGTCGCGGCAATTTCCGCAGCCAGATTGTCGAGTTCACTGGTCGTTACATTATCGTACAATCCTTCGATCACTCTCATGGCGACCTTTACAGGATCTACCAGTTCGTTCAGGCCATAACAGAGTTTTTTAACCCTGGCGGTGATCTTATCGAACATCACCGGTTCTTTTCGTCCGTCTCTTTTAACTACATACATGCGCTACAAATTTTGTTAGTCTGGGCTGCGGAAGGGACAAAACGATCCCACCCGAAACTTTCGGTTAATTGAAAAATTTAAAAAAATGAATTGTTGAAAAGTCCAACTTGCGCCGCGTTGGGGGGCACGACGCAGTTGCGCTTTTTAAAAATCGGCGTCGAAACTGATGTTATCCGATTCTTTGTCTTTGTTCATGACTCCCGCTTTCTGGTATTCGCTCACGCGTTTTTCGAAGAAGTTGGTCTTCCCCTGCAGGTTGATCATATCCATAAAATCAAACGGATTCGACACATTGTATTCTTTTTCGCATTCCAGTTCCACTAAAAGTCGATCGGTTAAGAATTCCAGATACTGCGTCATCAGTTTCGCGTTCATCCCGATAAGGCTAACAGGTAGCGATTCGGTAATGAACTCGCGCTCTATATTTAGGGCATCCACGATGATCTCGCGGATCTTTTCTTTTGAGACTTTGTTGAGAAGGTGGTTGTTATGAAGGTGAACCGCAAAATCGCAGTGCATTCCTTCATCGCGGGAAATCAATTCATTGGAGAAAGTAAGACCCGGCATCAATCCTCGTTTTTTCAACCAGAAGATCGAGCAGAAGGCTCCTGAAAAGAAAATCCCCTCGACGGCAGCAAATGCGATCAGTCTTTCTGCAAAAGAATCAGACTCGATCCACTTCAGTGCCCAGTCGGCTTTTTTCTTAATTGCCGGAAACACTTCGATCGCCTTGAATAATTTATCTTTTTCCTTGTCGTCTTTCACATAGGTGTCGATAAGCAGGGAATAGGTTTCAGAATGGATATTTTCCATCATGATCTGAAAACCATAAAAGAACTTGGCTTCTGAATACTGGACTTCGTTCACAAAATTTTCAGCCAGGTTTTCATTGACAATCCCGTCTGAAGCGGCAAAAAATGCCAGGATGTGTTTGATGAAATAGCGCTCGTCTGCATTCAATTTGTTGTTCCAGTCGTTCAGGTCCTGGTGTAGATCGATCTCTTCAGCAGTCCAGAAACAGGCCTCCATTTTCTTGTACCAGTCCCAAATATCATGGTGTTTGATCGGGAAGATCACAAACCGGTCTTTATTTTCCTGCAAAATGGGTTCCTGCTGCGCCATTGGTCTTAGTGTTTTCGGTTATGGTTAATTGAAAAGTATTTAACAAATATTTAAAAATGAGACAGATAATGAAAGAAATCAGCCCAAACGTTTTCAACAAAGTTTTCAACACGGGAAATGATGCAGAAGAATTACTTAACTGAATAGATTCAATTTAAATAGCTGAAAATTAGTCGATTATAATATGTTAATAATTTTATGAACGAAAAGCTCCGGGGGTGAATTTTAAATTATTAAGCGTGAATGGGAAGAGTGAAAATCTGACAAAATAAATGTTAAATTTTAGAGATTTGGTAAAAAAGTAAGCCGGTCGTTCTCACCGGCTTACTTCGAAAACAGAATTACCTAATTTTCTGGTTGGTTCACCTATAAAAAAATTAATATGAAACAGGTAAAACTGTTTACCTTTGTTAGGGTAATCTTTCAGTAAAATAATCGGGGGAGTCGAGACCGGGGAATTTATGTGATCTCTAAATGAGAGTTTTGTAAATATACTTATAAGATTCTGTAATTCAGCCTATTGAAAAGTTATAAAAGCGTTAAATTACTTTCTGATAGCCTTTGCGGTTTCCTCCAGCTCCCGGTACCAGTCTGCTCCGAATTTTCTAATGAGTCCTTCCTTGACAAACTGATAGATCGGTACCTGTAGTTCTTTTCCTAAGCTGCAGGCATCATCACAGATCTGCCAGCGATGATAGTTCACTGCCGAGAACGCGGTATATTCATCCACACGTACAGGGTATAAATGACAGGAAACCGGTTTTTTCCAGTCTATTTCTCCAGCATTATACGCCTCCTCAATACCGCAAAGTGCAGTCCCTTTTTCATCAAAAATGACGTAGGCGCAGTCTGCTCCATCAATGAGCGGAGTCTCGAGTTCGCCGTTTTCAGTTTGAATATAGGTGCCTTGTTTTTCAATGGCCTCAATTCCTTCCTTCCGAAGAAATGGTTTCACTTTCGAGTAGATCTTTTCGAGGATAGGAACTTCTTCGGGTTCCACCGGCGCGCCGGCTTCCCCGTCTATGCAGCAGGCGCCTTTGCAGGCCGAGAGGTTGCACACGAAGTCATTTTTAATGATCTCTTCTGAAACTAAAGTTTTGCCTAATTGAAACATGCTGCAAAGATAATTTTCTCTTAAAAATGAAGGCCTGAAAATTCACATAAATTTAACCCGGAAAGGTATTTAGAAATCTGAAAGCTTGAAGTACTTTTGCGGCCAATTTTAAAAGAGGTGGGTTATGTTTAACGTACTTGATTTCAGAGAGATATTTACGGCTGGAATGGTTCTTTTTGCGGTGATTGATATCGTGGGGAGTATCCCGATCATCATCGACCTGAGAAAAAAAACGGGTCATATTCAGAGTGAAAAAGCCTCGATCGTGGCGGGGATCATCATGATCGTTTTCCTGTTTTTGGGAAAAGAGATCCTGAACCTTATTGGGATTGATGTAAATTCTTTTGCCGTGGCGGGTTCTTTTATTTTATTTTTCCTGGCGCTGGAAATGATCCTTGGCATCAGCCTTTATAAAGACGATGCGCCGGAGACGGCATCCATAGTGCCTTTGGCTTTTCCTTTGATTGCCGGGGCGGGTACCATGACCTCGCTGGTTTCCCTTCAGGCTGAATATGAAACGGTAAATATTATTGTAGCTATCGTTTTCAATATTATATTTGTATATCTGGTCCTGAAATCTTCTTCAAAGATTGAGAAGATTCTGGGTTCCCAGGGAATCAATGTAGTGCGAAAGGTATTTGGGGTGATCCTTCTGGCGATAGCCGTTAAACTTTTCGCGGCGAATATTCAGAGTTTATTTTCATGAAGTACATTATTTTCACAATCATTTTTCTTGCGGTTGTATTTATAGGTATCAGCATTAGCGTATTAGATATTCAGGCTCCTTTTGAGGGAGATAGCGGGAACGGCCTTATCGTGATCCTTGCCAGCTTTTGTGTAATTTGCCTGATGGGAATTTTGCTGATCTCCAGGAGCATTTCCAAAAAAGCCAATTCTTAGATGCAGTACGATGTGATGATCATTGGTGGCGGAGTGGCAGGAATTTCCTGTGCACTGGTGCTTGGTTCGGGACTGCAAAAGAGTTTCGGTGAGGGCAAACGTGTGGGAATTGTCATGCACCAGAAGGCTTCTCATCTGCAATCAGCAAAACTCTATAATGCCTTCGGAATAATCCCCGGAAAGAGTGGTGCTGAAATCCTTTTGGAGGCCAAAGACCATCTTCGCGAGCAATATCCCGGGGTGGATATTCTGGAAAAGGAAAAAGTCAAGTCGGTTACTGAAGCTGGTTCCGGGTTCAAAGTACAGACCAATAAGGCCGATTATGAGGCGAAAATGGTCGTAATCGCTACCGGTTACAATTCTCCCAACCGAATTTCCGGACTGGAGGATTACGTGATCCCGCATACCAGAGCCAAGCTCGAAAAAAACCGAATTGAACTGAAGAACCAGGACCATCTTGTTAAAGAGGGTTTGTATGTTGCCGGGACGCTTGCCGGGTGGAGAAGCCAGTTTTCCATCGCAGCAGGAAGTGGCGCAGCGGTGGCTACAGATATTCTAACGGTTTGGAATGGTGGTGAGCACACCAAGGTTCACGATAAGCTATACTAGAAGAGGTACATTGCCAAAAATGGCAGGGTCGCCACGCTGAAAATCAGGAAACTTTGCTGAAGGTTTCTAAAGAGCAGCGCACGCTTGAGTTTCTGGGTAAATTCCCGGTCTTCATTCTCGCGAATTTGTTTCTTTAATAGTTTCCGGGAAACATTGGAAGAGGTAACTAGAATGTCTTTCTGAAGAAAGAGTAAACTGCTATTATCGAGCAGGCGAAAACTTACCGCAATGATGAAAAACATCAGGGGTAGAAAAGGCAGTAAGGCAGTTAGATTTAAGGCTAAAAAATTCACACCATGTCCAAATTAGGACTTTTGCTCGGACAATTCGATAACTTTATCGATTATTCGGTCATCGGTATTTAAATATCGTTCAAATGCATTAGTTCCGAAAAGCTGGTGGATCATTTCGGCTTTCAGATATTTCTTTAAGAGGGGTTCATGCTGTTTTTGACTTAAGTTTATTCGTACATCCCCCATTCTTTTCAGGTAAGTAGAAAAATCTTTCAGCATTTCATTGCTAACCTCCACCTTATTTTCAAATTCTTCCAGAGACATGTCATTGTAGCGAGACCTGTCTTTTTCCAGAATATCGAAAACGAATCGGCTCATATAGCCCCCGCGCAGCAGGAAGATCAGTTTTTCCTTTTCAGCGTCGGTATTTTTGGGTACGAAAATATCGGGAATGATACCTCCGCCACCGTAAACCACTTTTCCGCCAGGCGTGGTATATCGCAGTGAATCATTTACATGAATGCTGTCCTGGCTGTTCAGTTCTCCGTTCTTGTAGCGGCGCATGTAATCTTTAAAATATGCGTCATTGCCATTATCGTAAGGCTTCTGAATGGAACGCCCCGTAGGCGTATAATATCGGGCAATGGTAAGCCGAACGGCGCTTCCATCCCCAAGTCCCATTTCGCGCTGTACAAGGCCTTTCCCGTAGCTGCGGCGACCAACGATCGTTCCCACGTCATTGTCTTGAAGCGCTCCGGCCACTACCTCACTCGCGGAAGCAGAATTTTCATTGATCAGCACGTATACTTTTCCGTTTTCAAACTCTCCTTCACGCTCGGCGAAAGTCTTTTCTATGGAGCCGCTTTTATTTTTAGTAAATAGGATGAGCTTATCATCAGAAATAAATTCGTCAGCAATATTAATGGCTTCGGAAAGGTAACCTCCGGGATTGTCTCTCAGGTCCAGGGCGATCTGTTTGGCACCCTGATTTTTCAGGTTTTTGATTGCTTTTTGAAATTCCGAAAAAGTGGTTTCTGCAAAGCGATTGATTTTAATATATCCCAGGCTCGGGGTTAGCATATAAGATGCGTCTACACTTTTCAAAGGCACCTTCCCACGCTTTACCTTAAAAGTTAGCAAATCCTGAATGCCTTTTCTTAAGACCTTCAGCGTAACCCTGCTGTTTTCTTTTCCTTTTAACTGGTTGGTCAATGAATCATCGCTGATGTCTCTATTGAAAAGTTTCTCGCCATTGGCATACAAGATCCGGTCGCCTCCTTTAATGCCTATATTTTCACTGGGACCACCTTCCAGTGGCCGAATTACCACAATTGTGTCGTTCACTTTATAAAAGCTCACGCCAATTCCCACAAAATCGCCCTTCATGTTCTCGCTTACCGAGGCATATTCTTCCTTTGGGATATAAACCGAATGCGGGTCCAGGTTTTCCAATATCTTATTCACCGTGACATCCACAATGCTATCGGTGTTCACTTCATCTACATATTCATAATCTATGTAATCGATGAGCCGGTTCAGCTTCTGTTTTTTGGGATTGGAAGAGAAAAGTTGGTCAGAAACACCATAATTGAGGTGTGCTCCCAGTAAGATACCCAGGGCACAGGCAATGCTCAATAGCAGGGGCGTGTATATTTTCTGATACTTTTTCAATCTTCCAGCTCTGATATTTGTTCCAGTTCAACGCCAGCTTTTTCTAAAAATTGCAATCCGGAATTGTCTTTATAGTCAATTTGATACACCAGGCGTTTAATTCCTGATTGGTGGATGAGCTTGCTACATTCCTTACAGGGAGACATGGTAATGTACAAAGTGGCATCCTTGCAGCTTTGCGTAGATTCCGCTACCTTCAGGATCGCATTTGCTTCGGCGTGAAGAACGTACCATTTAGTATATCCTTCTTCATCCTCACAAAAATTTTCAAAACCGGTTGGAGTTCCGTTATAACCGTCAGAAATGATCATTCTGTCTTTTACAATCAGTGCGCCAACCTGTTTTCTTTTACAGTGGGAGAGCTTGCTCCACTCCTTGGCAATACGAAGATAAGCCTTATCGTATTTCAGCTGTTTTTCCCTTTTCATTTAATTCAGGCAAATTCCGATAACAATTCTCTGCAAATTAAATGATTATCTGGAAATGTAAAGTTTTATTGGTCAAAATCTAAAGCGCCAGGTAATTTTCTTTCAGAATTGGCAGCACGATCCCAATCACAATGGAGCTTACTACCAGGATCCAGTCTCTTTTGGAAATATTCAGAATATTCTGAAGGATAAAGGCCAGGATCAATACCGAAAGGACCACGATAAGCTGCGCGAGTTCGATGCCCAGGGCAAATTCCAGCAGTGGTGCCAGTTTACTATCTGAAGAAGCCGCGATCATTTTGAAGTAGGAAGAGAATCCCAGGCCGTGAATTAGCCCAAAGAAAACCGTTGTGAAATAGAGCAGGTTGATATTCTGGTTTTTCAGTTTCTTTCCGGCGGTAAATATATCGTAGAGTGCAGTAACGATGATCGTAACCGGAATCAGAAATTCTACATAAGCGGTGTCTACTTTTACAATTCCGTAGGTGGAAAGAAAAAGCGCCAGTGTGTGTCCCAGTGTGAAAAGCGAGACGAGGCCTAAAACCTGCTTCCAGCTGCTAAAACTGTATGAAGCCACCAGGGCAACAAGAAAAAGAATGTGATCGTATGCGTTCCAGTCCAGAACGTGTTCCAGACCGAGTTGAAGGTAAAGCCAGAATTGAGACATATAGGGTTTTTTCTCAAAGAAACCCGAAAGTACGATTTATTGGTTTAAAAGCAAAGAAAATGGGGTGTGTGACAAAAAAAGGCCCTCGTATGAGGGCCCTGTGAAATAGTCTTGAATAAGCTTATTGTTCAACTGTTTCGGTAGCTACCGAATCTACAGCAGTGGTCAAACTATCAACAGTAGTCTCCATACTGTCTACAGTTTTTTCTTCCATCACCGGAGCTTCTTCCATCATTTCTGAGTTGATGCTGGTTTCTTCGCTAAGATCTTCAGCGCTTTCAGCTGAATTTTCGCGACATGAAACCATTGTGATCACTGCAAAAACCGGTAGTACACCAAGTAAAAATTTTTTCATTTGTCATTGATTTAAAAACCGTGCGAATATAGATGAAAAACCATTCGCTGATACAAATCTGAAAAATATTTTACGGTAGTTTAAAAGCCTTATTTTCAGTGAATTACTGGTCGTCTAGTTGAATAGAATCAGTATTGGCTCCCAGTTTTTTCAGAATTTTTTCTACTTCTTCGGTCATTTCCGGTGGACCACACACATAGAAGCGCTTATCCAGGTCCGAAATTTCTTTTTTCAGGAAGTCTTCGTCGAGATACGCTTTGGTGTGACTGGTGTCTTCCTGGTCGGTAATCACGTAGGTTGTTTTCCCATTCATAATGCGGTCCAGCTCTTCTTTTAAGATGATATCTTTATCGGTTTTATTGGAAAAAATGAGTCGGTTGCCTTCAGTTTCACCCTTTTTTTCCAGTTCACGAAAAATAGCGAGGTAGGGAGTAATTCCTGCTCCACCGGCGATAAAATATCCCGGACCTTTATATTCAATGGCACCCCAGGTATCCCGAATGATCAACTCATCGCCCGCTTCCAGTTTGTCCAGTTGTTCGGTCACACCATCATGATCGGGATAGATCTTAATGGTAAATTGCAATTCGGGAGTTTCGTTCAGGCTGGTAAAGGTAAATGGGCGTTTTTCGTCTTTCCAGCCCTCTTTGTTGATGGAAACCTCGGTGGCGTGGCCCGGAGTAAATTCGTAACCGGAAGGTTTTTCCAGGTTGAACTGCTTGACGTCGTGGGTAATTTGGTTAATCGACTTGATTTTTACAGTATGGCTCATAGTTTTTCTTTTGAAGGTAACTAAATCAACTGAAATGGTTTAGCTTAAGAAGTTGAATTATAATTATTTAACCTTCCTTAAAGAAAATCTTTAGAAGTATTTCAAATCGTCGAAGCCTTCTTGCCAAAAACCTTTTTTAAAGCCGATCTGGCGGCATAATAGCCGCACATTCCATGAACCCCGCCGCCCGGTGGAGTAGCAGCCGAACAGATGAAAATTTTCTTATTGGGCGTGCTGTAGGGGTCCAGTTTAATGGCTGGCCGGAAGAAAAATTGTTTCAGATCGGCCACTCCACCGGTGATTGCTCCGCCTAGATAGTTGGAGTTATCATCCTCAAACTCTTTGCAATTAGTGCTTTTCCGAGCTAGGATAAGGTCTTTAAAGCCTGGAGCAAAACGTTCGATCTGGTTTTCGATAGCGGCTGTTTGATCGAGCCTTGAACCCTGTGGAACATGGCAATAAGCATAACCGGTATGCGAAGCCCTGGGGGCACGCGAGCGGTCTATTTCACTTTGCTGGCAGAGGATAAGAAACGGTTCATCCGCGTGTTGACCCTTCCACACGGAGGCTTCGCTACGGGCAATTTCAGCAAAAGTCCCACCTACATGAACAGTGCTGGCTTTTTCACAATTTGGGTCTTTCCAGGGAATTGATCCGGAAAGCGCCCAATCCAGCTTGAAAATTCCTGGCCCATACCGGTAATTTTTCAGTTTCTTGGTATAGGAATTCGGAAGTTGATCCTGGGCAATTTTGATCAACTGGGCAGGACTGGTATCGAAAAGATAACAGGAAGCTTCGGGTAGCTGACCAAAATTTTCGACTCTGAAGGAAGTCTGGATCTCTCCGCCTAGCTTTAAAAAATAGTTTTTGAGGGCCACGGCTAAATTTTCGGTCCCTCCCTTAATCACCGGCCATGTTGCGAGATGGCCCTGGATGACGAACATCATTCCTACAGCCGCCGTTAATCTTTTGGATAGCGGAAGTATGCTGTGTCCAGCACAACCGGCAAAAAGAGCCTTTGCCCGGTTGGTCACCAGGTTTTTCTGAACAAAATTTTCAGCTGATTGCAAACCTTTGATACCGAAATTAGCCAATAAAAAGGGATTTTTCGGAAATTGCAATGGTGCCATCCCAGCGCGGAGCAGCTTTTCACCGTGTTCTACGAAATAGCTGAAGGAGTTCTTCCAGTTTTCATTATCTAGTCCCAATTCCGCAGAGGTCTTCTCAATCGACTGATAGAGCATGGCTGCCGGTTCGTTTTCCAGAGGATGGGCCACAGAAATTTCCGGGTGTATCCATTCGAGACCGAAATCGGTAAGCGGTAAGGTTTTGAAATACGGCGAAAGATAACCGGCAGGATGAACCGCCGAGCAATGATCATGGATGAAACCTGGAAGCGTGTACGAACCTGAACGCATTCCGCCGCCAATAGTTTCCTGTGCTTCCAGGATCAAAACCTGAAGACCCTGTCGACTCATTTCAATACCGGCTGCCAGACCGTTTGGACCAGAGCCAATTATAACCGCATCATATTTTCGCATGGGAGGAAACTACTCTATTTGCTAAAAATAAGGACTCCATTTGACAATTTTGCAGGAAATTTTAACAGGTGTTTGATCCGCCTATGCATTACATCTAATATTCTTCGCCTTCAACGATTTGATTTCTTAATAAGGCTATAAAATGCTAAATTATAGTCAGTTATAACCTTAAAACTTTAGCGTATGGAACTTTTTACCGATTTCTTGCACAACTACAAACATTCTTTAGAAGGAGTTCATCCGGTTGTTAAAATCATGGCGACCATTACCTTGGCATTTATTTTAGTCGCGGTGGTAAGTGCGGTCATCAATGTTTTAGCCTCGTAATACCTTCTGAAGCAAGAACGCCTATAACTTCACGAAATCTCTGTTCCGATTTATGGAAACAGAGATGAGGCCTATTGCCTTTCTCTCACTGCAGCCTATTAAACGGTCTAAATTAGGACCTCAGATATTTCCATTGTAAATTTTTTGTAAAGTATGCTTGACATTCAATCTTTAAATTTATATTTGTAAAATAAACTTTACAATTAATCAAATTTTATTTACAATGACTTACATCACTTTACAGAAGAAGCGTACCAAAAAGCTCGCGATGTGGACGGGTTTATGGGTATTCAGCTTAACCCTGGCAATATTTGGGTCAGAATTTTTATGGAACGATAATAAGGTTCTAACGATCATTTTCATTTTAATAAACCTGGGTGTAGGAATTATGATGATCCGGGCGAACATCCAGTATGTGAAATCTCTGGACGAATTACAGAGGCTTATTGCGTTACAGGCAATGGGAATTGCCCTTGGCGTCGCAGTAGTTGGCGGAATTACCTATTCGGCGCTTGATGTGACGAACGTGATTGGATTTGATGCTGAGATCAGTCACCTGGTTTTACTCGTGGGAATATCCTATTTAATCTCTATTGTTCGATCACACTTCCAGTTCAAATGAAAAACCGACTCAAAGTACTCCGTGCAGAAAAGGATATGACCCAGGCAGAACTGGCAGAAAAAGCCGGTGTTTCCCGCCAAACCATCAATGCTATTGAAAAAGGCAAGTTTGATCCCAGTTTGCCTCTGGCCTTTCGGTTCTCGCAATTATTCAAATTGCAAATCGAAGAGATCTTTCAGTTTGAGGAATAAAATTTGTTAACTAAAACGATTTAGCGTAGATTTAAGAAAGTTTAACACGAATGGATAGAAAAGATTTTCTCCAATTATCAGCACTTTCTTCATTAGGCATATCATTTTTTAGTTATACCAATTCCTATTCAAAAATTTTTCCGAGTGAATCTGATATTAGCGTGGATCATTTTAAAAAATTCCAGGACCCTGAAAATAAATTTAGGCCATTTGTAAGATGGTGGTGGAATGGGGATAAACTGCGTAAGGAAGAATTGCTTCGGGAATTGGATGTTCTTCAGGCCGCTGGTATTGGAGGAGTAGAGATTAACCCTATTAAATTTCCCGAGCGAACAAATGACCTTGGCATTTCTTCTTTAGAATGGCTGGGAGACGAATGGCTGGAAATGTTAGAATTTACTGTAAATGAGGCCAAAAAACGTGGACTAATTTGTGATATGATCGTGGGTTCAGGCTGGCCGTTTGGAGGAGAATTTTTAAAAAAAGAAGAGCAAATTCAGCTAATGGCATTGGGAACTCGTAGCCTGCAAGCCAATACAGATTATTCCATACCAGTGACTGATATTCTAGATGAAGTAAGTCCGAAGATCTATTCTCCCCACTCCAACAGTTTTAAGGAACTACATATGGTAAAGCTTGCTCCACAAAACCTAAATACTACCAATTTTGCAATAGATATTCAACCAGATGCAGAGGGGATGATCAGGATCCAGGCTCAGAAAACCCCCAAAGAGCTTTATTATCTGGTGAAAATCACCGGTTATATGGCGGTGATCAATGGTGCGCCAGGAGCAAATGGTCCGGTCCTGAATCACTTCAATGAGTCTGCAATACAGAACTATTTTGAAAGAATGTCTAAAAGACTCACTGAAAAGCTCGGCAATTTTGGCAATTATTTCCGGGCGTTTTTTACAGATAGTATTGAACTTGAAGGGGCTAATTGGAATGAAGATTTTCCAGAAGTTTTTAAGGAACGTTTCGGTTATGACCTCGAAAAATACCTGCCGTTTTTGCTCTTTAAGATCGGGCATATGGGAAATCCCGTGCAAGAGGATTATGGAGCGAAATTTTCAGATGAATTTCAGGAGAAGATTAACAGGGTTCGCTATGATTTTGAAACCCTAAAAAATGATCTTTTCCGTGAGCGATTCATAGAACCTTTTACAAACTGGTGTCATCTTCACGGGGTACAGTCAAGGATGCAGGCCTACGGAAGGGAATGTCATCCCCTGGAAAGCAGTATGCATATTGATATTCCTGAAAATGAAACCTGGATGGGAAATAGCGCAGGGGCGGTATTTTCCGATGAAAATTACCGGGAGGGTCGTGCCTATACGATGATCAATAAATTTGTTTCCAGTGGTGCCCGGTTTGCTGGTAAAAAACTGGTGAGTTGCGAAGAGATTACCAATACAAATCGTGTTTTTACTACAACGCTGGAAGAGATTAAGATTGCTGGAGATCAGAGTATTTTGTCTGGTGTCACTCATTCTATATTGCATGGATTCAATTACAGTCCGCCTGAAGCACCATTTCCAGGCTGGATTCGATATGGTACATTTTTGAATGAGCGCAATACCTGGTGGCCCTATTTCAGAAAATGGGCAGATTATAAAGCAAGGTTATATGCTATTTTCCAGAATACGGAACTCCATTCAGATATCGCAATTTTGCATCCCATAGCAGATCTTTGGAAAATACATGGGCCCATGCGCGATCCTTTTCCGGAAATGGCGTATCCTTCCTATCAGCATCAGGTTTGGGAAGCCATTCAACAGTGCGGAAATTCGGCAGATTATATCAGCGAAAAAATCATTCAACAATCACAGATCCAACCGAAGCAAATTGTCTACAACGAAAGAAAGTATCGCGTGCTAATGTTGTTGGATGTGGTAAGTATGCTGCCAGAAACCGCCCGGAAAATTGCTGAATTTCAAAGACAGGGAGGGAAAATTATTTTCGTGGGTCAAAAACCAACTCAAACGGCAATGCTTCAACAGGCTGAAGAAAATAGGAAGATTGCGGAAATTTTTGAAGCTTTCCCAGATGATTCTAAAACCGGGATAGTAGATAGACCTCAAAAAGATTTTATTAGCTGGTATCAAAATATTCAGAAGCGTTTCGGAATCGATCCAGGTATTCAGATCTCAAAACCAAATAAATTTTTGAGTCACATTAGGTATGGTTCTGACGCAGCCGACTATTATTTTTTTGTCAATTATAATCAGTCTGAATCACAGGAAACAGATCTTATATTCCATAGTTCCCGAAAGGTTGCTGAAGTTTGGGACCCCGAAACCGGAGAGAAGTTCCGTATAAAATTGGCTGCAAACGGTTCTTATTTGCTGAAACTCGGCCCGGCTGAATCAAAACTAATAGTACTTCGGGATCAATGGACAACCGAAGAATTTGTGTCAGAAATGGGAATTTTAACCGAAATGGAAAAGATTAATGGCCCATGGAAAATCAAATTGCATAAAGTGGATGGAAATTTGCAAAATCGGGAATGGCCACTTTTGAAAGATTTAAAGGAAACGGATGATCTTCAAAATTTTTCGGGTACTCTATTGTATCAAACCAATTTTGATTTTGGCGCAGATGCTGGTCAATATTTCTTGGATCTAGGTAAAGTTTACGGAATTTCAGAAGTTATCCTGAATGGAAACAAATTGGGGAGTGTCTGGTACGGCAAACATCAATATCGTTTAGGGAAGGCCTTGAGAATAGGCAGTAATCAACTACAGGTTCAAATTACAACAACTTTGGGAAATTATATGAAATCATTAAAAGATAACCCGGTTGCCCAGGGATGGACCTCTTACCAGAAATTGCAATCTTCCGGAATGATTGGACCGGTAAGGATTTATACCGTCTCTTAAATTATGAAATAGAAAAGCCGTATTTTCATGCGGCTTTTCTATTCCTCTTGAGGCTTGATTTATAAAAGTGTAGAAGGACAAACGTAATCAGATACCGGTAATCCTGCTTCTTTGATAGCTTTAAATCCATCGATCACATCGCTGAAATTATCCCATCCTCGTTGCTGTAATATGGAAGCGGCGATCATGCTTCGGTAGCCCCCCGCACAATGCAGGACGAAAAATTCATTTTTTGCGAACTGGTCTAAATGCTGATTGATCTGGTTTAAAGGAACATTTATGGCATCGAGCAGGTGTTCTGAATCGTATTCGCTCTTTTTACGAACATCTATGACTTTGATTTTTTGTTCGGAAAGCAGCTTTTTAAGTTCTTCAGCCGTGATGCGATTGATCTTTTCAGTTGCAAGTCCAGCTCTCTTCCAGCTTCCAAGGCCGTTTTTCAGGTATCCGCGGGTATTGTCATATCCTACCCGGGATAGGCGGGTGATCGCTTCTTCTTCACGACCAATTTCAGTAACCAGTAAGATGGGTGTTTCCAGGTCAGGGATCAGTTCTCCAACCCAAGGAGCAAAATTGCCATCCAGCCCGATATTGATACTGCCGGGAATATGTCCTTCCGCAAAATTTTCGGCATCACGGGTATCCAGGACCAGTGCTTCCAGCTCTCCGGCTGCAACCTCGAATTCCGCAGGTTTTAACGGAGTCGCAGCCTGTTTCATGATCTCATCAAAGCTTTCGTAACCCCCAATGTTCATTAACACGTTTTGAGGGAAATAACCCGGCGGCGTGGTAAGTCCGGTAAGCAATTCCTGGATAAACTCTTCCCTGGTCATATCGGCACGAAGGGCGTAATTGGTCTTTTTCTGATTGCCCAGAGTATCGGTGGTTTCCTTGCTCATCTTCTTTCCGCAGGCTGAACCCGCGCCGTGATTGGGATACACGATCAGATCATCTCTTAGAGGCATGATCTTATTGCGCAGGGAATCGTAGAGATGACCGGCCAGTTTTTCTTCGGTTAGATCGGCCACCACATGTTGGGCGAGGTCCGGACGGCCAACATCTCCAATGAACAGCGTGTCGCCGGTGATGATGCCGTGTTCTTTCATATTATCGTCTACCAGCAGGTAGGTGGTGCTTTCCATGGTATGCCCGGGGGTATGGATCGCTTTAACCTTGTAGTTCCCAATGGCAAAAAGCTGTCCATCTTCTGCAATGATAGCCTCATAATTGGGTTTGGCACCGGGACCAAAAACGATCTGTGCCCCGGTTTTTTTCTGAAGATCGAGATGACCGCTCACAAAATCGGCATGAAAATGCGTTTCAAAAACGTATTTGATCTTTGCATTGTCTTTTTTTGCACGATCGATGTATGGCTGAACTTCTCTCAGCGGGTCAAAAATTGCAGCTTCTCCATTGCTTTCTATATAATAAGCGGCATGGGCGAGGCATCCGGTATATATCTGTTCTATTTTCATGTTGTTGAATTTTAGATTGTTATACTATAAATTTAATTCGGGTTTTGAGTTTCTGAAGCTACTTCTGTTACACAGCATCAATGACAATTGATGGCTGCTCCAACCTGTTGAACGGCCACATTTTCGCCAGGTGACAAAAACGGAATTTCCAGTCCCAGTCCCCGAATGATAAACCAGCACGCCACCGCAAAAGTCATAATAGGAATCAGTCGTACCAGGCGTTTTCGAAGGTTTTGATTCAGGATCGTTCCGAGCCATATCGCTGTGGTCATCAACGGGATGGTTCCTATTCCGAAGAGCATCATATACAGTGAGCTTTCCAGTAAACTGGCGGTAGCGATCGCTCCGAATACTGCCATATAAACCAGTCCGCAGGGCAGCAGTCCATTCAGAACTCCCACCAGAAAAAAGGTTTCCGGCTTTTTCTTTTTCAGTTCCTGGCCCAACTTGTTCCTGATGTTTCCTGCTAGTGACCAGAGTTTTCCGTTAAACTGCATCCTGTCTGGATTCAGTTTTGGGATGAGCACAAAAACGAGCATGATAACGCCTACTGCGATCGATAACTCCTGCTGAACTCCGAAAAGGGCAAAGCCGCTTCCCAGCAATCCAACCAATAATCCAAGACTGGCATAGCTCAGTAGTCTGCCAAGGTGGTAGAGCCCGGTTTGCAGTAATTTTTTTGCGGGATGTTTTCGGTCCAGCGGAAGGAGGAAGGCAATGGGCCCGCACATTCCCACGCAATGAAGACTACCGAATATTCCCAATATGACAGCAGAAAGTAACATCAGTACACCAGTTCTTTTTTATAGAGGAATTCTTTGCCTTCATAATTCCAGAAAACGATGAGGTTCCATCTTCCCGGCTGAAGCAGCTTTGCGGGAATCACAATTTCAGCATTTTCAGGTTGCCTGAGCTGGTAGTTGAAATCCAATTGCTTGTTCGAAGGCCTATACAGGCTAATCCTGCCCTCGATCTTTTCCGGGTCCATTCCCGAAGGAAAATGAAACTTCAGTCCCTCCCGTTTTTTTTCAAGGATCGCGGGGCTTGGAAGGCGCTGCAGGTTCTGTTCTGCATCAATGTCGTTCTGGTAGTGCAATTCTGCCGCATAATAATCTTCGGTAACCAGGTCGTGCTCATATTTTGCACTGGTAAGCATCGTGGTTACGAGAAAGAGTATGAAAGAAACGAACAAAATCATCCCGATCGCCAGTCCTGTTCCCCAGTTGAATTTCGTTTTCATGAGTTTTATTTATAAGTTCTCGGCCCCATAAAAGTGACCGAAGTGGTTTCAATTAGATGATCGTTGCTGTACACGCCGATCTCCAGTTTTTCTTTTTCTTTTGCAAGGCTCTTCCGGCTGATGTTCACAAAAAGAGTTCCCTCGCTGAAACTGTTCGATGCTACGCTAATAAACTGGTTCCCGATCGTTTCAATTTCTCCGGAATGTGATAAAAGGCGGAACTGGAGGTCTTCATAGTCGAGGCTGGTCTTGTTGATCAGTTTATAAGTGTAAACGTTGCTGATAATCCCGTTTTCCCGATGCTGATAAAGCTGTCCCGGCAGCCGAAGTACATTGGCTTCAATATCACTTCGGAGAAAAAGCAAACCTGAAAGCACGCCTATCAAAATGAGCAATACTGCGGAATAAGCCTTTAACCTGGCGGTAAATCGAAACGGCTCCTTTTTCCGAATATTGGCTTCGCTGGCATAACGAATCAGGCCTTTGGGCAGATCAACCGCCTCCATCATCGTATTGCAGGCGTCGATACAGGCGGTGCAGTTCACGCATTCCAGCTGCGTCCCGTTCCGGATGTCGATTCCGGTAGGGCAAACCTGCACGCATTGCAGGCAGTCAATGCAATCACCTTTACCGGTCGCGGCGCGGTTTTCATTCTTCTTAAATTTGGCCCGACCTTTTTCCTTTTCCCCTCGCTGGTAATCGTACGCCACTACGATAGAGCGTTCATCCAGCAGCACACCCTGCAACCTACCGTAAGGGCAGGCGATCACGCAAACCTGTTCGCGAAACCAGGCAAAAACAAAATAAAAAACGGCGGTAAAAATAAGCAGGGAGAGCAGGGTGCTCAGGTGAGCGGATGGACCTTCAAAAACATACAGCAACAAGCGGTCGCTACCAATGAGGTACGCCAGGAAAATATTGGCAATCAAAAAGGAAATGAAGAAAAAGATGCTCCATTTCATCAGTTTTTTTCGCAGCTTTTCAGCGTTCCATTTTTGTTTGTCCAGTTTGATCTGTTTGCCGCGGTCTCCTTCGATCCAGTATTCAATTCTTCGGAAAACCATTTCCATGAAAATGGTCTGGGGGCAGATCCATCCGCAGAAAATTCTTCCGAAGGCGACCGTAAAGAGAATGATGAACACCACACCGATGATCATAATGAGCACAAAAATGTAAAAATCCTGCGGCCAGAAGGTGAACCCGAAAATACTGAAGCGCCGCTCCAGTACATTAAACATCAGGAACTGGTTTCCGTTAATTTTGATAAAGGGAGAAGCGACCAGAAATGCCAGCAAGAGGTAACTAACGTACTGGCGGTAGCGATACAACCGGCCAGCGGGTTTTCTTGGATACACCCACGAGC
Source organism: Christiangramia flava JLT2011 (assembly GCF_001951155.1). Taxonomy (NCBI): domain Bacteria; kingdom Pseudomonadati; phylum Bacteroidota; class Flavobacteriia; order Flavobacteriales; family Flavobacteriaceae; genus Christiangramia; species Christiangramia flava. Next base: position 1,841,086 of record NZ_CP016359.1, read on the forward strand.
GTTTGCCCTGTTGGTCTACGGTTGCGATACTGTCTCTGAACTTCTCCCTTTCCACACCAAATAATTCTTATTCTTCGCTTGTATTTTCCATGATGATTTCGATGTCATCACCTTGATTTTTGACGCTCACTTCATCTACCGGAGCATTAGGGTCTATCCAGAGTTCACCCTGTGGTTCTTTAGGTTCTGCCGGCTGGGTGCCGTGAAGGCTGAGCACATAACTTGCCACCTGCGCAATTTCATCAGGTTTCAGATCGGTTTTCCAGGAAATCATTCCTTTTCCGGGTCTTCCACCTTCGGAGATGGTATGGAACACATTTTTGATTCCACCACCCAGGATCCAGTAATCATCGGTAAGGTTGGGGCCAATTCCGCCCCCGGCATCTACTTTATGACAGGCTACGCAATTAGCGGTAAAAATGGCCTGCCCTGCTTTGACGTCGTCTTCCCCGGTAAGCAATTCCACCGTATTTTCGTCAACCAGCCCTTTGGCGGTCTTTTTATAAGCTTCGATCGCTTCCTGAGCCTGGGTAATTTCCTGCACATATTCCTCTTTTTGGGTATCTCCTCCCAGGAGGTGGTAATTTACCAGGTAAATGAAGGCGAAGATCATACTCGCGTAAAAACCATAGAGCCACCATGGCGGTAAACTGTTATCCAGTTCCCTGATGCCGTCATAATTATGATCCAGGATGATCTCATCTTCCTTTTCAATCGGTTTTTTGTCCAGCAAGCGCTCATAAGTTTGACTGATCCAGGCAAATCTGGCAGCACGCTTTTCAGCAGTATGGTTGAGGTAGCGTTGCTGTGCTTCTGGTGATAAGGACCTGAAAAGTATTTTTTCCAGCGATGCTACGGAAGCTTCGATGGCGATGGCAAGTACAAGGATCACGGCCAGGATCAGCCATAGCACAGGATATTTTTCGAAAGCCCACTGGTCTCCCGTATCCAGTGTGATCTCTGTTAGGATGATCGCCAGGACCACCAAGCCGGTAATTCTTAGAAAGCTGAATAGTCTTTTCATGATCCTTGTTTTAGAGAACTTAGGTTAGTATGAGCCTTTTCGGTTTCAAGGGGGATATTGCTCATTTCAGAGATGTATTCCTTTCTGGCCGTTATCACCCACCAGAACAGCGCGGCAAAGAATAGGAAGAAAATGAGCAGCGAAATGATGGGATAGATCGCTACCCCGTCTATATTTTCCAAAGGTCCTTTTACATATTTCAACATGATTGGCAGTTTTAGTTGGTTGTACTTGAAAGTTCTTCGTCACCGGTTTTGATATCGGTTCCCAGGCGTTGCAGGTAAGCGATAAGTGCTACGATCTCGCGGTTGCGCATGTCGATGAAATCTTCCCCATTCTCGGCAGCAGCCTGCTTGCTGGCTTCATAAGAAGCAGCAAAATCAGGATCTGTATACAGATTCTGCTCGATCTGGGTGCCCTGTTCCTGCATCCATTGCTGGGCGCGGGCGATCTCTTCTTCGGAATATGGCACGCCCAGTGTTTGCATCGCACGCATTTTTTCTTCTGTTTTGGATTTGTCCAGTTCGTTATTGATAAGCCATTGATAGCTCGGCATGATCGAACCGGAGGAGGTACTTTGAGGATCGTACAGGTGATTCAGGTGCCAGTTATCAGAATATTTCTGGCCCACGCGATGTAGGTCTGGCCCGGTGCGCTTGCTACCCCATAAGAACGGATGATCATATACATATTCGCCGGCTTTTGAATATTCACCATAGCGTTCCACTTCACTTCGGAATGGCCTGATCATCTGGGAATGGCAGGAAACACAACCTTCCCTGATGTACAGGTCCCTGCCTTCCAGTTCCAGTGGTGTATAAGGCTTGACGCTGGAAATTACCGGGACGTATTCATCTACCATCAGCGAGGGAATGATCTGAACCATTCCACCAATCAGAATAGCGATCGTGGCGTAAATGGTCAATTTTACCGGCCTTCTTTCCAGCCAGCTATGCCAGGCTTCCCCCGCAGTACGTTTGTGGGTTACTTTTGCCAGCGGCATGGCTTCAGCCAGCTCATCTTCCACGGTGCTGCCCTGTTTGACGGTTTTTACAATATTATAGAGCATTACAAAGGCTCCCAAAATGTATAGACTGCCCCCGATGGCCCGCATCCAGTACATCGGGATGATCTGGGTAACGGTTTCCAGGAAATTTCCGTAGGTAAGTGTCCCGTCTGGATTGAACTGTTTCCACATAGAAGCCTGGACAAACCCGGCTACATACATCGGTAAGGCATAGAGAATGATGCCCAGCGTACCGATCCAGAAATGGGTGTTGGCAAGTTTTACCGACCATAATTGGGTTTTGAACAATTTCGGAACCAGCCAGTAAACCATTCCGAAGGTGAGAAAGCCATTCCAGGCGAGTGCGCCCACATGAACGTGCGCGATGATCCAGTCACTGAAATGAGCGATCGCATTGACGTTTTTCAGGGAAAGCATGGGGCCTTCAAAAGTGGCCATTCCGTAACCAGTAATAGCGACCACCATGAACTTGAGTACCGGGTCCACGCGAACCTTGTCCCAGGCCCCGCGTAAGGTCAGTAAACCATTGATCATTCCTCCCCAGGATGGGAACAACAACATCACCGAAAATGCGACACCAAGATTTTGTGCCCAGTCTGGTAAAGCGGTATAAAGCAAGTGGTGAGGCCCGGCCCAGATATAAATAAAAATGAGCGACCAGAAATGCACGATAGACAGGCGATAAGAGTAAACCGGCCTGTTGGCAGCTTTCGGAACAAAGTAATACATCAAGCCCAGGAAAGGCGTGGTAAGAAAAAATGCCACGGCATTATGACCATACCACCATTGCACCAGTGCGTCCTGCACCCCGGCATATACCGAATAGCTTTTGAGTGCGCTTACAGGAAGTTCAATATTGTTGAAAATATGCAGCACGGCTACGGTTACAAATGTCGCCAGGTAAAACCAGATGGCTACATAAAGATGCCGCTGTCTTCTGCGAAGCATGGTCCCAATGAGGTTGATCCCGAAAGAGACCCAGATCACTGCAATGGCGATATCAAAAGGCCATTCCAGTTCAGCGTATTCTTTTGACGTGGTATAACCCAGCGGCAATGTGATGGCCGCTCCCACAATAATGAGCTGCCAGCCCCAGAAATTGATATTGCTCAGTGCATCGCTGAACATCCTCGCCTTCAGTAACCGCTGGGTAGAATAATAAACGCCCGCAAAGATCGCATTCCCTACAAATGCAAAAATTACCGCGTTGGTATGCAGCGGGCGAAGCCTTCCGAAGCTCAGCCAGGAAATGCCTTCAGTGAGATTGGGGAAAAGAAACATAAAAGCGAGCAGTAGCCCTACGCTCATCCCGATGATCCCCCAGAACATCGTGGCGATGATAAATTTCTTTACGATCTTGTTATCGTAATAAAATTGCTGTACTTCCATAATTAATTTGATTTCACTTTATTGACTGTAGATTGTTGATGGGTTTCCTTCTCTTGATCCACGAGCTCATCTTCAAACAACATGCGTACAGAAGGGGTGTAAACATCGTCGTATTGCCCGTTTTTGACCGATATGATAAAAGCCGCGAAAAAGACCAGTGCTACTATGACACTTATCGCCAGTAAGAGGTAAATGATATTCATCATCGGTATTTTGTGGTGGTAAAAGTATTGGCCGCCTGGCTGGTAAAAAATGACATTGGTCAGCTTTCGGGTTTTATACCGATTTTATTTTCCGGGAAATCAGGTTGCTCAGGAACGTGGTAAAAACGACCACGCTAATGGAACTCAATGGCATCAGGATTGCTGCTACCACTGGCATTAGGTTGCCACTTATGGCAAATCCCAGCCCTACGAGGTTATAGGCCAGTGAAAGCAGGAAACTCCACTGGATGATCGAGATTCCTCCCTGTGAAATTTTCAGAAAACGGCCAAGTTGCTGGTAAGATCTGGCGTCCATGATCCCGTCGCATGCCGGGGAAAACACGTTAATGTCTTCTGAAATCGCGATACCCACATCGCTGGCGGCAAGAGCTCCCGCGTCGTTGAGTCCGTCGCCTACCATCATCACTTTTTTACCCTGTTGTTGCAGGCGTTTGACGAATTCCAGTTTTTCGCCGGGTTTCTGGTTGAAGTGCATCTGGACGTTCTTCGGAAGCATTTCTTTCAGGCGTCGTTCCTCACCCTGGTTATCTCCGGAAAGCAGGATCACTTCATAGTTTTTAGATAACTGCTGAAAAAGTGCCGCTGTTCCCTCGCGGTACAGGTTCTGAAAAGTAAAATATCCCTTATATTCCTCATTATTGCTGATGTGGACCTGTGTTTTCTGAAAGTTTTCGGTGCTTGACGGCTGGCCAAGCAGGCTGGTAGAACCAATCTTCATATGATTGTTACCCTGCCTGCTTAAAATTCCCTTTCCGGGGATCTCTTCAAAATCCTCCAGTACTTTGATATGGTGCCGCTTAAGCAAGGCGTACAACGACCGGCTCAGCGGGTGGTTAGACGCCCGGAGGCTGGAGCTGAGCAGTTCCAGTTCTTCCTCACTCAGGGTTATACCTTCATAGGAGATCTGTTTTTTCCCAGTCGCGGTAATCGTTCCGGTCTTGTCAAAAATTATGGTATCGATCCCAGCCATTTTTTCTATGATCGAAGCATTTTTAAGGTAGAGTCGGTTTTTTCCGAAGATGCGAAGCAGATTGCCAAGCGTAAAAGGTGCGGCCAGGGCAATCGCGCAAGGACAGGCGATGATGAGCACAGCCGTGATTACATTTAAGGCCTGAGCAGAATCGTAAAAAAGCCAGAAAATTCCTGATAATATCGCTATACTGATGACGCTTAGAGTGAACCGCCGACTGATCTGGTCAGTAAGGGTTTTAAAGCTTTTTTCAGTTTTTTTCGTAAAACTTTCATGGCTCCATAACTGTGTAAGATAGCTTTGTTTTACTTCTTTGGTTGCCTCGATCTCAATGAGCCCACCCTGCTGCCTGCCGCCTGCGAACAAGTGATCACCTTTTTTGCGGGATACCGGTTCGGCCTCGCCAGTGACAAAACTGTAATCGATAAGGGCTTCTTCGCTTAAAAGTAAACCATCCATGGGGATGAGTTCGGCGTTGCGAATGACAATGCGGTCACCTTTTCGGATCTGGTACACCTGCACCTGCTCTTCTTCAAAACACCCATTTTCGCTACGAAGGCGTGTCACGGCAATGGGAAAATACGATTTGTAATCTCTTTCAAAAGACAGAAACCGATAAGTTTTCTGCTGAAAGAACTTGCCTAGCAGGAGGAAAAAAACGAGTCCGCTTAAACTATCAAAGAAACCGCTTCCCAAATTCAGAAGAATATCGGTTGAACTTCTTACAAAAAGTACGATGATTCCCAGAGCGATCGGGATATCGATATTGAGCATTTTGGAGCGGAGCCCTTTGTAGGCCGAGGAAAAATAGTCGCTGGCCGCGTAGAAAACGACCGGAAGTGAGAAAAAGAACATGAGCCACCGAAAGACCGGTTTAAACTGCTCCAGCCAAAATTCCCGCAGCTCGAAATATTCCGGAAAAGAAAGGAACATGATATTGCCGAACGCGAACCCGGCAACGCCCAACCGGTAAATGAGCTGGCGATCCACCTTTTCTTTCTTTTTCTCGAAATCGTCCAGGGAGATGTTGGGTTCATATCCCAGGCGTGTGAGCAAAATTACCACTTCGCGCAGGGAAACCGACTGGTTCCTGAAACTTAACCTGATGGTTTTCCTGGGAAAATCTACCTGTGAACTCTTAATACCGGGCTCTAGTTTTTTCAGGTTTTCCAGAATCCAGATGCACGAGCTGCAGTGCATGGAAGGGATCAAAAATGAAACGATGCTGAGGTCCCCGTCCTGGAATTCCAGGAATTTGGCGGCTATTTCAGCATCATCCAGGAAAGCGAATCGGTTTTTGTTAGTTTTCGGAGAGATCCCGGGAGCCTGTTCCAGCTCATAATAGTAAGAAAGATCATTGGTTTCCAGGATTTCGAAGACCGTTTTGCAACCGTTGCAGCAAAAATTCTTGTCTTTATAATATAGGTGTTCTTCCTGGCATTCTTCTCCGCAGTGGTAGCAATTCATTTATACACATTTTTGGAACAGTTTTCAAAAATGCGCTCTTTAATCTTTCGGAAAAATGACCATTGTCATCTTTTTCAAAATAGCTGGAAACTATTGTAAACACTAGATTTTCAGAAAAAAGTAAAATGTTTCAAAAGCTGATTTTCGTCATAATTTAAGAACCACTCCTGGCCCAATTTTGTAATGATTTTAAAAGCAATTATTATGAAATTCAATGGCACCATGAAATTCCTTAGTCTTAGCCTTCTTGGGCTGGTTTGGAACTTCAACCTTCAGGCACAAACCTACCAGTTAAATAAAAATGCGACCAGCGTTTTGGTAGAAGGAACCTCCAACATCCACGACTGGCATATCGAAGCCGAAAGCTGTTCTGGTACGATCACGCTGGAGACTGATGAGGGTAAGATCGATGATATCGAAAAACTCCAGTTTAGCGTGGAAGCCGAAAGCCTGAAAAGCGGGAAAAGCGGCATGGATAAGAATACGTATAAGGCGCTAAATACCGGCGATCATAAGAACATTGTTTTCCGGATGGAAAAAGTGAATTCCATGAAAGAGACTGCGGCAGGAACTTACCTGGTGAAAGCTTCCGGTAAACTGGAAATAGCCGGTGTGAAGCGGGATACCGAACTGCAGTTCACCCTGAAAACCGCCAGCGACCGTGTGGAGCTGCAAGGCAGTAAAGACATCGATATGACCGCTTATCAAATAGAGCCACCATCAGCCATGTTCGGCACCATTACGACTGGCAAGATGGTCACCGTTAAATTCAAAACCATATTTAGAAAATAAAACTTCAACCTTTAAATCAATAGTCATGAAAACTTCTATCAAATTATTCAGTGCGATCCTGCTAAGTTTAGCTACGATACCTTTAACTGCGCAGACGCAGAGAGACCTGGACAACTACCGGCAACCAGACCAGCGCGGAGTCAACGATTTTGAAGCGGTGAAAGATTCCACCACTTCTTATGACGGCGTTCACGTGCGAATTGGAGGAGCTTCCACGCTGCAGTTCCAGGCTTTGGATCACGAAAATTCCGGTGCCGAGGGCACACCGGTATTACAGGAAATTGGTGATAACTTTAACCTTGCAACTGCCAACCTGGATCTCGATGTAGTGCTTTACGACGGGGTTCGCATGCACCTGAGAACTTACTTGTCTTCTCAGCACCATACAGAAACCTATGTAAAAGGCGGTTATATCCAGATTGATAAGCTGAATTTCATTAGCCAGGGTTTTGCAGAAGATCTGATGAACCACGTTCGGGTGAAAATTGGTCACATGGAAAATAACTATGGTGATGCCCACTTTCGAAGAACAGATAACGCCATGTCTTTGCACAACCCGTTCATTGGGAACTACCTGATGGATAGTTTTACTACTGAAGTTGGCGCCGAAGTGTACTATTTCAGCAACGGATGGATCGGGATGTTAGGACTTACCAATGGTAAACTGAACCAGGCCGTAACCAGACCGGAAACCACCAGCCCGTCTTTCCTTGCCAAATTTGGATATGACGATTATATCAGCGATGATTTCAGGTTCCGTCTAACCGGATCCATTTACCACACCAACCAAACCGGTAGCGCTTACCTGTATAGCGGTGACCGCGCAGGTTCCAGATATTACAATGTTTTTACCGATGTGGATGGTGCCGGAGACGGTTTCCGAGCCGGTAGGATCAATCCTGATCTTAAAAACGAAATGACCTCTGTAATGATCAACCCGTTCTTCAAGGTTGGCGGACTCGAATTCTTCGGAATCTATGAAAACGCCAAAGGAAAACGTTCTACGGAAACCGATAGCCGTACCTGGAACCAGTATTCAGGAGAATTGATCTACCGTTTTGGAGAAACTGAAGATTTCTACCTCGGCACCCGTTACAACGTGGTAGACGGTACGCTCGTGAGCGGGGAAGATGTGAGCGTGAACCGCTTCCAGCTTGGAGCCGGATGGTTCATGACCAAAAACATCCTGATGAAAGCCGAATATGTGAACCAGAAATACAATGATTATCCCGTAACAGATATTCATAACGACGGAAAGTTCAATGGATTTATGGTTGAAGCAGCCATTGCTTTCTAAAATCGAAGGTTGGGAAGGCCTGTTCGTAAAGGGCAGGCCTTTCTTCTTTCAATAATTTCACACACACCAAAACCTGAAGTCATGAAAAAGCTGCTGCCCATTTTCGCTATTTTCATCCATATGCTCCTCCTTGCCCAGACCGAAGTGGAATCCACCGCTCTTCGGTTACTGCCTCAAAGCAAACTGATGATCACCGGCAGTACCAATGTGAACACATTTCATTGCGTTTTTGACACCGAAAAGATCAGCGGCCAGCGGGAAATCCTGTATACGGTAAAAGATCAGTGCATTTTGCTGGACGACCTGGATATTCGCCTGAGGGCTGCCGCTTTTGACTGCGGAAACCGGCGTATGAACGAGGATTTTTGTGACCTGCTGCAGTCTGATCGCTTTCCAGAGATACGCATCAGTATCCTTAAAATTCAGCCAATTTCTGAACAATATTGCAGAGCTTTTGTAAAGATCTGCCTGGCGGGTGAACAGCAACAATACGATTTGCCGGTGCTGATCAGCGATTCTCATTATCAGGGGAAACTTCGGCTGAACATTAGAGATTTTGGCCTGGAGCCGCCTAAAAAAGCGCTGGGCCTGATCGAGGTAGACGAGGAGATCGAGATCAGTTTTGACCTTCAGGTTGATCATTCCATATAACTACCGGAAAATTTTCAAAATTCTCTGAGCGGTAGTACCTTATAAACTAAAAACATGAAAGAACTAAAAATGGTAACAGCTCCTGAAGCGGTTTCGGGAGTACAGTCGGGCCAGCGCGTATTCTTCCAGGGTGCCGCCATGACGCCCAATGCGTTAATAGATGCGCTTTGCGAGAGATACCAGGAACTGGAGAACGTGGAACTCATCCAGATCCATACTGAAGGAAATGCGCTGTATACGCAGGAACCTTATAACGCTTCCTTTAAAACGAACAGCTGTTTTGTGGGCGGTAATGTTCGCAAGGCCGTCAACTCCAATTTCGGTGCTTATATTCCCATATTCCTGAGTGAGATCCATGTGCTTTTCCGAAGAAATATCCTTCCGCTGGATTATGCGTTCATACAGGTGTCGCCGCCAGATAAACACGGGTATTGCTCGCTTGGAGTTTCCGTGGATATTACGCTTCCGGCAATCCAGAATGCGAAAAAAGTGATCGCACAGGTAAATCCACAGGTGCCGAGAACGCATGGTGACGGGATCATCCACATCAGCCAAATCGATGCGGCGGTGCAGATAGATCATCCTATCCATATTCATAACCTGTCGGAACCTACAGAGGTCGAGAAGAAGATCGGCTGGCATGTAGCCGGGCTGATCGAAGACGGTGCCACGCTGCAAATGGGCATTGGCGGAATCCCGAACGTCGTCCTGAGCAATCTTACCAATCATAAGAGGCTTGGGATTCATACGGAAATGTTTTCTGATGGGGTTCTTCCGCTCATAGAAAAAGGCGTGATCACCGGCGAGGAAAAACAGGTGAAAACCGGGAAACTGGTGACCTGTTTTGCAGTGGGATCGTCCAAATTGTACGATTTTATAGATGATAACCCGCTGGTGCATTTCAAGGAAGCGGCCTATACCAATGATACGGCGATCATCCGCAAGAACCCGAAAGTGACCGCGATCAATTCAGCGATAGAAATTGACCTTACCGGGCAGGTTTGTGCCGATACGATTGGGAAAATGCAGTTTTCAGGTGTGGGCGGCCAGATGGATTTTATTCGCGGTGCTGCGCTTTCAGATGGCGGAAAACCTATTATCGCCATGCCTGCGCTCACCAATAAAGGCGTTTCCAAGATCGTTCCGTACCTCAAGGAAGGAGCCGGTGTGACCACTACCAGGGCCCACGTGCATTACGTCGCGACCGAGTATGGCGTGGTGGATCTCTTCGGAAAAAACCTGAAACAGCGGGCAGAAGCACTTATTTCGATTGCCCACCCAGATTTCCGCGAGCAGCTTTCCAGGCAGGCCTATGAGCGATTAAATGCCTGAAATCCAGCTAAAACTGATGTCGGTCATATTTTCTGAGACAGCCTCAAACTAATTTTATGCGATAATCATAAAACGGGAAATCATGACAATCTATCAAAGACAATTAACTGAATTTAGCAGGGATTTTCAGGCGGGAGCCACAACCGGGATCATTCTTTCGAGTGGTTTGGGTTCCATTGCCGCCATGCTGGTGCTTATGAACGGTCACGAATTCTACCACATGATCCAACTCGGGCTCATCGTAGTGGTAGCCATGTGGTACAATGCGGCGGTATTATCACAGTTGTCGCCAAAATTTGTCTTCAATTCGTTAATTCTCAGCCTGGGCGTTAGTAGTATTTTTATCCTGCTGAACCTGCTCAGCTGAACCAGATAAACCAACCAGAGATCGAAATCCTTCGGCAGGAGCAGCAGCTTCGCCGGAGGATTTTTTGTTTTCAGTATAAAAAGCAGGAAAATGCACAACCGCTGAAGGAGCGATCAGTTTCCGAAGTATTCAGTAAAAAATTTGGAAATTACCGTGGGTTGTGGAAGACAAAAATGGGCAGATGCAGGTCAATATTGGCCGTAATGCCGTGTTTATAATGTAAGAAACGGTCACAAATACTCAGGTTTTTCCCAATGATGAAGATCAGGTCATAATCCTGCTGGATCTCGCCGAACCATTCCTCGCTGAAATCACCCTGGTTTTCTTCCACCAAGCTGGTTTCAGTTTGCTGCGGATTGCTAATGAGCACCAGGCTGCGCTGGTTTTCCTTTAATTTCAAGACCGTGAAATCACTGCGGTGCAGAAAACTGTTCTGGGAAATGATAGTAGGAATTTCTTCTTCCTGTTGCACCGAATAATCTATGGGTAGCAGGACTTTTTCAGGAAAACGATAGGTACAATTGGCGGGTATGGCCAAAATATTACACCGGATTTTTCGAACAACCTCATAAGCATGGTCGCCCAAAATGGGATGGTGGTGCACTTTATGGCTAATTGCGCCAATGAAGATCAGGTCGATCTTCTTTTCCGTAAGCGCTTTGCGAACCGCGCTGATAAGGTTTTCCGAAGAAAGGATGGTGTTGAAATGATGTCTGGGACTGGTGCTGTAAGCCTTCAGTTCGGCGGCACTTTGTTCCAGTTTATGAAGGATCTCGATGAGTTTCCGGTCAAGGTTCTTCAGCGAGGAACGCTTAAAATCGAAATCCTGGATATTGAGAAAATAGAAATTCGCTTCAGTATCCTGGAGGAAGTCTACCGCATAACGGGCCGCGTTGGACGAAACTTCCGAGAAATCGGTTAAAATAAGTACGTTCATTCGTTCATTCTTGTCTGAACGAAATTACGCGAATAGGCAGGCCTTAAAAATGACCAAAATCAGTTCTTGCGAATTTTGGATTTTTTAGCTGATCTTTTTCAGGGCGTCGGCATTCACAATCTTGATGTTCCTTCCTTCGATCTCGATAAGCCCTTCTTTTTTAAAATCTGACAGCGTCCTAATGAGGCTTTCCGGGGCCATTCCTGCAACACCGGCGAGATCTGCGCGGGAAATCCGGATGCTTTTCAGCGGATGTTTTTCAATGCGCTCCGCAAACAGGAGAATGGTATTGGCCGTTTTCTTCCGAACAGATCCGTAGGCCATATCCATCAACTGCTGTTTGAGTTCGGAGAGGTTCTTGTTGAGCACTTCGATGAGCTGAAGCGTGATTCTGGGGTTTTGAGAAAGGATGCGGTGAAATTCTTCGCGGGAAACGGCATACAATTGCGTCTCCTCCATCGCAGTAGCATAATCTTCGTAGGCGCTCTGACTATTCTTTACCGGGTTGCCGAAAAAATCATCGGTCTTATACAGTTCGGTGATGAGCTCCTTGCCCTGGTTGTCCATTCGATGTGCCTTTACCACGCCTTTTTTGACAAGGTAGAAGTAATTGGACTGTTTGCCTTTTTCGTAGACTGCTTCTCCTTTTTTATAATCGAGCAATGCCTGGTCCCGGAAGGTTTCCCGAAGGTCATCGAGATCGTTCAGCGAAGAACCCGGTTCTGCCTTTTCCGTACGCTGATCAAAAGATCGCAAAATGGCCACTTTCGCCAGCCTGCTTTCAATGGCGCTCAGCAGATCTTCCTCTTCAAATGGCTTGGTAAGGTAATCGTCTGCCCCGAGGTCCATCCCTTTGCGAATGTCTTTATGCTCGGTCTTTGCTGAGAGAAAAATGAAAGGGATATTGGCTGTTTTCGGGTTCTGGCTTAATGCTTCCAGCACGCCGTAGCCATCGGTTTCCGGCATCATGATGTCACAGATGATCAGGTCTGGCAGCACTTCAACCGCCCTGGAAATGCCAAGTTTCCCGTTGGAGGCAGTGGTCACTTCATAATCTGAAAGTTCCAGTAATTCTGCGGTGTTTTCACGAACCGTGACGTCGTCTTCTATAAGTAGGAGGTGTTTCATCTTAAACTTTTTTTACCGGTAATTCTACCCGGAAGGTCGTTCCCTTATGTTCAATACTCTTAAAACTGATGCTTCCGCCGAGATTTTCCAGGTGCGCCTTGGCAATGTTCAGCCCAATCCCGGTTCCCTGGTCAAGCAGGGCGTTCTCTGCCCGAAAATAGCGTTCAAAAATGTGTTTTTGATCTTTCTGCGGAATTCCTCTTCCCTGGTCTTCCACTTCAAAAAGGATGCGGTCACCCTGTACGTTCACCCGAAATTCGATCGTGGTATTTTCCGGGGAATATTTTACGGCATTGCTCAACAGGTTGGAAAGAATCAGCTCGACGATCTTCTCGTCCTGGTAGAGCAACAGGTCCTGCTGCTCCTTTGGATAAAGCAGTTCCTGGCCGTCTTTGAGCGTGATATTGGCGTTGTACACCACTTCATTGATCAGTCTTTTCAGGCTGAATTCGATGAATTTATACTGGCCTTTCCCGCTATCCAGTCGTTCGATGGAAAGAAAATCGTTCAGGATATTGTTCAGGTAATGCACTTTGTTCCTGATGGTCAGCAGGTGTTTCTCCCTTTTTTCCTGTTGTTCTTCTTTTTGATATTTCCCGATAAGCGTAGCAGAACTCAGGATGCCGCTAAGCGGAGTCTTGAATTCATGCGATACCAGCGAAAGAAATTTGGTTTTGAGATCACTGAGTTCCTTTTCCTTCTGAAGGGCGTCCTTGATCTTTCGTTCCGCTTCCATCCGGCGTTTGACTTCGCTTTCCAGGTCCAGATTGGCAGTTTTCAGCTTCTCCACGCTTTCACTGAGCTCTGAAGTCCGGATCCTGATCTTCTCTTCCAGCTGGGTATTGAGTTCCTTGATTTGCCGCTGCGTTTCCAGCCTGATGCTGATATCGATCACCAGCGACATCACGAATTTCTCGCCCTCTATTTCAAAAGGGTTCAGTCCTGCTTCCACCGGGAACAGCGAACCGTCTTTTTTTACGCCGTACAATTCCCGGCCGTGGCCCATTTGCCGTTTCTCACTGTTCTCAATAAAATGATCTACGTGGCGATGGTGGGAATGGTGGTATTTCTTAGGTACCAGCACGTCGAGATCCTTGCCCAGCAATTCGGTTTTTTCATAGCCGAACATCTTTGCTGCCGCGGTGTTGGTGGCCACTACCTTTTGACTGGAATTGACCACGATGATCCCTTCAGAAGCCGCTTCGAACAGGATGTTGAAAATGTCTTTGTTCTGCTGGAGACTTTCGTTCAAGTTTTCTGATTTTTGATTGTTACGCCCTTTTCGGAAAGGCGAATTAAAGTTAAAAACATTTTCAGAAATTTTCGAAAGTCAGCTAAAAAACCTTCCGAATTCAAGGTGAGGGATGATCTTCGTAAAAATCATCGAAAGTTTTACTGCCGGTATAGGGTTCCCGGAGCACGCGATAGACGGCGATTAGTAAACAGGCCTGGCCCGATAGCATGGTGAAAAATGCCAGCGGAAAGGCGCCTCCAAAATACGCGAGGATCGTTAGCGCGACCAGCAACGCACTGGAAACAGCCAGCCAGAATGTGCCTCCAAATTTCATTTTTTCCTTTCAAGGTACGCATAAATTCCATGAAGCTGTTTTAAGGAAATTCTAAAACTCCTGGCTGAAAATGGGGTTTACTGACACCCGTCATATTTTACCACGAGCTATTCGGGTAATTTTAGGTATAAAACTTTCAACCATGAAAAGAATACTTGTACCCGTCGATTTTTCTGATTATTCAGAATATGCATTACAGGTGGCTGCCGAGATCGCGCACCTCGAAAATGCTGAAATTGTGGTAGTTCATATGCTCGGGCTCTCCGATGCGGTTTTCACCAAATCTGAAACCGAAGAAGTCTTTGATGTGCTTCATTACATGGAACTTACACATAAGAAATTTGAAAGCTTCCTGAAAAAGGAGTATCTGGAAGGCATTGAAGTGCACGTGACCGTGCGCAATTACCGAAAATTCCACGAACTGAACGAGGTGGCAGCCGAGTGGCAGGCAGACCTTATTGTCATGGGCTCACACGGACTTTCCGGGATAGGTGATGTGTTCGTAGGCTCTAATACCGAAAAGGTGATCCGCAGTTCCGAAGTTCCGGTGCTGGTAGTCAAAAAAAGAGAAAAAGATTTCCAGATTCGCCAGGCAGTTTTCGTGACCGATTTCAACGAGGAATCTGTTCAGCCTTATAAAGACATTCGCCGCTTCCTGAAATTGTTTGGCTGCGAACCCAGGCTGTTGCATGTGAATTTGCCGGAGAAATTTTCCAGTACCTCAGAGATCCTGGCCAAATCTTCGCGTTTCATTCAAAATGCTGAAGTAGACAATCCGGAGATATTTGATATGGTGGATCTCATTAGCGATTACACCCTGGAGAGCGGTATCTTCAATTATACTGCTGAACGGGATGTGGACCTTTTGATCGTTCCCACTCACGGTCGTAAAGGGCTGGCTCATTTCTTCTACGGAAGCGCGGGAGAAAGCATTGCCAATCATTCCACAGTTCCGGTGATGACCATGAAAATTCCGAATTAAAAAACTTAAATTATGAAGGCCTTGCTGGAAAAAAGCCTGCAAAAGGCAATAAATTACAGAGAATACCGGCAGCTGGTGGAGCGACTTATTCTTACCACCAGCACCACCGGTGAATGGACCCAAAACCGGGTAAATGCGACCCGCCTGAATTATACCAGGATGAAACGCATGGAACACCTGGTAGACATAACACCTGAAAAAAAGAGTATTTTTCAGGAAGTGGAAGACCGGCAATACTGGTTACTCTTCGCAGAATCCTTTTGTGATGACGCGGCGCAAACCCTGCCGGTACTCAAAAAGCTCGCTGGGCTTTCTGAAAATATTGAGCTGAAGATCCTGATCATGAATGAAAACCGGGATTTGATGAAGCGTTTAGGGAAGGATCAAAAAACCATTCTCCAGCTGCTGATCACCGATGAAGCCCTGAACGTCCTCGCCCAATGGGGGCCAAGGTCCAGAATGGCTACGCAAATGGTGAATGAGTACCAAAAGCTGCATGGTAGGGTAGACAACGAGATTAAAAAGCAGCTGCAGGTATTTTATAATCAGGATCTGGGAAAACAGATCATCGCTGAAATTGCAGCAATCGAGGTACAGATCGAGGGAGAAATGGCCCTTCACCATTAAACGGTCATTGAAAAAAGCCGTTGTTCGGGTCGGTTTCTTTTCAGTCTCAAGTCAAAGGCCATGGCGATGTTTCTTACAAAGCCACGGCCTTTTTCTGTGACCTGGATTTTCCGGTCGCTCAGAAAGATCAATCCGTCGCTTTCCATTTCCGAAAGGCTGTCTAAAATAGCCTGCTCTTCTTCCGCCGAAATTCGGGTATTTTCCAGGTTGGTTTCCAGGTCACACATCAGTTCCAGGATGTGTTTTCTCAGGCTCTGGTCTTCCTCATTCAGGATATGTCCGCGAAAAACTGGCAAAATTCCCTGGTTCACCAGTGCTTCATATTCTTCCACCCCTTTGACGTTCTGCCCAAACGCATACCAGCTGTCTCCAATAGCCGAAACGCCCAGCCCCACCATGAGCTGCGTCTTGGAAGAGGTGTAGCCCATAAAATTGCGGTGCAGTGTCTTGGAATTCATGGCTTTTGAAAGACTATCAGATTTCAGTGCAAAATGATCCATCCCGATTTCCAGGTATTCATTTGCCAGCAGCATTTTTTTCCCGGTTTCATACTGTCGCTTTTTTTCTTCGGCGGAAGGCAGGTCGGTTTCTTTGAATCCACGCTGGCCATTGCCTTTCAGCCAGGGAGTGTGCGCATAACTGTAAAAAGCAATGCGGTCTGGCCGAAGCTGAATGGTTTGCTCAATGGTCTTTTCAATATGTTCGGTCTTCTGAAAAGGCAGTCCAAAAATCAGGTCATGCCCTACGGAAATAAAACCAGCCTCCCGCGCCTGAAGGGTCGCTTTCTGCACATTTTCAAAAGGCTGAATACGGTGAATGGCCTGCTGAACGGTCGCGTTGTAATCCTGGACGCCGTAGCTCACCCTGCTAAAACCCAAACTGGCAAGCGTTTCCAGGTGTGCCATCGTGGTATTGTTAGGATGCCCTTCAAAACTAAGTTCCATCCGGCGACCTCGCCTGGCGTTACTAAAAATGCCATCAATAAGTCGCTGGAGATTTTCAGGGGAAAAGAAAGTAGGTGTTCCGCCGCCTAAATGCAGTTCGCTGATCACCGGTCTTTTGCCGAAAATATCCAAATAAAGTTTCCATTCTTTCAGCAGGCTTTGCAGGTAAGGAACTTCAACCGAGTGTTGCCGGGTGATCCTTTTGTTGCAGCCGCAGAAAGTACACAGGCTCTCGCAAAACGGCAGATGTATGTAAAGACTGATGCCCTCACTTTCATTGCTTTCGCGGAAGCTTTTCCGCAGAGAAGCGGTATAGGCTTTTAAGGAAAATGTTTGGTCGTTCCAGTACGGTACGGTTGGATAACTGGTATATCGTGGGCCGGGAACGTTGTATTTGGAAATCAGGTTTTGGTTCATGACAGAAAGATTTCAGCAAAAGTACCGGAAGGCCAAAAGCCGAAATATGAGCAATGTCATTTTTCGGCTTTTTCAGGATATTCTGTGCCGCATCTACAGGCTATTGCTTTTTTGAACCAGTTCCTGAAGCTGCGCCTTATAGCCATGTTCATCGTGTAACTGTGCAGCCTGCAGCCATTGCAGGACCTTTTCGTAACTGGTGTCGCCTTTAAATTCAGAATCTCTCAGCAACATCCCGAAAGAAGCCACACCTGCGCTGAATTTCATAAAACCGGAAGACTGGGAAAAAGGCGTAAGCTCGTCAAAAACCTGTAAGGATATCGGCAGGCTCGAATCGCTGTCTGGCAGTTTGTACCTGCAGTCTACGGTGATGGCGGGCAAAGCATAATCGGCATTTACGGCCGGGATGATCTCGTACAGCGCGGTAATATTCTGGTTAATACCAATTTCGCCGGCATCTTTTTCATCGTCTTCAAAATCTTCCGTATTCAGCACGCGATTTTCGTAGCCTATGAGTCGGTACGCCTGAACTACCTTTGGGCTGAACTCCACCTGGATCTTGACATCCTTGGCAGCTGTGTAGAACTTCTTGAAATCATATAGGAACACTTTCCGCATTTGTTCAACATTGTCTATATACTCGTAGGTTCCGTTTCCTTTGTTGGCGATCTGTTCGAGCATCCCGTCCTGAAGATTTCCGCGGCCAACGCCCAAAACCGTAATAAATACGCCCGATTCTCTTTTTTGCTCGATCAATTCGGTGAGTTCCTCCTGCGAGGAAGCCCCTACGTTGAAATCACCATCGGTTCCTATAACGATCCGGTTATTGCCATGTTCTATAAAATTGGCTTCCGCGATCTCGTAAGCGGTCGTGATCCCGGCGGCTCCGGCTGTGGAACCTCCGGCACCGAGTTTGCTGATCGCTGCCTTGATCGTGCTCTTTTCGCTCCCCGGTGTGGACGGAAGCAATACGCCCGATTCTCCCGCATAGGTAACGATGGCGATTCGATCGTCGTCACTCAATTCATCAGTCAGTGTTTTAAAACCGTTCTTCAGCATTTCGAGTTTGTCTTCACTACCCATGGATCCTGAGACATCGATAAGAAATACAAAATTGGACGGCCCTAATTCCTCCCGCGGAATATCCTTTCCTTTTACGCCAATTCTTAGCAGGCGATGACCTTCACTCCAGGGGCTGCTACTAATTTCTCCGTTCAAACTGATCGCTTCACCAGGTTGCTGAGGATAATCCAGCTCGAAATAATTGATCAGCTCTTCTGTTCTGACGGCGTCTTTTACGGGTAGCTGGTTATCCTGCTGAAGAAACCGGCGCACATTGGCGTAGGAACCTCCATCAGCATCGATCGAAAAGGTGGAAATGGCGTTTTCTGAAGTTTCGATAAAGGGATTTTCTTCTATTTCGTTGTACTGGTCACCGGAGCCTTCAAAATATAATCCATCAGTATTATTAAAATAGGCATCTCCGGTACCGCCTTTTTCACAGGAGGCAAGAATGAGCAGGAACATGGGTAGCAGTCTGGAAAGAGTTTTCATATTCTGAAGATTAGACGTTTTTAGGATAGATGCGGAAATTTCTTTTCGGTTGCGTCTAAAATTGCCGAAGTTATTGATAGTCCCGAATTTTATTTAAAATGATTCTAAATAATTTGCTTAATCTCCACAGCCTCGCTATCTTCGTTTTAGTTTAGAATTAATCTAAATAATAAATTCTGAAGTATGTGCGAGGTAAAAAAGATCAGCGAGACCCGCAACGGCCAACTGTTCCATTTACAAAAAAACGGACTTTTCTGGATGAATTTCAGGAATATCTGTTACGAATTCAGCTATTCTGAAATGGAAGTTTTCAGGAGTTTTGTGCAGGATCTGGACATCTACGATTCCTGCTGTCCCAATCCCGGATGTTCCTGTAAATTCGCCATTATTCCCACCTCACAGCCCAACCTGTTACTAAAATTGGAAAAAGATGATCTGGCCGAATTAAAGCGTTTAGTGCTTTGCGAAAATCAGCCGGTTTACCTCGGTTTTCAGGATATCAATTACCAATTGAGCTGGAACTGATCTTCGCAAAGATTCCTAAAGCAAATAATTCAGCGACAGGCTCAGCCTGTTTTTTGCCACGACCTGCCCGTTGTTCAGATTCTGGGCCAGGGGTTTGATATAGCTGGCACCGATGTTCCATTTTCCATAGCTGAACTCTGCTCCCAGTTTTCCAAATACAGCCGAGCCTCTGGTATGCTGAACAGGCTGCCCGAACGAACGGTTTTTCCCAAATATTTCCTGCGCGACTCCCGAATACAGCACCAGGTTCACCGGCAGTACTTTTTTCAGGTCTATCCAGGAAAAATTCCGGTAAAAGAGCAGGCTCGTATTGAGCTGATTTCCGAAGCGATAGCCCTGCTGGTTTTCCTGTTTCAGGATATAATTGGCCTGCAATTTTCCGCCCCAGTCCCGGTAATTAAGCTGATAGGAACCCGCGAGGATGAAATCCCAGCTACCGGTGCCAAGCTGAAAACCAGGATTCACACTGCCTTCATTATTAGCGCGTTGGTAGCTACCCAGAGGCAGCTTAATTCCACCGCCAAACCGAAGTTCCTGACGGAAATCTGTTTGCTCAGCGTCCAGATATTCCTGCTGGTATTCCCTGAAGACTTTATAAAATCCCAGGATACTGAAATCCCCAATCCCGGAAATTTGCTGGGACGTGGCATTGGCGAATTGCCGATGATGGAAATGATAGGGCAGGATGGCACTTACTGAAATTCGGTCACTAACAGGATAGTTTGCCCATAGCTGAAGTGTGTTGAAATATTCCTCGATCCAGGCTGAATTTTCATAAATGCCATCCCGCGATCGATACTCCTGCCCGAGATATCGCAAACCTATGAAGCTGCCACCGCTCAGGCTGCTAAAACCCATGCTGCCACCGGTAGACGCGCAGCCGCAGGCATCACAAAAATATGTTTCGTTCCCTCGCGGTTCATCTATCGCCAGGCTGTCTTTGGAAATTCGGGCGCTCATTTTAAGGCTGGAAATGAGCAGGAACAGGTACAAACTAATATTCAGAAAATCGTTCATCATTTAAAAATATGGTATCGGTTAATGTTTGGAGAAAAGCAATAATGGCCGTTTTTTCAGTTTCCTTCATGGGGATTCCCAACTGGCCGTTTTGTCGCAATTTCTCATCTAAAGTTGGCGAATCAACCACGCCGTGATCGTAAAAATCCAGGACTGCTTCCAGGCTTCCGAAACGGCCATCGTGCATATAGGGCGCAGTGACGCCCACATTGCGCAGACTGGGGACCTTAAATTTGTAATTATCGGCCGCCTTCCCGCTTACTTCTGCCCGTCCCAGGTCATTGATTTTAGGGTTTACCGGCAATCCGTTATTGCGGAAGGCCTGGTCAGTAAACAGGTCGGTTTGATGGCAGCTACTGCATTTCTGCTGAAAAAGCTGCATGCCTTTTAATTCAGTCTGGCTGAAGCTTTCCCCATTTTCACCGCGAATGAACTGGTCATAGCGCGAATTCGCGGAAACCATCATGAGCATGAACTTGGAAAGCGCTTTTAGAAAGTTTTCATGAGTGATCGCTCCCTCTTCAAAAGCTTCTGAAAAGAGTTTAGGATATTCGGAATCAGCCCGGAGCTTTTCCAGTACATTCGTCATGGTTTCGCCCATTTCAGCCTCATTGGTAATAGGAATGATTGGAAAAAGATCCAGGTGTGCAGTGGCTCCGTCCCAGGCAAATTCCTTTAAAAATGCCATGTTCTGGATGGCCGGCGCGTTGCGAATGCCTTCCCGGTCCTCGATCCCGTGGCTGAACTGGTGGCCGTGGTGCGTGAAAGCGAAGCGCTGTTCATGGCAAAAACCACAGGAGATCACGCCATTTGCCGAAAGTTTACCATCATAAAACAGTTTTTTACCCAGTTCAAAACCTCTTTTGGTAGGAGAATTGGCCGAAAGATCGTACTGGATTTCCGGAAAATTTTCAGGTATGGAAACCTGTATTTCTTCATCAAGCGGGATGTACACCGCGTCTTTGGAGCAGGCCGTAAAAATAGCCAGCAGCCAAACCAGATATATCTTGTTCATCATACATTCTTTATAAACCGGGAACCCGAAGGCTCCCGGCGATGAATTAATGGGTGCCGCTGGCACCGTTATGAACATGATCTACGCGGAACATCCCGGTAAGATTTTCAGCGATCTGGGGGCTTTTGTTTTCATCGACCATGATGACCGATTTCTCTTCCAGACTTAACTGGTACTGCCCATTCAGAATTTTAGAGGCGTCTACAGCAAGGTGGATCACCGGTTTCAGCTCGCTGCTCACCAACGCGCTGGAAGGCAATGCCAAGCTGAGTGCACGGTAGTTGTCCAGGCTGCTGCCGTGGCTTCCCATATGGACCTTGAAGTTCTGAGCTTCAGCAGTAGTGGCGGTTGTAAAACTTCCTTCGTAGTTCAGAAATTTATAGCCGGCCTGCCAGGCCCACATCATTTCATTCGCTTCCGCCAGGCTGAGAAAATCTCCCTGGCCTTCCGCACCCTGCAGGTATTTTTCCTGGTCTACACCAATTCCAAAACTGATACTGGCATATTCACCTGCCGGTACCTCCTTCAAAACCACCTCGGTATGGCCGGTTTCCTTGTTGATTATGAAATAGGAATCGTTTTTAGGATAAGTAAAAACCGTTCCTGAAGCGGTGGTTAATTTGAAATTACTGACGATGTAATTGAGTCGGCTGATCTTCAGTTGTTCCTGATTGATGCTTTCATAGCCGGAGGTGTTCAGCAGCAGATCGTTGCCGTTGAAACCATTATCGAATTCGATGACCAGGTCATTATGGCCACTAAGCTGTTCTTCAGAATCTGTGGAACAGGAAATACTGCTGATGGTAAGAATGGCCATCAGGCTGTTCAGAATATATTTTTTCATGATAATTATTTAAAATTTAGACATAGGTATGGCTGTTCGGGAAGTGTGCTTCCCAAAAAGCAGGCTTAAATAATTACCTGAAACTGCGGTGGCCTGAGAGGCTTTTCAGCAAAAAGGAACGTGTAGGAACAGCGACAGCAAACCGGAATGCGCGTAATCTCGCCGGAAGCTACAAATTCAGCAACCAGCCCGTATGGACGAGCTTCGTGGTAGAGGAGCGTGGATGCATAGCGTTCCTGTAGTTTGCCCTTTTTATCATCCTGTTCCCGTTCTGCCTCTTCCGCAAGACTGCGCATCAGGTAGCATTTCCCGTTGCATTCCAGCTCGGGGCGATCCCTGTTCACACACACTTCGGTTACGATATACTCGTAGTGGAAAAGGTAGTCGAAAACCGGTAAAAGAGGCCTGAAAAGCACGATCAGGATCACCAGTGACCCTGTAATTCTCATGGTTTATCGCACTAATTCCTGGGCATTGATCAGGCTGGCCGAAATCTCGTCTTCCATACGCCGAACTTTTTTGAGTTCTGCCTGCAGGGCATCTATTTCCTGCTGGATTTCCTGGTTGCTCATTTTCTTAACCGAAGGTTTCTTTTTCACGAATTCGTCACTGAAACTGTGCATCCAGCCCATCATCAGGCTGTCTGATCTTTCCAGCTGTTTTTCAGCTTCCAAATAGATGCGCGGATTCGCACTGGTATCGGCAATTTTCTGAAGTTGTTGTTCCAGCCCGGGAAGATCTCCCATTTTCGGCATTACTTCATCGTGAACTTCCAGTACCTGCTGAAAGAGTTTTTCGTATTCGGCATATTTTTCAGAAGTATCTTCCGCGCAGGAAAATACCAGTAAGGTCATGCTTGCCAGCAGGACTTTTCTCAAATTTAAAATCATAGGATACAATTGTAGTTAGTAAAAAATGCAGTGGGCGGCTAACTACAGGGCGGGTGAAATATGGTACCCGTAAGCAGGTATGTGTAGAGCGGGTCTTCCGCAGAAAAGTTGTGCTGCAGTTCTTCACTGATGGCAGTCATCCTGCTTTCTGGTAAACTTTGCAAAAACAGCAGCGGAATTTCCACTTTTTTGGCAGATTGTTCCTTTTTATCCTGGGATTCCTTTTCGGCGGCTTCTGCCAGCGACTTCATAAGGTAACACTGCCCGTTACATTTCAGCTCCGGCCGGTCCTTGTTCTCGCAAAGCTCGGTCGCGATATACTCGTAATTCAGGAAATAGGTTGCTACCGGCATAGCGGGCCGTAGCACGATCAGAATTGCAAATAAAGGCAACAACTGTTTCACGCTGCAAATATACAACCTCCCGTTCCATTTTGGGGCAGTACTCCGCAAATTTTTTAGCTGATTTTCCTACTCGTTTTAACTGAATCCAGGCATGTTAGAATATCCCTAAAGTTTTGAAAAAGCCGGGTTTACTACGAAAATTTTGGCTATTTTATGCTTTGAATTTAAAACTGGTTTTTATGAGGATTATAGGAGGCGTGGTGATCCTGGTGGTAGTCTTGGGCATCCTGATCTATTACCGTTGGTTCATGAAGAAAAATCAATAAATACAAAAACCGGGATTTCCCCGGTTTTTTGTTTGCTGAATATTTCAGTTATGCTATTCTGCTTTGATACTGATGGTCTCGGTGCCCAGGTTGGCACTTTTCACACGTAATTTCAGTGTGCCTTTTTCAAAATCAGAACCCAGGATGATGACGGCTTTTCCGTAGAATAAATTCACCGTATCGTTCTGAAACGCTTCAAACGACTGCGGATTTCCATTTCCAGCGCCTGCCAGATGGCCTTCACCCGTGACCTCGATCTGCAAAACATCATTGGCCAGGGGAGCGGGATTTCCTTTTTTATCGAATGCTTCCACCAGCACATAAGACAGGTCTTTCCCGTTTGCTTGGATGATCTTTCGATCTGCAGTTAAGCTGAAATTGGTTGCTTTTCCGGCTGTTTTCAGTATTTTTTCGCCAATTTGCTTACCGTCTTTGTAAGCTACGGCCTTTACTTCTCCGGGTTCATAGACCACGTCGTTCCACATGAGTCGGAAACGTTCAGTAGAAACCGTTGATTCGGGTTTTTTGCATTGTTTCCCGTACGATTTTCCGTTTACGAAAAGTTCAGCGCAATCGCCGTTGGTATATACAAAAACTGGAGTTTTCTCGCCTTCCCGGCCTTCCCAGTTCCAGTGCGGCAAAATATGGATTGTCTGCTCTTCTGGCTTCCAGTAACTTTTATATAAATAGTACCGGTCTTTCGGAATTCCCACCAGATCCACAATCCCGAAATAGGAACTCCTGGAAGCGGCTTCCGCATCAAAGCCCAGCTCTTCGACTTCTTTATTGGTGTAGGGCGTTGGTTCGCCGAGATAATCAAAACCAGTCCAGACGAATTCGCCAGCTACATACGGTTCCTGCTGCTGCCACATGAAATCATCATCTGAGATTTCGGCCCATTCCGGGGCATTGAGATCATACGAACTGACCTGAAGCGATTTGGTAAAATCAGTCTTTTTCTCTGGCAGCGGAAATTCATAAAAGCCGCGCGTGCTTACTGTGGAAGCCGATTCACTGATGACCACAGCTTTATTCGGTTGCAGTTTTCTGGCAATTCGATAGCGCCTTCCGTAATTCCAGCTGTGCACATCATACAGGTCAAAATGTCTTAATTCTGCGCTTCGCAACTGGTCATTCACCAAAGTGGTGGGGCGGGTAGGATCATATTTGTTCACATAGTTCAGCATGGTGTGAAGCCTTCGGAAGCCATTATTGATATTCCACTGCACATCACCGATCTCGTTGCCCACGCTCCACATGAAAACCGAAGGGTGGTTGCGATCGCGGCGAATAAAATTCCGAATATTTCGATGCGCAAAATCCTCAAAATCGGTGGTGTCTACGATATCAGCCTTGGCATCATATTTATCAAATATCTCGTCAAAAAAGAGGATTCCCATCTTATCGCAGAGCTCCAGCAATTCTGGCGCGGCAACATTATGGCTGTTACGGATGGCATTCACGCCCAGCGACTGCATGATCTCCAGCTGCCTTTCCGCCGCACGGGGATAAAATGCAGCTCCTAAGGGACCCTGACCGTGGTGGAGATTCACGCCTTTCAGCTGTACCCGGCGGCCGTTCAGATGAAAACCATCGTTGGCTGTGAATTCAATGTTTCGAATCCCAAAACTGGTCTTTTTTTCGTCCCGAAGTTGCCCGTTTACATAAACCTGGCTGAGCGTGCTATAGAGATTGGGAGCGTCGAGATCCCAAAGCTGAGGTTTCAGAACTTTCGCGCTGGTTTCAAAATAAGCAGCTTCACCGGCTGCAAGAAACCTGGTCATTTTTTCTGCGGAAACCTGCTCGCCCGAAGGGTCTAAGATCACCTGTTTCAGGCGAACAGAATCGCCCATTTTGGAAGTATTCAGAATATGATTGCTGATGCGTACCGTGGCGGTATCAGCGTTGATAATGGGAGTGGTCACATAGGTTCCCCAAATATCTACATGAACAGGGTCTGTGACAAGCATGGTCACTTTGCGATAGAGGCCGCCACCCGGGTACCAGCGGCTGTCGTGCTCGCGGGTATCGGCATGAACCGCCAGCAGGTTTTCTTCGGAAAAATTCAGAAAGTCGGTAATGTCGAGGTAAAAGGAATTATATCCGTAATCCCATTTTCCGGCTAGTTTTCCGTTTATGTAAACTTCCGGAAAGGCCATGACGCCATCAAAAACCAGGTAAATTCTCTTGTTTTTATAAGCTTCGTTAATTTCCAG
This sequence comes from Christiangramia flava JLT2011, assembly GCF_001951155.1. Taxonomy (NCBI): domain Bacteria; kingdom Pseudomonadati; phylum Bacteroidota; class Flavobacteriia; order Flavobacteriales; family Flavobacteriaceae; genus Christiangramia; species Christiangramia flava. The sequence continues at coordinate 1,866,960 of NZ_CP016359.1, forward strand.
TTTTTTTCGGTACCATCCTTCAGCTTTCCAGGGCAATTTGCCGGTGCTGCCATTTCCGTCCTTGATGAAATCTTCGGAAATAGCCCAGTCATGAGGAATTCGAACATCCTGCCAGGAACTGTCGTCAAATTCAGAGTCTACGGCTTCGGGGTGTGGTCCTTTGGCAAATTTCCAGCCTTTCTGAAGTTCCCTGGATTCACGCTGCGCCGCTACCTGAAAATGATTCAGCAGAAGCGCGCAAAAAAGAAGTAAAAAGTATTGTTTATAGAGCTTGTTCATGGTTGTCTATTTTGAAGCATTGTAAAATTGCATTCCCAGAGTCGCCTTGTTCTGGTGGTCAAAAAGCGTGGCGTTATCCCAGTGAGAACCCTGAGCCCACTGCGTGCTGCAACTGGTAGAAACCCAGGCCGGTTCCCAGTAAACCAGGCCACTGCCACCGGCATTCTCGATCACTTCCTGTAATTTATTCAGGTAATCCAGCTGGCCCTGTTGTGTCGCCGGGAAACCATCAACCAGCGCGTCTTCCCCGAGAATGTTGTTGGCCGAATCGGCATTTTCAAGAGTGAAAGGATAAGCGGTTTCCACGACCATCAGTTTTTTGTCGTAGGTACTGATCAGCGTTTGAAGCGCTGAGGAGACATTCTCCAGGTTGTAGTCAGACCAGATGGGGTAGTAGGAAAGGCCGATCCAGTCGAAATTGGTCACGCCGTTTGCTGTCGCCTGCTCGAACCACCAGAGTCCGTTTTCTGGCTGCGCGATATGCAGCATGATTTCGATATTTGATTCGTTTTGTGAAGCAATATCTCTAACTGCCTGGATACCTTTATTGAGCAAATATGCGTTGCGGTCCCAGTCTATAGGCCACTCCAGTTCGCCCTGCTGCAGGATCATCCCATTGATCTCGTTTCCCACCTGCACGATATTAGGCAAAAGATCGGCCTCTTTTAATTTTTTGAGCGTCTGATAGGTGTAGTTGTAGAGTGAGTCTCCCAGAACCGGCGTATTGTCTTTCACTGCCGCCCAGGCTGCAGGGATTTCCTGTCTGGAAGGATCTGCCCAGGTATCAGAATAATGAAAGTCCAGCAAGACCTGCATGTTAGCCGCTTTAGCCCGACTAATACTTTTTTTAACATCCTGAAAATTGGAATAACTGGTCCATTCTGGAGAATGCCAGAGGCGAACACGAACGAGGTTGGCACCGGCATCAGCAAAAATCTGGTAAGAATCTTCAGCTTGCGCATCAGCGTTGTAATAGGTCGCGCCACAATCTTCCATTTCATTCACGTAAGAAAGATCGGCACCATAATAGAAGTTGGTTTCTTCTGGAGTTTCAGCAGGTGTTTCTTCCGGAGTTTCGCTAACCGGGGAATCGTCATTAGTCTCCGGAAGGTCTTCCGAAGTGGTTCCTGAAGAACAGGCCGAAAATAACAGGCAAAGCAGCCCGGTTTTCAGCATAGGGCCAATAAGATCTCTGAACATAGCCATCATTCGTTATAAATGTATAATGTACGTTTAATTTTGTAAAAATAACGAATTTTTTGTGATCTGGCCTGATCGGAGATTTCAGTTTTCTATAGTGGGATCATTTTGGAAAATAGCAAGGCTTATTCCTTTTTCCGGGTTTTGGATTTGATGAATTCGATGATCATCGGGGTGATCGAAAGGATCACGATTCCCAGGATCACCAGTTCAAAATTGTTTTTTACGAAATCCAGGTTTCCGAAGAAATAGCCAACCAGTACCAGCAGCAAAACCCAGGAGATCCTGCCAATTACATTATAGCGAATGAATTTTCCGAAGTGCATTTCCCCAATTCCGGCTACAAATGGCGCAAAGGTGCGAACTACCGGCACGTAGCGTGCAAGAATGATGGTTTTTGGGCCGTGTTTCGCATAGAAACTCCGTGTTTTATCAATGTGCTTTTCACTTACTAGGGTTCTTCCAAAAACTTTCCAGGCCAGTACTTTCAGTCCCACGGTCTTTCCGAGGTAATAATTCAGACTGTCGCCCAGGATGGCGGCCACAGCTAGACTGATGAGTACAATATAAAGATTGAGTTCAGCCGTTTGCCCGGCATCGTTCACCACGCCCGCGCAAAATGTCCCGGCAGCAAATAACAGGGAATCTCCCGGTAAAAACGGCATGACGACCAGGCCGGTTTCGATGAAAATGAACGCGAAAAGAATGGCATAGATCCAGACGCCATAATCAATGATCATGGTGAAAAGATGACTATCCAGGTGGAGGAAAAAATCTAAAATACTGTTCACGTTTTAAAATTTATAGGTGAAACCCAGTAAAGCTGCGTGCTCATTGCTGGAAAAGGTCAATTCCATGTGTTCCCGTTCATACGGACTTGTGAAAATAAGCGAACTCCCGATCCCCACCACTGCCCCGGCCAGGATATCGTAACCGTCATGTTTCTGGGCATTAATGCGACTAAAAGCGGTAAAACCGGCCAGCGCATAAGCGGGAATGCTGTATTTGAAGCCGTAGCGTTCATGTATAAATGCGGCACTTTGAAAAGTGGTGGAAGTATGGCCGGAAGGGAAAGCGTTATCCCCGTTGTGATGCGGTCTGGGTTTATTGAGAGCCACTTTGAGTCCAAAAGTCACGACCTGATTCAGGATAAAACCTTTGGTGAACTGCCAGCTACCTTCCCGGTCTTTTAAGATGAGCGTGGTCGCCAGCGTGGAGGCAGGCACTGCAAATAAGAGCACGTCACCCGCGGTCTTGATACCGGGACTTTCCTGTTTGATGAATTGAGCGTGTCCCTGGAATGACAGGAACAGGCTGAAAATTAGTATAAAAATATAGTTTTTAAAATCGTTATTCATATTTCTAAAAACACTAAAAGAAGCCACGCGGCTCCTTTGAATTTAACAATTTAACGAGAATTTAATCGTCTCCTTCCTGATGATATTCTTCTATTTGCTGGACGGTTTTTTGTTCCAGCAATTCCCCGGATTCCTTGTACAGTACTTCTATTTCCCGATTGTCCTGCTGCAACTCCAGTTCATAAAAAAATTCGTTAGGTTGTTCTATTCTGAAGATTTTACGGATCTGAGCTTCGGAGAAATCGCTTTTCACCGCTTCGGAAATCTTTTGCGGCAGCTGCTCCATTGGGATTGCAGCTTCAGTTTCGAGCCATTTTCCGTCGGTATTGAAATTCGCGGAAAACTCCTGTTGATTTTGCTCAAATTCCGCTTCCCATTCTTCTGAGTTTTCTTTTCCCCAGGTCACTTTCTGTGCATCCGGAAACCTTTTGCTGAAAGCTTCCTGTACCTGGCTGTCTACTTCGGAATTTTTTCCGCAGGCGATCAGCAAGAACATCAGGAAAAAAACTCCAGCCTGTGTCCACTTTTTCATGTTAAAACATTTGAATAGGGAAACTACTGCTGAATTCTAAAGTTCTTTTAAAGTTGGCTATTAAAACTTTCTTAATTAAAAATGATCCTGAAAAAATGCCTGTTTTCGGCAAAATGATAGGTGACATTATATTGCAGGACTTCGCAGATTTTCTGAACGATCGCCAGGCCTAGTCCGCTACCGGGTTTGGAACGCTCGTTTTTTCGGTAAAAACGCCTGAAGATTCGCTCGGCATCTTCCAGCTCGGCATCGCCAGGATTACTGATCTCCAGCCTGTCATGGTCGATCGTTATTCTAATAGGTCCATCACCTTCGGTATGCTTGATGGCATTGCTGAGCAGATTTCCGATCAAAGACTGAATAAGCTCCGGATCTGAAAAGAGGGTCAGGTTTTTTTTTTTTTCCAGTTCGATCTCAACAGGACTGATCTCCCGGAAGTTGATGACCATCTCCTCGAGCAAATCATTCAAAGAGATTTCCTGATAATCATTTTTCTGGCGTTGATCGAGCGTTGCCAGTAACACCAGTTTTTTATTGAGATTGGCCAGCCTGCGAATATGGCGCTGCAAATTGGAAAGTTCTTCGAATTGCTGGTCGCTAATCGCAGATTCGTTCAGGAAATTTTCCAGTTTGGCCTGCATGATCGCCAGTGCCGTTTGAAGTTCGTGCGAAATATTTTCAGTAAACTCCTTCAGGTTGTTATAGTCGTAGATCACCCGCGAGGTAAGCGTCTCGATCTCGGTCTTTAATTCTGAAAATTCCACAATATTGCTGTCTACCAGTTCAACCGGGCGGGCCGCCTGCAGGGAAAAATGCTGCATGGCTTCCAGGTTTCGGAAAAAAGGTTTCCAGATCCTGCGATTCCAGGCCCTGCTGAAATAGAACTGGATCACGAATACCAGGGCGAGACTGATAAGAAAATATACCAGCGTGATCACCACGATCTCCTGGGTTTCTACGACCATGGATCGCACGGTAATGCGGTAAATCTCCCCGTTGATGGTTCTAAAAGTGCTCAATTCGCGGAAAAGTTCCGTTTCATCCTGCGACGGATCATAGATGAGCGTGTCTTTTAAAATCTCAGGACGAAGACGCGGCGTTTTCACGATCTCAAAAACCGGCGGCAGTTCTATTAATTGCCCGTTTTCAGTCGCATAATGTTCCAGCCTGTAACTTCGCGAGTACAGCTCTTCTTCCACTTCCTGTTCCATCAGTTTACTGATAAAGAAATAGAGCACCGGCGTGCTGAAAAGAATCAGCAGCACACTGATGAGGATAAAGGCCTTGGAGGTTTTTTGAAGGAGCGTTATGGATCTTTTGTTCTTCAATTTCAGGCAGATTTAAAGATATAACCCGAACCGTAGGCTGTCTGGATATAATGGGATGCCCTGCCGAGTTTCTTCCGAAGGTTGTTGATATGCACATAGATAAAATCAAAATTATCCAGCATATCGCTCTGGTCGCCCCAAAGGTGTTCGGCAATGATCTCTTTGGAAAGCACACGCCCTTCGTTGGTGATAAAGAAGACCAGAAGATCGTACTCTTTACGTGTTAATTCGATGGGCCGCTTCTCTACGAGCACTGTTTTAGACCTGGTTTGGATGGTGATTTCCTGAAATTGCAGTTCCTCGTTACCGCCGAATTTGCCCCGGCGAAGCACCGCTTTGATCCGGGAATTGAGTTCGGCCAGATGAAAAGGTTTGGTGATATAATCATCGGCTCCCAGGTCCAGACCTTCCAGCTTATTGTCCAGGGAATTGTTGGCAGAAATGATGATGACACCTGCTTCGCTCCTGGATTTTTTCAATTGTTTCAGGACATCCAGCCCGGAACCATTCAGTAAATTGATGTCCAGCAACACCATATCATAATCGTAAAGCGAGATGCGATAAAGCGCTTCTTCGTAATCTGAAGCTGTTTCGCAAACATGGGCATCTTTTTCCAGGAAGGTTTTGATGGAAGTTTGCAGGGCTTTTTCGTCTTCGGCAATCAGTATTTTCATAATTCTTTCAGCAGCTTCAACAATGAATTTACAAGATAACAGAACTATTTGATTATTCTTTGATCAGTTTTAATATGGTGGGGAGCACGATGAGCAGTAAGGGAAGCGCAAAGATCATCCCGCCTATCACGGCGATAGCCAGCGGCTGGTGCAATTGAGCCCCGGCACCAATTCCCAGAGCGAGGGGAATTAAGGCCATAATGGCTGCAAAAGCGGTCATTAATTTGGGTCGCAAACGGGCAGCAATGGCATATTCGATCTTTTCCTTATGGCTTTTTTCATTTTCAATTTCCAGGTACTGCCGGTAGGTAAAGATCGAGTTTTCGCCAATGATCCCTACGATCATGATGATTCCCATATAGCTACCCACGTTTAGTGGCGTGCCGGTTAACAAAAGGCTCAACAGGCATCCCGCAACCCCTAAAATGGCAATTCCCACGATCACCACGGCAATTTTAATCCTTCGGAAGAGGAATAGAATGACGATGAACACGAGCAGGATCGCGAGGATCAGGATGAGTAGTAGTTCGCTGAAGGCCTGTTGCTGCTCTTTATAGGAGCCGCCATATTCTAGATGATATCCGGCTGGCATGCTAACATTTTTTGCCAGTTTCTGCTGAATTTCAGCCAGCGTGGAACCAAGATCGCGATGATCCAGCCTGGCGGTCACCACGCCCATAGATTTCAGGTTTTCCCGGTTTACCTGGGCCACTCCTTTTTTCAGCTGGATGCTTGCCAGTTGCGGAAGCGGCAGCGTGGAGCCACCAGGGATATTTACCTGGAAATTCTGAAGATCCTGAATAGAATTTTTATAGGTCTGCGGATACATCAGGCGAATATTGATGAGCTGCTCATTATCGATCATTGTGCTCACGATCGTACCGCCAATACGGGTTTGCAGTTGCAGCTGCAGATCGGCCGGGGAAATCCCGATTCTTGCCAGTACATCATTTTTCGGTTCTACGGAAATTTCCGGGCCGGAGAGTATGATCCCGTCATTGACATCAGCCGTTCCTCTGATCTTTTCGATTTCTGAAGCTATCTTTTTTGAAAGTTCCTGCAAATGCGAAATATCGTCCCCGAAGATCTTGACCTCGATTGGCTGAACCGAACTGATGAGATCACCCAGCATATCACCAATTACCTGCCCAAAATCTACCTGAAGTGCGGGTAGCTTGGCTTCGATCTTCTTCCGGATCTCGTCGGCCACTTCCATGGTGGCAATCTGGCGTTTATCCTTTAATTTGATGAGGTAGTCCCCGCTGTTGGGTTCGGTGATGAAAAATCCCATTTCGGTTCCAAGTCTTGCTGAATACGCTTCAACTTCCGGTTGTTCATTCAGGATTTGATTCACCTGGTCGAGCATCGCAGCAGTCTCTTCGAGGGTCGTGCCACCGGGACTTTGGTAATCCATTACAATACTGCCTTCATCCATTTCGGGTAAAAAACCGGAATTCAGCTTTGAAGGAACAATGATCAGTACCGCTATACAGATTGCCGCAAAACCGATCCCGATCAACGGAAGATCCAATACTTTATGGATCCAGCGGGTTTTGGGTTCTTTTTTCCGCCGGATCTCTTTTCCGCGGGAAAAAACCACGGCGAGAATGGGAACGATGATCCACGAAACCAGAAAGGAAGCCGCCAGAGCGATGATCATGCTGTATGCCATCACCTTGAAGTAAGCGCCCGCCACGCCAGTCATCAAAATAAAAGGCACGAAGATGAGCAAAGTGCTGAGCGACGATCCAACCATTGCAGGAAATAGATGCGAAATGGCTTCGCGGGCGATCCAGCTGAGGGGTTTTTTGGGATGTTCTTCCCTTATTTTATGGATCTGTTCGATCACGATCACCACATCATCGATCATGAGCCCAATTGCAGCGGCGATAGCTCCCAGGGTCATGATATTAAAGGTATAACCTACAGCATCCATGACCAGTAGCGTGAGTGCCAGGCTCAGCGGAATGCTGAACACAATGACCATGCTGGCAGAAAATGACCGCAGAAAAATAATGACCACCAGGATTGCCAGAACAAGCCCGATCCATAATACGTCTTTAATACTGCGAATGCTGGAATTCACGAAATTCGCCTGCTTGTAAAACGGCCTGATCCTTACATTTTTGGGAATAATGCTTCCAAGTTCCGCGACTTTCTTTTCAATATTATTATTGACCTCGATGAGATTGGCATCGGGTTGTTTGATAATGGCCAAAAGCGGTACGTTTTTTCCGTTGGCCAGGACTTTTACGTATTCTTTCGCCTGGTTTACCTGTATTTCCGCGATATCCTTCAGCCTGATCGTCCTGCTCGTGCTGCTTTTCACCACGACATTTTCCAGGTCGGCCAGGTTCTCGATCGCGTTATTGGTAAGGTTGAGATACATTCGGTCATAATCTGTGATATAACCGTTGGATTGCAGGATATTGGAATTATTCACGGCATCCTGTATGTCTTTTATCGAAATCTGAAGATTCTGAAGCGCATAAGGCTTCAGGATGATCTCATATTCCTTGTCTTTCCCGCCGATGACGGCAATATCTGAAACCCCTTCAGTAGCCAGTAAATAGGGTTTGATCTGGTATTTTGCAATCTTTTTAAGGTCTACCTGCGACAGGCTGCCATCACCTTCCACCGAGTATCCCATTACGGGAAGAATGGAAGGATTCATTTTTTCTACGGAAAAACTGGTATTGGGAAGGATTTCTTCTTTCGACTGCTGAATGTAGGATTCTATCTGGCTACGAGCGGTATTGATGTCCATATCCCAATTCAGGAAAACTGAAATTTCACAGCTGCCACGCGAAGTAACGCTTCGAATATATTGCAAGCCTTCGGTACGCCTGATGATATTTTCCAATGGGATGGTCACCGTGGTCATCATCTTATCCACCGGTTGCTGGCCGGCATCAGCGATGACCTTGATTTTCGGGAATGTGATATTGGGGAACAAGCCGGTCTGCATTTTCTGGTAGGTGTAGCCTCCCGCCAAAAGAAGTAGTACCCCCAGTGCCAGCAACGGATATTTATATTTGGAGTGCAGGTTTTTCATGGTTTTTCTATACTGATCCTGGTGGAATCCTGCATCTGGTAAGCCCCCTGGATAATCACACGGTCGTTGGCCTGCAGGCCGTTAGACTCGATGACCACCAAGCTGTCACTTTCCATCCCGGGTTTAACATCCTGCCTGATGGCGAGGCTATCCTGAACTTTCATAACCCAGAATCGCGTCAGCAACTCGTTGGTTTGGATCGCTTTTTTGGGCACACTCAGCACATTAGTCACCGAGCTGATCACGAATTCCACCTGTACATTTAAATTTTCAGGTAATTCAGCATATGGTAACCGAATCAGGTACTGCTGCGCCTGGCCAATGCTGTCGGTACTTTGAAGCTTTCGGCTGATCCGGGCTTTGATTTGCCGGTTTTCGCTTAGCAGCACCCGGCAGGAATCGCCCGGCTGTATGCGATTGATGAATTCAAAAGGGACGCTTACTTTTACCACCAAGGTATTGGGTTGAGAAATCGATGCCAGCACATCACCTTCCGCGACATAATCGTTCACATTAACGGCCAGACTGGAAATGACGCCGTTAGTGTTGCTGGTAACCACAATAGGTTTGGCAAATTTCGCCAGGGAAGAATCGATTTTTGCGGCCTGCCCCAATGCGTCCTGTTCCTTCGTTCGCAGGCTGGCAAAAGCCTGACCTTTTTGAATGGGATCCCCAATTTCAAAGGGCATCCACGAAATATAGCCGGTCACCCTGGATCTTACCTGTTCTCGTTGCTGGAAACTGGTGACGCCGTTGAAAATGATTTTTTCCTGAAGGTCTTTTCGCTGTACCACGGCGGTTTTTACACGAATGGGTGCAATATTCTCTGCGGAAGTTTCGGCTGATTTTTTACAGGAAACAGCAAGAAATATTAGAAATATTGAAAATGCCAGGATCTTTTTCATGACTTACCAGTTTGTCGCGTTAAACTCATTTTGAAGCAACCAGAAATTGACCTGCATCTGAAGTTGAGTTTCCAGATCTACGCGGTAGTTTTCGATCATTTTAAGGTAATCAATGACCGAAACCTGCCCCTGCAGCATCCTGATCTTGTAGATCTCCAGGATGTTTTCCTGTTTTTGCAATTGCCTGGATACCAGCTTCAATCCCTTCTGAATAGCGGCCAGTTGATTTCTCAAGCTTTCCAGCGTATTGTTTCGCTGAAGCTCCTGATTTTGCAGGCGAGTGCGGAGATTGTCAATCTTCAGTTGCTGCTGTTGCCTTTTGATGGACCGCTGCCCGCCATCGTAAATAGGAATGCTAAGCCGCAAACCGGCGCTAAATCCCAGGTTATGCTGAAGCTGATCGAGGTCTACGGCATTCAGGCCAATATTGCCGTAAGCGGTAAGCTGGGGTTGGTATTTGTTTTCAAATACCTGCTGTTCCGCGATCAATTGCAGGCTGTCATTCGTGTATTTTCGCTCGAAGAACAGGGAGTCTTTTCCTGCTATTGAGGAAGAAAACAGGTTTTTTATTGAATGGTTTTCAGGTAAACTGTCAGTAGGACGAAGGTGTTCCTGAAAATTCTGTTGGGAGGCAGAAAGGAACACCTCCAGTTCGGCAGAAAGGGGGATTTCGGGAGCCAGAAGTGTATCGTTCGATATTTTTTCCAGGCCAACGGCATTTTGAAGGCTGAGAAGGTTCGACTGGAAATTATTCTCTAATTGCTGCATTTCCAGATTCCGATTATCGATCTCCAGTTGCAGCAGCAGGTAGTCGCTTTGCAGTAAAATTCCTTTTTTTACCAGCAGTTCCACCACTTCCAGTCGGTTTTTTAGTCCTTCGATGAGGTCCTGCAGCAATTCTTTCCGCAGCTGCAGCTGGTAGACCTGTATATAGGCGGCGGTGACCTGTTTTTTCAGCTGGTGCCAAATTTCTTCCGAAGACAATTCTATAGCGCGGTTACTGATCTTGTTCTGGAACTGAAGATTCTGGATCTGAGAGCGATTGAAAATGTTTTTAGCGATGTTTAGCTGGGCGGAATACAGCGCGCCGTTACTCACCGGCTCGGCATACCCGTAGGCGTTTGGCGAGGGCGTGGTGGTCACCTCCATAAAATTGCCATTGCTGTTAAAATATGGTGCTAGCATTACTTCCGAAGTAGCCGAGAACTGGAAATCATTTTCTGCCCGTATCAGTTCGGTTTGCAGTTCTCCTACCTGCACGAGGTTCTGATTTTGCAGTAAATCTGGATTGTTATTTTCCGCAGCGGCCAGGAAATAATTCAGCGAATTTTCCTGGGCCACGGCTATTTTGGCCATTAAAAAGCAGCATAAAATTATCCAGCGTAAGCGCAACACGATCTTATTTTGGTCAAAATTACAAGTGCTTTCTAAAGACTTTCTAAAGCGGCTTTTGGGTATTTCCGCAGAAAATCGGCAGAGTCTGGACTGATTCTATTAATTTTAAGCGAATCTTAAGGAGAAATTTTCCGAAGGTTTCCTAATCTTGAACAATTTTGAGGGATGAAAATCCTAATCGTAGAAGACGAACCCGGTATTGCCAACTTTATCCGCCAGGGACTGGAGGAGGAAGGTTATATGGTGACAGTGGCTACTGAAGGCAAACCGGCACTGAAACTCCTGTTTGACGAAAAGTTTGACCTGGTCATCCTGGACTGGATGCTTCCAGACCTGAGCGGACCTGAAATTTGCCGGGAATTCCGCGAAAAAGACGCTGCAACACCCATTATTTTTCTAACCGCCAAAGATACCGTACAGGATACGATCGATGGGCTGCAGGCGGGCGCCAACGATTATATCAAGAAACCTTTCCATTTTGTAGAATTGCTGGAACGCATCAAGGTGCAATGGAGAAACCGTACTACTGAAACGGAAATTTTGCAGCTGGGGGATATCCAGATCGATCTTCAGAAATACGAGGTCACTAAAGCCGGAACTCCCGTGAACCTTACCCAGAAGGAGTTCCAGTTACTGGAGTTTCTCGTGCGCAACAAGGGCCGGGTTTCCGAACGCACCCAGATCATTCGCGAGGTTTGGGATATCCACTTTGAATACAATACGGGCGTGATCGATGTTTTTATGAATTCCCTTCGGAAAAAACTGGGCATTACCGATAAAGAATACATCCAGACCATTCGAGGTGTGGGTTACCTAGCACAGGATCCCTCATGAAACTGAATTTCAGAAATAGAATTGCACTGTATTATATCGTCGTGACCGCGGTGATCATCCTGGGAACTTTTATCTCGATCTACCTGCTGGTTAGGAACACGATCTATGAAAGTATTGATGCTGACCTGCAGTTCGAGATACAGAAGCACAGCCAGGAAATTACGATTGCGAAGGACACTATTTATTTTACCAATAAGGCTGAACTGGAAGAGCGCGAACACCTGGAAGTCCAGGTAAACCCGGTATTTATCCAGATCACCGATACGTTAGGACAGGTATTTGATAAATCACCAAACCTGAAGGAAGACATTCTTCAACTGGTGGCAACCGGGGAGAACTCCTATTTCAATTCAGAACTCAGCCATAAATCTGTCAGGCAGGCACAATTGCCTTTGACAAAAAATGGAAAAGTGAAAGGGTACATGATCGGGGCGCTTTCGATCAATTCGGCTTTGACACTCCTGTCCAAACTAAAGTATACTTTACTGATCCTTTACCCGCTCATCCTCATTGTGCTGTTCCTGATTTCCCGCTACCTCGCCGGAAAGAACATTTCACCAATTGCCAATATCATCCACACCACGAACAGGATCACCCGCAACAACCTGCACGAAAGAGTGCAGTTACCCGAAACCGAAGATGAACTCTATGCACTTTCTTCAGCGATAAATGAACTGCTGGGAAGGGTTCAGGCCGCGATGGACCGGGAAAAGGCATTTACGATGGATGCTTCCCATGAGCTGCGCACCCCGCTGACCAATTTAAGAGGGAACCTGGAAGTGCTTATAAGAAAGGAACGCGCCACCAGCGAATACGAGAAAACAGTGAACTATAGCCTGGACGTGATCGATTCCATGACTCACACCCTGGAGCAGCTACTCATCCTGGCGAGAATGGATAAGGCGCACCTGGTGGAAAACGATGAGGGAATCCTCATAACAAGCGTCATCAATATTTGCCTGGCTCGCCAGAAATGGTTTATCGAGCAGAAGAATATCCAGGTCAAACTGGAGTATGATGCCCTGGAACATTCGCTGATCCCAGAGTATTATTCCCAGCTTATTTTAGACAATATCCTTGGAAATGCCATTAAATATTCTGCGGAAGCCGGGCTCGTGGAAATCGCGGTTCAGGAAATAAACGGGCTCATTCATTGCGTCATCAAAGACCATGGAGTGGGCATTGCCGAAGAAGATTTCGACCATCTGTACCAGAGTTTCTACCGAGCTAAAGATTCTTCCGGAGCTCCCGGGAACGGCCTGGGCCTTTCAATCGTGAAAAAAGCCGCGGAAGAAATTGGTGCCAGGCTGGAAATGAAGAGCATCAAAGGGAAAGGAACCGTGGTCACCATCATATTTAAGCCAATCTTAAGGGAGTAAATTCCAGGAATAGGCTGGTACTCAATAATTTTGAAGGACTGTTAAACAGGACTTATGCTTTCAAAAATTATCCGGTTCAGCCTTACGCACAAACTCATTATCCTGCTTTTTACGGTTTTCGTGATCGGTTTTGGACTGTTCGCATTAAGCAGAATTTCCATCGGGGCGGTTCCTGATATTACCAATAACCAGGTGCAGGTCCTCACTACTTCAGAAAATCTTTCCACTCAGGATATGGAGCAGTTCATCACCTATCCTGTGGAGCTGGAAATGGCCAATCTCCCGGGTGTGAAAGAAATCCGTTCGGTTTCAAAATTCGGACTTTCCGTGGTTACCATTGTTTTTGAAGATGATCTGGGAACCTATCTTCCGCGGCAGTTAATTGCTGAAAAGATCAGGGCTGCTTCAGAAAACATCCCGGAAGGTTTCGGGACACCCACGATGGGGCCAATTACCACGGGGCTTGGGGAGATTTACCAGTACACGCTTGATGTTAAAAAAGGTTATGAAGACGAATATTCTGCACAGGAATTGCGAACCATACAGGACTGGATCGTAAGAAGGCAACTTTCGGGAATTCCCGGGGTAGTGGAGATCAATGCCTGGGGCGGTTATAAAAAACAATACGAGGTTTCCATAGATTCCGGGAAACTCAACGCTATGAATGTCTCGATTGCTGAAGTCATGGCCGCACTTCAGAAAAACAACAGCATTGCCGGGGGCGGTTATATCGAAAAACTGAACCAGGCCTATTTCATTCGCGGCGAAGGTCGCGTTGCTTCGCTGGAGGATATTCGGAATATCGTCGTGGGTCTTCGCGGAAATACGCCGGTTTATATTAAAGATATCGCGGAAGTTGGTTTTGGACATGCGCCCCGGTACGGTGCGATCACTTCTAACGGAAACGGTGAAACTGTACTAGGCCAGGTGATGATGCTGAAAGGAGCCAATTCCAATAAAGTGATCCAGGATGTGAAAAAGCGGGTGGCAGAAATTTCTCAAAACCTGCCGGAAGGAGTGGTGATCCGGCCATTTTTGGATCGCAGCGAGCTCATCGCCAAGACCACGCATACAATTGCTGAAAACCTCATCATAGGTTGCTTGATTGTTATTTTTGTGGTGGTCATTCTCCTGGGAAATTTTCGCTCCGGTTTGGTCGTGGCCTCGGTCATACCGCTGTGCCTGTTATTTGCCCTTTCGCTAATGTACCTTTTCGGGATTGATGCCAACCTGATGAGCCTTGGGGCGATCGATTTTGGGATTATTATTGACGGCGCCGTGATCATTGTAGAATATACCGCTTACCAGATCATCAGGAAAAAAAGGGAATTTTCAAGTCTGGATCGAAGAGAAATCCGGAACCTGAAAGACCAGGCTTCCTATGAAAGCGCGTCGAAAATGATGAATTCGGCCATTTTTGGACAGCTTATCATCCTTATCGTGTTCATTCCAATATTGTCGCTAAGCGGCGTGGAAGGGAAAATGTTCCGTCCTATGGCGCTCACCTTCAGTTTTGCCCTGATCGGCGCCATGATCTTTTGCCTTACTTACGTGCCGGTGGTTTCTTCCCTTTTTCTGAAGGCCGATTCCAAAGGAGGCTATAGTTTTTCTGAAAAGATCCTTGCCAGGCTGAATAAAGTATATGTCAGGACCATTCAGTGGGCGCTGGGCAAAAAGAAACTGGTTCTGGGAATTGCGGCTGGTTTGCTGGCCTTAACAGTTTTTATCTTTAGCAAAATGGGCGGAGAATTCATTCCGCAGCTGGATGAAGGCGATTTCGTGATCCAGCCGGTGCTGAAAACAGGAACTTCCCTGAGTGAAACCATTGAAGTGACCACCCGGATTGAAAAAATACTACTGGAACAGTTTCCGGAAGTTGACCAGGTGGTAAGCCGCATTGGCGCTGCGGAAGTTCCTACAGATCCTATGTCTATGGAAGAAAGCGATGTGATCATTAGCCTGAAGCCAAAAAGTGAATGGACCTCTGCCGATACCAAAGATGAACTGGCTGAAAAATTCAAGGAGGCGCTTTCTATCATTCCTGGACTGGGAATTGAATTCACGCAGCCTATCGAAATGCGGTTCAATGAACTCATTACCGGTGTGCGGGCTGATATTGCAGTGAAGGTTTTTGGGGAAGATCTCGATATCCTGAACAACAAAGCCAACGAAATTCGAAAACTGATCTCCGATGTGCCCGGCGCTTCTGATATCACGGTGGAAAAGATCGTGGGGCTGCCGCAAATGGGTGTGAAGTACCGCCGCGATGCGATTGCGCGTTTCGGGTTGAATATCGAAGATGTGAACAAAGTGATCTCGATGGGATTTGCGGGATTTAGCGCCGGCAGTGTTTTCGAGGGTGAAAAGAAATTCGACCTGGTGGTACGCCTGGCCCAGGACCGCAGGAGCGATATTTCAGATCTTGAGAACCTGTATATAGACACGCCTTCCGGTGAAAAGGTTCCCTTGTCGCAACTGGCCGAGATCACCTATCAGAAGAGAGCTGCCAAGATTTCCCGGGATGATACGAAACGAAGGATCGTAGTGGGAATCAATGTTCGAAATCGTGACCTGGAATCGGTCGTGGAAGACATCCGCAGCCGGATCGATGAAAATATTCAGTTGCCTCCAGGTTATAATATCACCTATGGCGGGCAGTTCGAAAACCTGCAGAGCGCTTCCAGACGTCTCAAAATTGCCGTTCCCATTGCACTTATTTTGATTTTCATGCTGTTGTATTTTGCCTTTGGAACCATCCGGGACGCGGCGATGATCTATTCGGCCATACCACTGGCAGCGGTTGGTGGTGTGTTTTTACTCTGGCTGCGCGGAATGCCTTTCAGTATTTCGGCTGGAGTTGGATTTATTGCCTTGTTCGGAATTGCGGTCTTGAACGGGATCGTACTGATCGAACATTTCAAGGAATTGCAAAAAACCGGAATGAAAAATGACGACCAGCTCATCATCAAAGGAGCCAAAGATCGTTTACGAGCGGTAATCCTGACCGCTTCCGCAGCGGCGCTCGGTTTTCTACCCATGGCGGTAAGCAGCAGTGCCGGAGCCGAAGTTCAACGACCACTGGCGACCGTGGTCATTGGCGGGCTCATCACTTCCACGGTGCTCACACTGGTCGTGCTGCCCGTGATCTATTCGATTTTTAACAAGGAAAAGAAACAAAAAAAGGCTGGTGGAAACCTGAAGATCAAACCGCTTTCTATGCTGCTCCTGTTATTGTTGCTTCCCACTTTCTCACAGGCGCAGGAAATTGGCAATCTTCAGCAGCTGTATGAGCTGGCCTTGCAAAATAACTTCGGAATCAAATCTTCGGAAGCCGGGTTGGAGTCTGGACAAGCGCTGATGAATGCCGCCTGGGAACTGGATAAAACAGAATTTTTTTACCAGTATGACCAGAATAACCTCGCCAACAATGAACCTCTGAAAGTGTTCGGCGTCATGCAGAATTTTGAATTTCCAACAGTCTATTTTTCGCGGAAAAAGCTCTACCAGCAAAGTTCACAATTGCTGGAAGATAAACTGGAAATCGAAAAGTGGAAACTGAAGAAGGAACTCGCCAAAGCTTACCAGGAATATCTATACCAACAGCAAAAACTCACGGTGTATGAATCGCTGGATAGTTTGTATGCGCAATTTTCGAAGGCGGCAAGCAGAAAATTTGAACTCGGAGAAACCAACTACCTGGAAAAAATCACCGCTCGAGCCAAATACCAACTCATCAACACCCAGTTAAAGCAGATCAACCTGCAGATCAATTCTGTGAAATCCCAATTGCAGGCAATTGTCCAAACCGATGAGCTGCCAGAAATTGCCGTTTCAGATATGCAGAAAATAGATGTTTTATCGGGAGATTCTCCTTATACCGACTACTTCAGTCAACAGGTTGAACTGGCAAATGCACGGCAAAATTTGCTGGCTCAGCAAACCTGGTTGCCAGACCTGAGCCTAGAATATTTTCAGGGGAGCAACGACCAGATCTCCGGGAATTTACACGGTTACCAGGTAGGCCTTAAGATCCCTTTCCTTTTCAGTGGGCGAGCTGCACGGGTCAAAGCGGCGAAGCTGGAGACCGAAAGTGCCCGTTTTCAGAAAGAAAATAATTTAAAACTGCTGGCAGCGGAAGAACAAAGCTTGCTGGGAGAACTTCAAAAATTTCAGCAGGAACTGGATTATTACGAGTCAGAGGGCAGAAGCCTTTTTGAAGAATTGCTGAAAACGGCCAGGCGCTCCTACAAAGGAGGAGAGATCGATTTCTTTGAATATATCCAGAGCCTCGGCAATGCTTACGAGATCCAGCTGAATTACCTCGAGAACCTCAACGCTTACAACCAGGCCGTGATCGAGTACCATTACCTAACAATTCCTTCAGAAAATGAGAAATAAGTTATTCCAAATACTACCGTTTCTTGCCTTAAGTTTATGGTTTACCGGCTGCGGAAACGATTCAGAAAAAAATATCGAAGACGACCAGAAATCTTCTTCTGAAATTCGGGTAAGCGCGCAACAGTTTCAACAGAACTCCATGGAGCTGGGAACGATCGAAAATCGGGAATTTCCGCAGTTTGTCAGAGCTACCGGCGTGATCGATGTGCCACCTGAAAACAAAGCCATGATCACGACATTTGCCGAGGGTTACGTGAAGAACACGTATTTGCTGGAAGGAGACCAGGTCAAGAAAGGTCAGTTACTGGTGAGCCTGGAAAATCCTAAATATGTGGAAATGCAGCAGGATTACCTGGAAACCAGGGAGCAGATGGACTATTTGGAATCTGAATACCAGCGACAGGAAACGCTCTATAATGAGCAAATTACTTCTGAAAAAAATTATTTAAGAGCAAAAAGCGAATATAATCGCAATAAGGCGCGTTATAACGCACTCCGGCAACAATTGCAGATGCTTCATATCAATCCCGAAAATGTGGAAAAAGGGCAGTTCGTTTCAACGATCAATATTTACTCGCCCATCAGCGGGCAGGTTAGTGACGTGATGATCAGTAAAGGGACGCATGTTTCAGAAGCGCAAAGCCTGATGCAGATCATTGATACCGATCACATCCACGTGGAGCTAAGCGTTTTTGAGAAAGATCTTGGCAGCCTGGAAAAGGGACAGCCTATACTGGTTACGCTTCCCGAAAATTCCCGTGATACCCTCACGGCTGAAGTACATCTTATCGGCGCGAGTATCGATCCCGAAAAACGCACTGTAAGGGTTCACGGGCATTTTGAAGAGGACCTGGAAAAGCAGCTGGCGGTGGGCATGTATGTAGACGCGAGTATCATTACCAGCTCCAGGGAATTGCCCTCGCTGCCATCTGAAAGCATTACAGATCTGGACGGGCAGCAGTATGTGTTGCAACTGGATTCGGTTAGTTCGCAGGGAGATTATTACCTTTCTCGTGAGAAAGTGAAAACTGGCCAAAATTTTAATAACTTTCAGGAGATTGAAAATGCGGAAAAATTCAAATCTGGAACGAAATTTCTAGTAACAGGAGCCTATCAGTTACTGGAACAATAAAAATTCACATTATGAAAAAACTCATTTTTATAGGGCTATTGCTTCTGGGAAGTTTTACTTATGCCCAGGAATGGAAAACCGATTTTGATACGGCTAAAAAAGAAGCAGCCAAAGAACACAAACCCATAATCCTGGTTTTCCAGGGGTCTGACTGGTGTGCGCCCTGCATCAAACTCGACAAGCAGGTTTGGAGCACAGAAGAATTTCAGCAGTACGCGAAAGACCATTATGTGATGCTACAGGCTGATTTCCCGAAGAAAAAAGAGCACCAGCTGCCGGAAGCACAAATTGCAAAGAATGAAAAACTGGCCGAAAAATATAATCCTTACGGCTATTTTCCGTTTGTAGTGATACTAGATGAAAACGGGAAAGTTTTGGGAAACATGGGTTACGAAAAAAAATCTCCTAAACAGTACATCGCCGCGTTGAACGCCAACATAAAACAATAGTTTGAAAAAGTGCTTTTCCTTGCTGGTTCTTCTTATTGGCTTGCAATTGCAGGCCCAGGAAATCCATAAACGCACGCTGAAACTCATGGGCAGTCGGTTTGAAATTACCGTCACTGCTGAAAATCCAGAAAAAGCAAATCAGTATATAGACACAGCTGTAAGCGAAATTCAGCGCATTGAGCGGCTCATTTCCAGCTGGGATCCTGCCAGCCAGACTTCGGAGATCAACAGGAACGCGGGAATAAAGCCGGTGGTAGTAGATCCTGAACTCTATAACCTCATCAGCAGGGCATTAAAAATTTCTGAAATAACCGATGGCGCTTTCGATATCTCCTACGCCTCGATGGATAAGATCTGGAAATTTGACGGCAGCATGAGGAGCATGCCTTCCGAAGAAGCTATCCGAAATTCGGTTTCCAAAGTGGGGTATCAAAATATCATTCTACACCCGGATGATCATTCTGTTTTTCTGAAGAAGGAAGGAATGAAAATTGGTTTTGGGGCGATCGGGAAAGGTTACGCGGCAGACAGGGCGAAGGATCTCCTACGCTCTCAAGGAGTAACCGCCGGGATCATCAATGCTTCCGGAGATATGAATACCTGGGGAACACAGCCCAATGGAGATACCTGGAAAGTAGCGATTACCAACCCGTTGAACAAAGAACATGCTTTTGCCTTGCTTCCGCTGGAAGACAGGGCGGTGGTGACGAGCGGAGATTATGAGAAATTTGTTAAATTTAACGGGGTGCGCTACAGTCATATTATCAACCCGAAGACCGGTTACCCGGCTACGGGAATCATCAGCGCGACCGTTTTTGCCCCAAAAGCTGAACTGGCCGACGCGCTGGCAACTTCTGTCTTTGTGATGGGAATCGAAACCGGCATAGACCGGATCAACCAGCTACCAGGTATTGACTGTATTATTGTAGATACGAATGGCAAAGTACACACCTCGAAAAATATAAAACTGGACTCCTTATGAAATGGAAATTCTTGATGTTGCTGGGTTTGCTCATGGCAATGAACTCCTGCACCGCGGTAAAGGAATATCAAAAAGTATATATCAACGATCCCAATATGCTGCTTGGCACGCGGAAAGCCGATCGTTTTGAGACGAATTTCCAGGCATACCGGGAAGCAGCTGCCGGAGCGAACGGAGGTAAAACCGGCGGCGGTTGCGGCTGTAACTAGAAAAAGATGATGAGAAATTATACCATTTTGCTCGTTTTTTTTCTGGGAAGCCTGCAGATCTTCGCGCAGGATTCCACCAGTACTTTTAAGAAAAGAGTGCTGGAAGGTACCGAGATCGATTTCCTTGGAAGCTATTATTCGCAGGACGGAAACAATGCCGCGGTTACTGGCGGACTTGGAACCGAAAAACTCACCGATGCTGCTCCGACCGTAGTGGTTTCGATCCCGATCAATGACGATGACGTGCTGACCATCGATGCGGGAATTTCGGCTTATACTTCGGCTTCTTCCAGCAATATAGACCCTTTTGATACTAATTATGCCGATCCTTTTACCGCCTCTTCCGGGGCTTCCTCCAGCGACACCTGGGCAAATGTGACGGGCAGCTACAGCCATAGCAACGATGACCGCAACCGTATCGTAAGCGGAAAAGTTTCTTTTTCCAACGAATACGATTATACCTCAATTGGCTTTGGCGGAAGCTATACCTGGCTGTTCAATGAAAAAAATACCGAGTTCACGCTCCACGGAAATGTGTACCTCGATACCTGGAAGATCATTTATCCTTACGAGTTGCGGCCCTACGCTCAAAACCGAACCTTCACTTACCAGAATGCGGCCTCTTTGGGCTATGCCCCGGCTTTTCGAGAGTTGACCGAAAAAGGCCGAAATTCTTATTCTTTAGGCCTGAATTTTTCACAGATCCTGACGGAAAGACTGCAAGGTTCTTTACTGGTGGATCTCGTGCTGCAGCAGGGATTGCTTTCCACGCCATTTCAGCGGGTGTATTTCCAGGATTTTCAGGATTTCTTTATTGATGATTTTCAGCTGGCTGATGATATTGAGCACCTTCCTGATTCCCGCCTGAAGACCGCGGTGGGCGGCAGGTTGAATTATTACCTGAACCAGACCTTTGTCCTGCGTTCCTATTACCGCTTTTACCGCGATGATTGGGGAATCGTATCTCATACCGCCAGCCTGGAGGTACCGGTAAAATTGAACGATAAATTCACGGTTTATCCATCTTACCGATATTATCAGCAAAGCGCGGCCGATTATTTTGCGCCGTATAACACCCATTTATCTTCGGAAGAATATTATACTTCAGATTTTGATTTATCTGATTTTCAGGCGAACCAGTACGGAATTGGAATCAATTATACTGATATTTTCACCTCTCTTAAAATTGGAAGTATGGGGCTGAAGACCATCGACCTAAAATATGATTATTACCAGCGTGATTCCGGGCTGCATGCCAATATCATTACCTTCGGACTTGGATTTACCGAAAACTGATAGCTTTCCCTGCCTGTTTTCTGAAAATGGGCTACTCCGCAATTAACCAGCAGAATGGCTGGGTAGTGTGTGCCGCTTGTGCGACCGGAAATAGTTCTTCAGGTCTTCTAAAGCCAGGAATAAACAGGGAACGATGACCAGGATGATTGAAGTGGCGAAGATAATCCCAAAACCTAGCGAGATCGCCATGGGAATTAGATAGAAAGCCTGGCTGGATGTTTCCATGATGATAGGTGTTAGTCCGCCGAAAGTTGTCAAAGTCGTCAACAAGATTGGCCTGAAACGCCTTAGACCAGCTTCTTTAATTGCCTCAAATGCCGATTTGCCTTCTTTTTCCTTATTGGCAAAGTCGATCATAATCAGCGAGTCATTGACCACAACTCCCGTTAAAGCAATAACACCCATTAAACTAACCAGTGAAAGATCATAACCAAGGATAATATGGCCGATAACTGCACCCACAATTCCGAAGGGAATAGCAGACATGACGATGAGTGGCTGCGTATAACTTCCAAAAGCTACTGCGAGCAATGCGTAAATGATCAAAAGCGCCATGATAAAGCCGCCCCAGAGACTGCTGGTAGATTCGCGCATATCTGCCTGGCTGCCTTCAAATGTCCATGTAAGTCCCGGATAATCGTTTCTTAGCTGTGGTAAAATTTCATTTTCTACACGTTCAATCACCTGGCTAACGGTATTTGCAGGTTCTACGTCCATACCCACATTCACGACCCTTCTTCCGTCACGACGGTTGATGCTGGTAAATGCTTCTTCCTGGTTCACGCTTACCACATCGAGAAGTGGTACTTCAATACTATCATTGGTGCGAACGATAAATTCTTCCAGGTTGTTTAGATCTTTACGCTCTTCATATGGTAGTTTTACCCTGATCTCTACTTCATTATTTCCTCTCAACTGTCGCATGGCGAGCGCTCCAAAAAACGCATCCCGTACCTGGCGACCCACTTGGTTGGAGGTCAATCCCAGATTTCGACCTTCAGGTAACAGTTTAAAGTCATATTGAAGTTTTCCTTTATTGTAATTATCGTTTACATCACGAGTATTTTCAAAAGTCTTCATGCTTTCCATGAACTTTCTGCTTGATTTTTCCAGAACGTTGATATCTTCATGGCTAAGGTCCACACTGATATCCTGCTGGTAACCACCTGGACCTCGTTCAGCTTCAAAAGTAATCTGGTCCACCCCGCGAATTTCTCCAATATTATCTCTCCAGAGTGCGATCATCTCCCGGCCGGTCATAGTTCGCTCATCGGGTGGCAACATCACGATCTCCACATCGATAAAATTCTGACCGCGCACATTTGTTTTGATCCCTTCCGCAGCTTCATAAAGATTGTGTTCTTCAAACATTTTCTGGGTGGCCCGTGTTACTTCTTCTGCGACTTCAGCAGCCTGGTCTGGCGTGGTTCCAACCGGAAGCCTGATACCGGCTTCAATTTCATCGGCAGCAACTTCGGGCATCATGATCATTCCCATGTGATCGCTATAAGCATAACCACCAACCATCAGCAAAAGTGCTAATGCAGCACTGAGCGTGATATATCTGAATTTCAGACATTTTTCTAAAAATGGCCGGTAATAGTTGTCGATAACCCGGTTAAAACCATTAGAAAAACGATCCTGCCATTTTTCCAATTTCAGAATAAGACCTTTTTTCTTTTTCTTTTTAATGTGCGCCAGGTGAGCTGGTAGAATGAATAAGGCTTCCATTAAAGAAACCACCAGGATCACCATCACTACAACGGGTAGCGGCCACCAGAACTTTCCTGTTTCTCCGGGCATGAAGAGCAGCGGAATAAATGCGATGATCGTGGTCATAATACTGAATACGACCGGTTTGGAAATGTCTTTAGTTCCTTTAATTGCTGCCTTTAGAGGGTTCATTCCTTGCTGCCGGTATTCATAAACATTTTCTCCCACCACAATGGCGTCATCTACCACTATTCCCAGAACAACGAGGAAACCAAACATGGAGATCATATTGATACTGACTCCAATAATTGGTAAAACGATCATTCCTCCAATGAAGGAAACCGTCATTCCAACCATCACCCAGAAGGCCAGGCGATATTCGAGGAACAGGGCAAGAATGATCAAAACGATGAAAATTGCCATGATCCCATTTTCAGTTAAAAGTGAAAGACGTTCCCGGTAATCTTCAGCACGATTGGAATCGATCCTGGACTGAACTCCGAGCGGTAACTGAAATTCTTCCAGGATTTCCTTTACCTTTTCTTCAATTTCCATGGGTGACTGATCACCAACTCTAAAGATCTCCAGGCCGATAGAAGGAGTGCTATTAAACTGACCGTGAAAACCAGTTTCCTCAAATCCGTCGGTGATGGTAGCAATATCCTGAAGTTTTACCTGCGCACCGCTAGGTGAATTGATTATGGTAATTTCACCATATTCCTTTGCCCATTGTTTGCGTTCCTGCATGCGTAACAGGATTTCTCCGGAATTGGTCTCTACAGACCCTGCAGGAACATCCTCACTTGATTGTGCGATAATGTTGGCTACACCGCCCAATGTTAAATTGTACTGTCTTAAATTATGACGCGGAATTTCAATTCTCGTCTCATATTCCGGAATATTGCCCAGTTCCACCTGCGTAATTTCCGGGTTACTCAAAAGTCTCGTTCGCAGCCTTTCTGCCAGTTTTCGAAGCGTCCAGATATCAACTTCACCATACAAACTTACCTCCATCACATCACGAACCCGGTCCTGCAGGCTCACTTCCGGTTGGTCGATATCATCGGGAAACGTACGAATCCTGTTCACTGCCTGGTCAATGTCCTGGAAGGCTTTCATACGGTTGGTACCCGCCACCAGCTCAATGGTTACATTACCAGATCCTTCCCGCGCTGTGGAAACGATCTCCTTGATTCCCTGGATGCCGCGAACGGCTTCCTCGATGGGCATAAGAATTCCCTGTTCCACCTCTTCAGGTGCAGAACCGGGATAGCCCACATTTATTTCTACAAAATCAAGCTGAAATTGCGGGAAAACTTCTTTCTGAATGTGAAACATCGTCCAGATACCTCCGCCAATCAGAATAAACATGAGCAGGTTTGCGGCAATGGAATTCTTTGCCATGTATGCGATCCAGCCTTTATCGGTATTCTGATCTTTTTCTCCCATCTTATTCTTCGGAATTACTGGTTGCTGTACTGTCATTTTCTTTTCGAAGGGCAGCTCCTTCTGTTACCGTGCTGATATTACTGGTAACTACTTCTTCACCATTATTCACTCCTTCAGTGATATAGGCATACTGGGCATCATTCAGCAGAATTTTCACCTCTCTGATCTCCAGTTTCCCGTCCTTCATCACCCATACCGTATTATTGCTTCTGATGAAATCCCTGTTCAATCTTACCACATCTTCGATTTCCTTTGCCTGGATATTTGCTTCTACGAATGAACCAATGATCATTTTCGGTTTATCAGTAGAATCTTTTTCGGTCGCGAGCGGATCAGGCACTTTCACGAGCAAACGGGCAAGCCTGGTCTGATCATCTAACGCACCAATTTGCTGATCAAGAAAACCTTCCCTGAAAGCATCTTCTCCCCAGGCTGTTTCATTCATGATCTTTACCATAGAACCGATACCATTACTATCTTGTTTAAAATCGAGCCAGCGGAGTTTATTTACAGGAACGGTAATATTGACCCAGTAGAAATCGGTTCCGGTGAGTCGCCCGAGGTTGTCACCGGGGGATACCTGCGAGCCGACAGTGGCATTTTGGTTTACTATATGAGCATCGAAAGGAGCGGTGATAGTACTACGTCCTAGATTTGTACGCGCCTGGTTAACGGCTGCCTGTGCTGATTGGATTCTGGCCTTTATTGCATTGAGCTGAGGTTGTCTCAGAACAAGGTCTTTTTGTTCTTCGGAAAGTGTGTCGCCACCAATTAATTGTAATTCCTGTCGTGCGATTTTTTGCCTTCCCATTTCCATTTCCAGGTCGGTTTGGGCCTGTAATAATTCGCTTTTTCGTAGCTCCAGGTTATTCTGATAATCGGTTGGATCTATTTGTAGCAGTACTTCTCCTTTTTTTACAAAACCGCCTGGAACGAACTTTTCAGATCTTCTGGTGATCTGTCCATTCACTAACGGACTAAGAATTACATCATTCAGTGGTCTTACAGTTCCGGTGGCGACGATATTCGGAGTGAAATTGCCCTTTTTTGCAGGTACAGTGCTCACCAGCATCGCCGATTCTTTTGTGGCACCTTCACTTTGCGCGGTGGGTTCCGTAGAAAATATGAGAACGATGACCAGTATGGCGGCCGCCAGGATTCCCATGCTTATCAGTATAATTCTTTTATTGATCATATTCTTAACTTATTCTACAGGTGGCGATCTTCCGGTATCAAATCCGCCCGCAAGCGCACGATACAGATCGATCCTGATTTGAACTTTTTCTCTTTTTCGCTGAAGCATATTCCGCTGTAGCTGCTGTTGCTGGTCCAGTGAAAGCAGGACATCCAGGTATTCGCTCAGACCGTTTATGAATTCTATTTGTAACTGTTTATTTGTTTTTTGTGCGAGCTCCAGTCGTTCTGCCAGTATTTCTATACGTTGTTTTTGCTTTTGTTCCCTTATCAATGCATCTTCCACCTCCTGAAAAGCGGTAAGCACCGACTGTCCGTATTGGTATAACTGCTGATTCTTAACCGCTTCAGTGCGGTCAACTTCCGCTCTTAGACGACCCCAGTATATAAGCGGAGCTACGAGATTTCCAGCGAGAGTATAAGCCCATTCGTTGAATAGATTTTGAAAATTATTGGAACGAACCTGTGCGGTAAGATTCAAGCTAAGCCTGGGAAATTTATTTCGAACTGCCTCCGCCATATCACGATCAGCTGCCATTAAAAGGGCATATTGTCGCTGTACATCCGGCCGGTTCCTCACGAGTTCCAACGGCAGGCCAGTTTCGGGTAACTGCGAAATCTGCGGAAGACTATCTAAGGCTGTTTCAGAAAAATTCTGAGGAGGTTTTCCCACCAATATCGCCAGCTGATTCTGGAGTGTCGCTACGTCTGTCTCGTAAATAATGCGAAGGTCCTGTGTAGATTTCAGTAATTGTTCCTGTCTAAGAATATCTACGGCCCTGATCGTCCCGGCACCAAAACGAGCACGAATCAGTTTCATGATATCTTCATTGGTCTTGATCTGTTCTTCAACCAATTGCAATTGCTCGGTTGCGGTCACCAATTCATACCAGGTAGAAGCGATTTCCGCAGAAAGGCTTATGGCCGCTGCTTTGTAATCAAAATACGAAGCCTGCATCCTGAAATCTTCTGCCTGTACGGAAGCTCTGATGCGTCCCCACAAGTCCAGTTCATAAGCTGCGGAAACTCCCAATTGTACATTTTCACCACCTGCAAAATCGGGTTCCGGTCTGCTCATAGCGGCACGGGACTGCGCTTCTATATCTGGCAGTAAAAATGTGGATTGCCTTTTCCTGATGGCTTTAGCTTCCTGAAACTGTTCCCAGGTGGTGGCCAGGTTCAGGTTGTTGGTAAGAGCCGAGTCGATTAGCGTATTGAGCTTAGGATCATTAAATTCCTTCCACCATTCTTCGGAAACGACCTCGCTGCCGGAATAGGAAAAATTTTCAGGTTGCTCCACGGGTGGTTTATAATTTTTAAGTTTTGGGGAGCAGGCATTTAATAACAGAAGATAAAGAAAGCACCAAATCAAAATTTTGAATAGTCTCGGGTTTTGCAGGCTGTCGCAAGCATAAAGGGAACCTTGAAATGGCTGGGAAATCTTCGGCATATACGGTTGAAATTCAGCAATTAAAGAGCTGTTTTTCCTAAAATAAGCCAAATTGAAGAAATAACGGTGCTCCGTAAGACTTCCTTAACAAATGTCGATTTAATTAAAATACAGGAGGTTACATAAAAACTAGGAAACCAGGTAATGGTCTAATACGGTCTTTAATTTTTCCAGGACGATGGGTTTGGAAAGGTAATCGTCCATGCCATTGGCCAGGCAGGTTTCGCGTTCCCCTTTCAAGGCCCGTGCGGTAAATGCAATGATAGGAATATGAACTTTCAGCGTTTCTTCGATCTTCCGTATTTCCCTGGTCGCTTCCAAACCGTTCATTTCCGGCATCTGGATATCCATAAAAATAAGGTCTGGTTTTTCAGATTGATAGGCCTCCACGGCTTCGAGACCATTTTCAACCATGAACAAACGCGCGTTGGGGACGACTTTTCCTAAAATCTCCCTGGCGAGCAACTGGTTCACAGGATTGTCTTCTGCCACCAGCACGGTAATATTTTCTTCGGAAGCGATCGTGCTTTTGTTTTCGGAAACTGCTTCGGAAAAATGCTCGTTTTCTGTCTTTGGAGCCACCTCCTTACCGAGTTTATCGATAATGTTTTTAAGGCGATCTGAATTGATCGGCTTGGTCGCCGTGTAATTGATCTCGTAGTCCCGTGTGGCCTGTACGATGACTGCATCTTCAGAAGTGCTGTGGAGCAGCATGATCGGGAATTCTTCCGAAGTTAAATTCAGCGTCTTTCGGAAATATTTGATTACATCGGTCCCAGACATATAGGGCATGTTGTAATCTACAATCGCCAGGTCAAACTGTTGGTTTTTCAGAAGGTTGATGGCTTCGATCCCGTTGGCCGCCAGGACGGTCTCAATATCCATCGTGGCGAGCATGCCTTCCAGGATTTGCCTGTTCCGCTGGTTGTCGTCTACCACCAGTGCTTTGCGAATGTGGTGATCCAGGTTCCCCTTTTGTGAGGGTTTACGGTCTGAAGCATCAAACTCGACCTCGAAATAAAATTCGCTGCCTTTGTGCAGCTCACTTTTCACCTGTAGTCTGGAATCCATCAAAGCCAGCAATTTGTTGCTAATGGTAAGACCAAGGCCCGTTCCGCCATATTTTCGAGTTGTCGAGGTGTCTTCCTGGTCAAAAGCACCAAAGATCTTGTGCATTTTATTTGCCGCGATACCAATTCCCGTATCCCGAACCTTGAAAAGAAAACAGGCTTTACTTTCCTGATTTCCTGGGCATTTTTGGCTTTCGATCTTCAATTCCACTTCCCCTTTTTTCGTGAATTTCACGGCGTTTGCCAATAAATTGGTGAGAATTTGCCGTAGTCGCACGGGATCGGCGTAGATGTAGCGTTTTACATTCGGATCGATGTTCAGCAGGACTTCAAGTTTCTTTTGATCGGCCTGGTGCCTAACAATATCAATGGTTTGTTCGCAAAGCTCGTAGATGTCGATCTCTTCCCAGTGCAATTCGATCTTTCCGGCCTCGATCTTCGAGAAATCAAGGATATCGTTGATCACATCCAACAACAGGTTTGCCGATATATTGACGTTTCGAAGGTATTCGTCCTGACTTTCGGTTAGCGGGGTTTTCATCAGCAGATCGGTAAAACCGATGATCCCGTTTAGCGGCGTACGGATCTCATGGCTCATATTGGCCAGGAATTCCGACTTTGATTTACTGGCTTGTTCAGCTTTGCGCCGGGCTTCTACCAGTGAGCTCTCCAGGGCTTTCTGTTCGGTTACATCCCAGTTCGTGCCCAGCATTCTCACAGGCTTGTTATTTTCATCGCGATATACGGTGCCTTTTGCCATGATATAGTGCAGGGAACCGTCTGGCCAGATCACGCGGAAATTGGTATCATAATGGGCATTTCCCGCAATGGCAGCCTGTAGCAGCGTTTCGATTTCATCCACGTCGTCCTCGTGAACCCTGCTTTTCCAGAGCTCGTAATTAGACTGTTCTGTGCTGGAACTACTTCCGTAGAGGCGGTACATGGTTTCATCCCAGTGAAGCTGGTTGTTTACCAGGTCAAAATCCCAAATCCCCACGATCGATGCTTCGAGGGCAGTTTGCAGTTTGTTCTCGGCATTCACCCTTCGGCTGATATCGCGGAAAGCGGCAATGGTAATAAAGCCGTTGGCAGTTCGGGTGGAATTCAACGTCATTTCCACCGGAAATTCCTCGCCGTTCTTCTTAACCGCGAAAACTTCAATGACCGTAGAACCATGCTGTTTCTTTTTATTTCGTTTTTCGGAATCGATCTGCTCAAGGTAGGTCTGCAAATGTTCCCGGTGTTTAGCGTGGAATCGCTGCGGAATGAGCGATGTCATGGTTTTACCTTCCAGTTCTTCCGAAGTATATCCGAAAACACTGGTCATTAGCTGGTTGGCGACTTCGATGGCTCCTTTTTTATTCACCACGATCAGGGGATCTGGAGTGGCGTTGAGGTAGAGTTGTATTGCCTGTAATTCCTGCTGCGCGGCACGTTTCTCCCGATCAATCCGGTTGATGGTCGTGGCAACGAACATCAGCATCAAAACGCTAACAAATATCAGTAATACCGCGACGAGGGAGATCGAAAAATCAGCAGCGAAATAGCCTTTTCTGAAAGCCCATAAAGTAAGGTAGGAAACCAGTACAATGGCGAGCAGCAACTGGAAGAACAGCTTCCGGATCATGAAACTGCCCAGTCTCTTGCTGGTAAAAAGTTCGGTGATCCCGTATTTTGGGATGATCAGAGAGATGGCCATTCCGGAGATCAAAAAACCGATCGCAGTATGGATCGCCATGGAAGAAATAAAGGTGATCTTATTGAAGGTTGGGACCTGGTAGATAAAGGCGATGATCGCGAAAAACGCCGTTAGTACCACAAGCAGCGTGAAATAGGAGGCGAGTTTCCTGGCTTTTTTGTTGCCCGATCGAATAAGCATCAGCGAAATGCTGAGTAAGATGAAACTGAGCGAGGTAGCCATAGACATGCGGCCGGGAGTAGGATTCCCGCGGTCAATCCCTCTCTGGTCTAAAGTAATGAGCTGATCGATCCCAAAATTCAAACTTCCAATATCCTGCAACAGCGTGGTAAGGGTAAGTGCTAAAAGGAGAAAATTGAGAACCTGGGAAATCTTAAAACAGCGTTTTTCCTGGGTACAGAAAATCACACATGCGAGCAAAAAGAAAGAGAATGCCGTATTGAATTTCATCGTGGGCAGATCTGGTAAAACCTGCGTCAATACTTCAATACCCAGCAGCCATCCAAGCATTGCTAGGAAAGATACGCACCAGATCATGACAGCGGCGTAGCGGATAAATTTCTGATAAAAGATGGGTTTGACCATAGATTAACGGAGTGTATCCTTTAAGCCTTCGTGTAAAATTTTCTCAATACTTTGATTTTAGCCAGGTTTTCAAATTTACTGAAAAGTCCCCGAGTGCCTAGTGTATTGTACGGGAAGTCTTACAGTTAATTTTTGGAAAATTTACAAATAAATTTCAGAATAGCTTTAAAAATGTTGTGGTGCAGGTGTTTAAGCCTGGATCTTCAGAAGATTTCGAGTGGATTGTTAAACCGAAATTTTTAACATTTTACGGAAAATTCAATTAGATGTCACGCCTGAAATTCCGCTAAAAAGAAAGCCCGAAAACGTACATTTTCGGGCTGTAATATCCTAAGCGGCAAACCGCTAATTTAGTAAGTTTAGTGAGGCAATTTTTTTCTGAGCAATCCGTATAAGAATGTTCCGAAAACAGCTCCGAGAATCACAACCAGAATGGTCACGTAACCAGAACCGGCCAGTACATACATTGGGCCAGGACAGGCACCGGCCAGCGCCCAGCCAAGACCAAAAATGATCCCTCCAATAAGGTAGCGGGCAACGCTTTTGTCTTTAGGAGCAAGGCTCATATCACTACCATCCAAAGCCTTGATCTTCTTGGCTTTGATGACCTGTACCCCAATAATCCCGATCACAAGTGCTGAACCAATGATACCGTACATGTGAAAACTACCGAACTGGAACATTTCGTAGATTCGGAACCAGGAGGCAGCTTCCGATTTATACATGATAATTCCGAAGAAAATACCAATGATCAAATAGGTGAAATATCTCATATCTTAAAATATTAATGGGTACAAAAAATGGATCATGAAAAGACCCCCTATAAAAAAGCCAATTACTGCGATCAGGGAAGGCAACTGCAGGTTGCTCAGTCCTGAAATGGCATGTCCAGACGTACAACCTCCGGCATACCTTGCGCCAAAGCCTACCAACAGGCCACCAATGAAAAGAATGGCAATGTTAAAAGGATTGGTGAGGACTTCTGTCGCGAATAATTCTGGCGGAAGGTAACTTTTCCCGGCACTTGTAATACCATAATCGTTCGCCAGCTGGCTTGCGATTTCCGGGTTGATCTCCACTACGTTGTTGCTCATAAAATGCGCGGCTACAAATCCGCCGATTATGGCTCCCAAAACCACTGTAAGATTCCATCTTTCCGCTTTCCAGTCGAATTTAAAGAAATCGGCTTTGTTTCCGGCGCCAATGGCTGCACAGGCAGTTCTCAGGTTGGAAGACATCCCGAATTGTTTTCCAACGAACAGGAGCAGGAACATGACTAAGGCAATAAGCGGCCCGGAAATATACCACGGCCATGGATCTGTTATCAAATTCATATCAATTATTTTGGCACAAATATGCTGATTTTTTAAGCTTCATACGGTAACAAAAGTTACATCGCAGGCTGGCGAGCTTTGGTAGTGGTGCTATTTTCCTGTTTTCACCCCTACAAACCTGATCACGCAGCCCTCACCCTGATGGTGTTTTCCTTCGGAAAGTTCAACCAGTTCTTCCCGGAGTAAATTGAACTGAAGACCGGGAAATTCTGATTTTACTTCCGGGATGGAATACAGCATGGCTTCTTTTTTGGGTCCTCCGGAAGTTCTGCCGAGCTGGGATTTGGCAAAAGCTTCGAAAATTACCGTGCCGCCGGGCTTCAGAAATTTCAGCAGGTGCTGATTGGCATTTTTCCGAATTTCAGCCGGAAAATGCGCATAACTGAAAGCGATGACATCAAATTTTTCAGCCGACTCAAATTCCGCCGCATTCTGAACCTGAAAGTCTACCGAGACCTCGTTTTTAGAAGCCAGTTGCGTGGCCTTTTTCATTCCCTCTTCGGAAATATCGAAAGCAGTGACCTTCCACCCGTTTTTAGCGGCGTAAACAGCATTTCTGCCTTCCCCGTCTGCCGGTAATAAGATACTGCCGGGTTGCAGTTTTTCCAGTTGCTCTTGTAGAAAAAGGTTGGGAGTAATCCCGTAAATATATTCCGAGGCGGCGTAGCGCTCATTCCAGAACTCTTGTGCATCAGTGGTCATAAATAGAAAATTGTATGTTGGTTTTCCAGTGATCTGTCTCCAAAAATAAACCCGACTAACATAAATTTTTAGAAAAAAGAAGGTTGCAGTACAAACCGCAACCTTCCAGTTAAGTAGAGTTAGTAGTTATACTTCTTTGCCTTTTAGCATTTTGTTCCAGTAAAGGTATGGAAGACCATATTTTTTAAGGATCCACAGTCTCCAGTGTTCTTTGGAACTGTCTTTTATCAGGAGCTGTTTTAGTTTTGGATCGGGTTTGAAATTCTGGTCGTAATCAAATTCGGCCAGTACCATTTTGCCATAATCGGTTACCAGCGGGCAGGAAGAATATCCGTTGTAAGACAGGCTCCCAATGCGATCCTGTTGCATCAACAGGTCTATATTGTCTACCACGATGGGCACCTGTTTCCTGATTGCGGCCCCGGTTTTGGCAGTGGGCAGTCCCGCTACATCCCCAAGACTGAAAATATTGGGATATTTGCGATGTTGCAGGCTGTGCTTGTCTACATCTACCCAGCCGGCCTCGTTCACCAGTGAGGATTCGCGCACGAAAGCAGGAGCAACACTTGGCGGCGCGGTGTGCATCATATCGTAATGGATCCCGTACCGGCCGTTTTTCACGCTTACTTTAACATCTTTATAATTATAGACGAAATTTTTGTCGATTTTCACCGTATCGGTTTCTTCGGAACGAAGGATGCAGCCGCCTGCTTCCGGTTGTTTGACCAGTTCGTACCAGGCGATCTGGTTCTTGGCGTCCACTTCAACCAGTTTATGGAAAAACCTCAGGTTGATATCTTTCCTGTCAATAATGTTCATTAAGGTTTTGGCGATCTCTTTCACTCCGAAAATGATCGTTCCCGGAGTGGCAAAGACGATATTGGTTTTCGAGCGAACACCACTTTTTCTGAAATAACTTTCCGCCAGGTACATGATCTTCTGCGGCGCGCCACCACATTTAATGGGTGTTGCAGGCTGCGTAAAAAGCGCGGTCCCGCCTTTGAAATTTTTCAGGACTTTCCAGGTGTGTTCAGGATCGGTATAATTGCTGCAAACCACGCCTTTGTCCATAGCTTCTCCCAGGCCGGGAATCAGACTGTAATCGTATGTGAGTCCTGGCGCCACTACGAGGTAATCATAAGAAATATCGCCGCTGCTGGCGGTATGTACGAGGTTGTTTTCTGGGTCGAAGCCGGTTGCTTTATCTTTGATCCATTCTGCCCCTTTCGGGATGACCTTGGACATTGGTTTCGCCGTCTTCTTATAATCAAAAGTTCCGGCGCCTACGAGTGTCCATGCCGGCTGGTAATAATGGGTGTCTGCCGGTTCGATAATGGCGACACTATTTGTCTTTTTTTGCCTGAGTAGTTGTGCTGCGGTCATGATGCCGGCTGTGCCGCCCCCTATGATGAGCACTTGAAATTTAGTTGCCATGGTTGTGAATTTAGATATTAAAGATAAGCCTCAGGGCTTAAATTTCCGGTAACATTGGTTACACTACAGCGGTTATAACTCTCTGTATTAAGCGCGATTATATTTTTCCGGTGATAAAATCAGCAGCCATTTTCGCATGTAAATCGGTAGTGGAAAGTAGCGGAATATCATAAGCCACATTTTGGAAAAGAATAGGCAGTTCGGTGCATCCTAAAATAATACCATCGGCGCCACGAGCTTTCAGGAGGTCCATCTGGTTCAGGAAGAATTTTCTGCTTTCCTCCGTGAATTGGCCCTGTGTTAATTCGCAGGAAACATAATCGTGAGCAGTAGACAGGCAGTGAGCTTCCGGGATCAGGGTATTGATGCCAAAATCTTCTTTTAGGATCTTCGGAATAAAACCTTTGGTCATCGTGGGTTTATTTCCCAGCAGTCCCAAAGTTTTTAGACCAAGACTTTTGGCTTCGGCTCCAGTCGCAGAGGCGATATGCAGAATGGGGATATTGATCTTCGGTTGCACGTAATCATAGACCAGATGCGGTGTGTTCGCGCAGATTACAATAGCTTGAGCGCCTGCTTTTTCCAGCATCTGGCTTGTTTGCAGGTAAGCTGCGTTGATCTTTTCAAAATCCTGGGAACGCATTAGTTCGATATTTTCGCTGTATACCAGCATAGGCGGATTTT
Organism: Christiangramia flava JLT2011; assembly: GCF_001951155.1. Taxonomy (NCBI): domain Bacteria; kingdom Pseudomonadati; phylum Bacteroidota; class Flavobacteriia; order Flavobacteriales; family Flavobacteriaceae; genus Christiangramia; species Christiangramia flava. The sequence continues at coordinate 1,901,679 of NZ_CP016359.1, forward strand.
TTGCCGTTCCGATCTCTTTTTGCACCAGTTCATTGATCAGTTTATAATAAACTATGGTCGAATGATAGGAGGTGCCGCCAATTAACCCGATTTTTTTCATTAAAAAGATATTTAAGGTCCAAAGCTGTTGCTAATAATTACCAATACCGCCCTGCAGGTCATAGATCTCTGTAAAACCTTCCTGCTTCAGTAATCTTGCGGCTTTCTGGCTGCGGTTTCCGGAACGGCAATACAGGTAAAGCGGCTTGTTTTTGTCGAGTTTCTTAACGCCGTTCAGCAGCTGTTGTGGCTGAAAAAAATCCAGGTTTACCGCGTTTTTGATCGCGCCCTGGCTAAATTCAGCTTTCGTACGAACATCTATCAACTGCACTTTTTTGTTTTGTACCGCATCTCTGAACGCTTCCGGGGAAAGAACCCTGATCGTATCATCCTGTACTCCTGTTCCAAATAACCTGTTCAAGAACATATTTTTTAAATTTTAGTTACTACTTAGTTACCGGTAAAAGTACTCTGTAAGACTGATCCTGGCAGTAACCTGTGTTACGTTTGAGCATGAAAAAAGCGGCAGAGCTGCCGCTTTTATTCTAACCATTTAAATAAAACTACATCAATAATCACAACGACAGTTGCTAAGTAAAAATCTATTTTTTCGCAGGTCTTTTAATTATGACGTAAATTTAAGCAGCAAAAATCACTGCTACAGCAACTCGTGTTACACAAAACCCCCGTCTTATGAAATTTCAGGATTCTTTGGATCTCTTCGGAAATGTGGATATCTATGTCATTGACCAGATACTGAAGGGACGTTATCAGCAAACCGAGACCATTCTCGACGCCGGGTGTGGGGAGGGCCGAAACCTGAAATGGTTCTACCGGAATAATTTTACGATCTACGGAATGGATCTGGACCCGGAAAGACTGAAAATGGCCAAAGTTCAGTATCCCGATTTTTCTGATAATTTCACGGAAGGAAGGCTGGACGAGCTGCCCTACGAAAACGAGTTTTTTCAACACGTGCTTTGCTGCGCCGTGCTGCATTTCGCTGAAGACCAGCAGCACTTCAGAAATATGTTCGCGGAGCTGGTGAGGGTTTTAAAACCCGGTGGGAGTTTGCTTATTCGGGTGGCTTCCAATATTGGTCTCGACGGGAAAAGTCCTGAAGTTCAGGATCCGAAGAACAAGAAAAGCGCGGGCTATTTCATCACACGTAATAATATTTCCGAAATATTGACCAGCTTTGAACTGGAGTTGATCGAGCCTGTTAAAACCACCAACGTGCAGGATGTCCGGGCCATGACCACCCTGGTTTTCAGAAAAAAATAAAGGGCAACCTTTCAGTCGCCCTTTTTAAATTTGAATGATTGTTTATTATAATGTCGAAGGACATACGTAATCTGAAGTTTTCACCCCGGCTTCTTTAATAGCCTTGAAACCTCCCTGTACATCCACCAGGTTGTGAATTCCACGGCTTTTCAGGATGGAGGCCGCGATCATGCTTCGATAACCGCCGGCACAATGCACATAGAAATCGGTGTTTTCAGGATATTCTGCTAAATGATCGTTGATCTCTGAAAGAGAGGTATGATTCGCATCGATCACATGTTCTGAAAGGTATTCGCCAGGTTTCCGAACATCAAAAACAGGAACATCTTCCGCATCTTTGATCGCTTTGAATTCGGTTGCCGGAATAGATTTAACGGTATCGATCTCTTTACCGGAATTTCTCCAGTTTTCGAATCCGCCTTCGAGATATCCCAGCGTATTGTCAAAACCAACTCGCGAGAGACGAGTGATCGCTTCCTCGATTCGGTCTTGATCGCCTATCAAAAGGATTGGCTGCTGCACATCCCTGATGAGGTCTCCAACCCATGGGGCAAAACTTCCGTCCAGCCCGATAAAAATAGATCCGGGCACATGGCCTTTTGCAAATTCATGCTGGTGACGAATGTCCAGCATCACGGCGCCAGTTTCATTAGCGGCAGCTTCAAAAGCATCTGGAGACAGGGCAACCTGGCCTTTTTCCATCACTTCTTCAATATTCTTATATCCTTCCTTGTTCATTTTCACGTTCATCGGGAAATAGGCTGGTGGCGGTAAAAGACCATCGGTTACTTCCTTGATGAATTCTTCTTTGGTCATATCGGCACGCAAGGCGTAATTCATTTCTTTCTGATGGCCCAGCGTGTCTACGGTTTCTTTCATCATGTTCTTTCCGCAGGCAGAACCGGCACCGTGCGCGGGATACACCATCAAATCATCAGAAAGCGGCATGATCTTTTCGCGAAGACTATCGAACAAGATTCCGGCAAGGTCTTCCTGGGTCATACTGGCTGCTTTTTGTGCCAGGTCTGGCCGGCCCACATCACCAAGAAACAGGGTGTCACCGGTAAAGATCGCGTGATCATTTCCGTTTTCATCCTTCAGAAGATAGGTGGTGCTTTCCATGGTGTGACCCGGGGTATGCAAGACTTTGAAGGTGATATTTCCTAATTGAAATTCCTGGTTGTCTTTAGCAATAATGGCGTCGAAATCTGGATTGGCGTTAGGGCCGTAAATGATAGGCGCACCGGTCTTTTCAGAAAGTGTGACGTGCCCGGAAACGAAATCGGCGTGAAAATGGGTTTCGAAAATGTATTTGATCCTGGCTCCGGCTTCTTCAGCTTTTTCAATGTACGGCTGAACTTCACGAAGCGGGTCGATAATGGCTACTTCTCCGTTGCTTTCAATATAATAAGCACCCTGGGCGAGGCAACCGGTATAAATTTGTTCAATTTTCATATTCGTATTTTTTTGAGGGAGAACTTCTTCAGCAATTTCAGCTGAATCATTCTACAGTTTTTAAAGTTAAAAAGATTATAGCGTTTTTTGGTAAGGTTTATTTCCACACCAGTTCTTTTGTTAAAATATATACGGCCATGACCAGCACGAACCAGCCAAAGGCTTTTTTCAGTTTTTTTCCGTCGATAAATTTATTGAGCCACACTCCTATAAAGATCCCGATGACGGAAAGCGCGGTGAAAGAGATCAGGAAAACCCAGTCTATGTCCATATTCTGAACATCCCCGATGAAGCCGATCAGCGACTTAATGGCGATGATGAATAAGGAAGTGGCCACAGCTTTTTTCATGGGTAATTTCGCCAGGAGTACCAGTGCCGGTATGATCAGGAAACCGCCGCCGGCACCTACGATCCCGGTAATGGTTCCCACCACGAGGCCTTCGATCACGATAATCGGGTAGTTATAAGAGACTTCCTGCTCTTCGTCATTTTCTTTGCGCTTGTTTCTGATCATGGAGATAGACGCCAGCACCATGATGATAGCAAAGAACAGCATGATGGCCAGGTTCTTTGTGATCATAATTCCTGCGACCTGGAAAAGGTTTTCCGGGAGTGCGGGTATCAGGAAAGCACGGGTAAGGTACACCGCGATAAATGCGGGAATGGCGAAGATGATCGCTGTGCGAAAGTCTACCATCCCTTTGAACATATTTCTGATGGCGCCTACCAGCGAGGTTGTTCCCACCACGAAAAGCGAATAGGCGGTGGCCAGCACAGGGTTTAGTGACAGAGCGTATACCAGGATCGGAACGGTGAGGATGGAACCACCTCCACCAATAAGACCTAAAGAAAGACCGATGAGGATCGCTCCTAAATAACCAAAGATTTCTACTAATTCCATTTTTAAATTTTGATGGAACAAAAGTAAATGGCAGAATCAACAGTTTTGGTAACCCTTGTTACACGGGCATTTAGCGCGGTTTTATTTTTTGGAAAGAAATGTTGAAACGGAAATCGGGATGTAAAAACAAAAAAGCCGACTGAAAAGTCGGCTTGATTTTAAGTACTCGAGGCGGGAATCGAACCCGCACTTCCGAAGAAACTGGATTTTGAATCCAGCGCGTCTACCAATTCCGCCACTCGAGCATAATTGGACGGCAAAAATAGGAAATTTTGCAAGAATCAAAATGATTTTTGTGAAAATTAATATTCATGGTGTAAGTAATTGATAGTCAATTTTTAATATTTTAGTGATCTAACTTGCTACACATGAAAATTTCAATCCTTCGGGTTCTTCTGTGCCTGAGCCTTCTCGTTTCCTGTTCCAAAGATGAACCGTCTGATCCTGAAAATATTCCGGAGACAGAAAGCTTTGAACTGGAAGAAAAGATTGTTGGAACATGGAATGTGGATAATTCGGAAACCCTTGCCAGTGAAGGCTTCGAGAAACAATCTGCCGACGCCTGTTATTTTTACAGCTTTATTTTTCATGCCGATGGAACATTTATAATCAACTATCGAGGTGGAACCTTAACAGGAAATTATACAGTTAAGAGTGAAAAACAAATTGATCTGGGAAATGCTGGTGAATTGGGGAACATAAGGTTCACAAACGAATCGCTTTCTTTCTCGGCTCAACTAACTGATATTTGTTCTAAGAACATTCAGTCCAGCCCGGGCAATGTTCATGAAGTTGGTGAGTGTTATTCATTTCTAAATTGTAATGACGCGACAGTTTGGCAAGCTGAAATTGATGGTACAAAAATATTTATCGAATTTAAGGATTACGACAATGGTACCTGGTTCAGGCGATACGAGAATTGGAATGCTTACAGGTGCTATTCGGTGGAAAATAACCAGATCCATGAGGGTGAATTGGTATTGACCGACAACTCGCCAAATCGTTTAAGTTTTATTCATTCAAAAACTTCCGGAAATGTGATATATACCTATGGAATAATTGATGGAGAACTAAAGGAGTTTATCAATGGTGAATCCACCGAATCCAGAGCGTACCAACCGGTAGAAAGAAGTGAACTGGAATCTTTATTGACAACGGAATGCGGAGAAAAAACCTACGTGCCAGATGATGAATTTGAAGGGTATCTGATAAGTTTAGGTTACGACAATGTTTTAGACAATTATGTTCTTACGGAGAAAATAAAAATTATAGCCGATCTAAGTTTAGCTTTTGATGAAAATATGGATGTTTCACTGGAGGGTATAGAAGATTTCACAGCCTTACAAAAGCTAGACATTTGGTATGGGAAAATTGCAGAAATCAATCTTTCGAATAATAAGAATTTGGAGCGGCTTTTTATGAGTTCTCCGGTTTTAGAATCGTTAGATCTTAGTTCTAATTCAAAGCTCCAATCTTTTTATTACGAAAGAGGAAAAGCCAAAACAATTTTGCTTCCTCAATCGGGAAGTCTGCGCGGGTTTGAAATTACTTATACCGAGTCGATTGAAACCATGGATATTTCCAATCAGCCAAATCTGGAATATGTCATTATAGAAAGTGAAAATTTTAGGGAATTGATAAGCGATACTGATTCAAATCTAAAAGATCTACAATTAAATAGTTTTGTATTAGAGGAACTAAACTATTCTTTATTTCCGAATCTGGAGCGTCTGAGTATAGGCTATACTAAAATAAATGATTACAATTGGAGCGCTTTAAAAGAACTTCGAGAGCTTTTCTTGTATAATACCGAGAATGTTTCAACTCTTAATCTGTCCGACAATCAAAAATTAGAGAATATTTCATTTTCGACATTCTCTCTCAACTCTCTCGATATCTCGGCTAATTTAAATCTGAATGGCATGTTTTTAACAAGAATGGATAATTTATCTTGTGTGAAGGTCGATCAGGTTCATTTAGATCGAATGCAGCAGCAGCCGTTAATGTGGAATAGTGATGATCATATTAGCTTTTCACTAAACTGTGATTAACGGAAGTATTATTTTTTTGAGATTTTCATGAATTATAATTGAAAACTGAAATCTTCTGGGAAATCATTGGTGGAAATCCGTAAATTCCGCTGCAGTTTTTTAGTTCATTCCAAAATCTCATTTTTTATGATCTCCAGATCCATTTTCCTGATTGCCTTTCTCTTTGTAAACCTGGTTTCTTTTGCTCAGGCCGAAGTTTACGAACTCCGTACCTATTATTTAAAATTCGGAACTTCTGAAAAGACGCTTCACGAATATTTCGAACAGGCCCTGATTCCGGCTTTGAACCGTAACGGAGTGGAAGTGGTAGGCGTTTTTGAAGAGGCCGATCCAACCTTGCCGAAAAAATTGTATGTACTCATTCCTTATAAGAACATGCGGGAATTTGAACAAATATCGGGCTTGTTGCAGGAAGACGAATCCTTACAGCAGGCGGCTGCGTCTTTTTGGGCGATTTCTCCCGATAAATTTCCGTACCAGCGGTATGAAACCAGTTTGATGCTCGCCGAAAGCGGATTTCCAAATCTTCAGAAACCAGCCGAAGGATCTAATTTTTTCGAGTTGCGTACCTACCAGGGTTATAATGAGGACGCACTGCGACGAAAACTGAAAATGTTCAACGAAGAGGAGTTCAATATTTTTAAAAACATCAATTTTCCAATCGTGTTCTTCGGGAAGAATATTGCGGGTGACCAGATGCCTTCGCTAACCTACCTGCTGGTCACTAAAGACCGCAAGGAGAACGGCGAAGCCTGGCAGCGATTTGGAACTGACAGCGACTGGAAGCGAATTTCAGGAATGAAAGAATATGAAAATACGGTGTCTAATATCATCCAAACCTATTTGCGGCCTCTGTCTTTTTCCCAGCTTTAATCGCTGCAAACTTTTTCAAACCGCACTTTCCTGATGCCGTACTCGGTATCGTATTCGAGTACTTTGGAAAAGCCCATTTGGAGGTAAAGCTGTGTTGCCGGCTCATTGGCGAGTCCGGTTTCCACAGTAAAAAGTGGGGTTTGGTACTGCTCAAAGGCATGAGCTACCAGTTTTCTGCCAATCCCTTTTCGGAAATATTTCGGCTGGACCACCAGGCTCTGGATGTGAACCGAGGCTGTTTTTTTATCAATCTCCATGACAGCGGCCAGTTCGTCTTTCATATAATATCCGAAGAACTGATTGTCGCTGTTGGTAAATGCTTCCAGCGGTCTTTTCAGCGGAGGAAAATCAGTGGCTTGCAGCAGTTCGGCCTCTACCGCATAGGAAATTTGAAATACGGCGCGAATATCTTCGGAAGTGGTTCGGTTTTGATGCGTCAGTTTTTTGATCATTTTTCTGAAATTTCGACTGTTTTTCAACAGAATCGGCTCGAATTTAGCCATTTTCAGAAAAATAAAAGGATTCTTGCAGGTCTTCCTGATTTAGCTTCTGCGGGACGGAATAATTCTTAAATTTGCAGCACTGAAAACACAACTAAACAACACAACATGGCTGCTACTGAAGCTAAAATTTTTACCTGTACTCAAAGCCGCGAACTCGCGGAAAAGATCGCCGAACATTACGGAAGCAAATTAGGGAATGTGATCACTTCCACTTATAGTGATGGTGAATTCCAGCCTTCCTTTGAAGAATCGGTTCGTGGTTCCCGGGTTTTTATCATTGGTTCCACGCATCCGGGCAGTGATCACCTTATGGAAATGCTTCTGATGCTGGATGCCGCAAAAAGGGCTTCCGCGAGACATATTACCGCGGTGATGCCCTATTTTGGCTGGGCACGACAGGATCGTAAAGACAAACCGCGTGTGCCAATTGCGGCCAAAATGATCGCCAGTATCCTGGAAACTGCGGGTGCCACCCGTATTATTACGATGGACCTCCACGCCGACCAGATCCAGGGGTTTTTTGAAAAACCGGTAGACCACCTGTTTGCCAGCACCGTTTTTCTTCCGTATTTGAGAAGTCTGAATTTGGACAATCTTACGGTGGCTTCTCCCGATATGGGCGGTTCCAAAAGGGCATATGCCTATTCCAAAGCGCTGGAGAGCGATGTGGTGATTTGTTACAAGCAGCGCGCCAAGGCCAATGTGATTTCTCATATGGAACTCATTGGTGATGTGACCGGTAAGAATGTGGTGCTCGTGGATGACATGGTCGATACGGCAGGGACGCTGACCAAAGCGGCTGATTTGATGATGGAAAGAGGAGCGAAGTCGGTAAGAGCGATCTGTACACACCCGGTTCTTTCAGGTGAGGCCTACGATCGTATCGAAAAATCAAAATTACTGGAACTCATCGTGACAGATTCCATTCCGTTGCGACAGGAAAGCAGAAAGATCAAAGTGGTAAGCTGTGCCGAACTTTTTGCAGATGTGATGAAGCGCGTGCATGATAACCGTTCCATCAGTTCGAAGTTCCTGATGTAATCATACAGAATTTTTAGCGGTGAGAGGCTGTTCCGGTTCCATTTCGTCGGGTTTTTCCAGCGAAAAGATCTCCAGCTTCTTACCGGTAACTTTTTCCAGTAAGCCTGCTTTTCGGGTAGCGCCCCAGATTTCCAGTTCGGGATCGGCCATGGTTTTGATCAAAAACCGGATCTGCTTCTGCTCGTTTTCGATCTCCAGTTTTTGTACATTTTGGTAATGGCTGCGGTCCAGGCCATCAGCAATTCTCAATATTGCCGATAGTTTTCGGATCTTTTTCCTAACAGATTTCCGAAGTTTTTTATAGAATTTGTGCCTCTTTTTACTTGGCGTGGAACGGCGGTGATAGCGTGCAACGTGTGCCATGATATTGATCTCATCTTCCGTAAAGCCCCGCAAATCTGAGTTCCTGATGAGGTATAAGGCATGTTTGTGGTGTTTCCGGTAGGAAACATAATAGCCAATATCGTGCAGCAGGCAGGCATATTCCAGCAATTCGCGGTCTTTTTCTTCCAGTTCCAGCTCCTTTTTGAAAACGTCGAATATCTGCAGCGCCATTTTTGCCACGTGGGCAGAATGTTCCTCCATCCAGTTGCATTTTCTAAGCAATTCATAGATGCTGCGTTTCCTGGGATGCGGAAAATCCTGCACCATGGCGAGTTTTGGCTGTTCTTTTTGAATGAATTCCAGGATCATCCCGTCTCTCAATGCGGCTTCGGAAATTTTGATATGTTCAATAGGTAACTTTTCCAACAGCAACTTCACCAGTACCATCCCGGGGTTGATAATGTCGATCCGTTTTTCGTCCAGTTGTTTGATATTGGAGCGCTGCTTGCGATCCATCTGGATGAAATCTTTATAGAGTTCCTGGAACGCTGAAGTTTCGAAAACCAGTTCGTTGAGAGTAATATCAGCTGGTAGGGACTGCCTGCTGGCCACCATCGCCCCGATGTTCTCCATGGTTCCAGAAGAGCCGATAATGGTTTTAACCTCGTGCTTTTCGGCCGTTTTAAATACTTTTTTGAGCTTTTTGCGGAAATGTTTTTCAAGTTTTTTGATCTCCTTTCCAGAGATCGGGTCGTTTTCCACAAACCTGGCAGACATCCGGGCGACGCCCAGTTTAAGGCTGTTATGGTACAGCATTTCTTTATGATTGCCAATAATGAATTCCACGCTTCCGCCGCCAATATCCACCATGAGCACCATTTCGTCATTGAGGGAAATACTGTGGCGCACGGCATAGCCAATGAGTTGTGCCTCGCGCTTTCCAGGGATCGCTCGCGCTTTGATCTGGGTTTCCGCGTAAATTCGCTGAATGAATTCCCCGCCGTTCTTGGCTTCTCGAATTGCACTGGTGGCAAAAGCGAGAATGCTTTCCACTTCCTGGCTGTCACAAAGAAATTTGATGCGCTTGAGTGCATCGAGACCCCGTGTCATGGCCTCTTCGCTGAGGTGGTCACTCATGCCCTTCTCAGCAAGAATGACCATTTCTTTCAGTTTATCCACCGTTCGAAAACTGCCGTCGGGATAGATGTCTACGATCACGGCATGAAAGGAATTGGTACCCAGGTCTATCGCGGCGATTCGTTTAAAGGGAGTTTCGATTTCAGTAGTGGTCATGAGCGAATTTTCGGTGTTTTGGCAAATTTCAAGTTACTTAAAAATGGGATGACAAAGTTTTAAGTATTTGTGAAAAAAGCCCGTCATACGGAAATGCTTCGGAAATACTGAATAATTTCTGTTTCAGTGTTTTATAGCTGAAGAAAAAAACTTACTTTTGCAGCCTGAAAAATTTTTCCGCAGGTGAAGGCTTTCTGAAAAAACGACTGACGACACCTGTCTTAACAAAAAAGTTTTATAATGAAATCAATTACGATCAACGGATCTAAAAGAGAAAGCGTAGGCAAGAAGGCAACGAAGGCTCTACGTAATGCTGGACAGGTTCCTTGCGTATTGTACGGGGTAGAAGGGGATCCACTACACTTTGCAGCTGAGGAAATCGCATTCCAGAACCTTGTGTATACTCCAGATGTACACACGGTAAAAATTAAATTGAAAAGTGGTGAGTCTTATGCCGCAATCCTTCAGGATATCCAGTTCCACCCGGTGACTGACGCGATCATGCACATGGATTTCTACCAGATTTTTGATGACAAGCCAATCACTATGGAAATTCCAATTCACACAGAAGGTGTTGCAAGAGGAGTTAAAAATGGTGGTGTATTGAGATATAACCTTCGTCGTTTGAAAGTTAGAGGTTTGCCAGGTGATCTTCCAGATTACATCATTGCAAACGTAACTAAACTGAAGATCGGTCAGAAACTGTATGTGACTGCCGTAACCAGCGATGATTACAAGATTCAGCATCCAGATAACACTGTAATCTGTCAGGTAAGAACTTCACGTAACATCGTGGAAGATCTTGAAGACGATGAGGATGAAGACGAAGTAGCAGCTGATGAGGTTCCAGCAACTGAAACTGATGATGTTGCAGCTGTAAAAGAAGGAGAAGACAACTAGTCGTCTTACTTTCATAATTTTAAAAGCATTCCAGGTTGGTTTTTTCCAATTTTCGGAATGCTTTTTTTTTGAATAAACTTGCAACCCGGTTTTACTTCTTGAAAGTGTCTTATTAATTTTATCTTTACCAAAACAAAGTTGGATGCTTTCATTCTTCGGCAGAATATTGCGGAAAAAGAAACCCGGGGAGAAAATTGATCCCATGAAGAAGTTTTTGATCGTTGGCCTGGGAAATCCGGGCGAGAAATACGAGAATACCCGTCATAATATCGGTTTTAAGATCCTGGAGGAACTCGCCGGTGAAAAAGAGGTGCATTTTGAAACCCAGAAGCTGGGCGATGTCGCTAGTTTTCGCTTTAAAGGCCGAACCTTCATTTTACTCAAACCCAATACCTATATGAATTTAAGCGGAAAGGCAGTAAATTACTGGATGCAGAAGGAGAAGATCGCACTGGAGAATTTACTCGTGGTGACCGATGATCTCAATTTGCCGTTCGGAACCCTTCGGCTCAAAACCAAAGGCAGTGACGGCGGGCATAACGGGCTCAAAGATATCCAGGCGCAACTGAACACCACGAAATACAACCGCTTCCGGTTTGGGATCAGCGACCAGTTCTCAAAAGGGCAGCAGGTAGATTACGTATTGGGAGAATGGAACGAGCAGGAACGAAAGGAGTTGCCGGAACGCCTGAAAATATCAGCAGAACTCATCCAGTCATTTGGAACGGCCGGGGTATCCAACACCATGAATTCATTTAACGGAAAATAGCAGATTTGGAAAGACATAGAGGCGCGAATTCGTTTACCAGTGAAAACCAGACGGTGGTGACCATCGGTACTTTTGATGGCGTTCACGCCGGGCATCGCAAGATCATTGAGCGACTGGTGAATTCGGCAAAAGCCAATTCCCTGGAATCGGTAGTGCTTACTTTTTTTCCGCATCCACGAATGGTGCTGCAGAAGGAAAGCGGTATCGAACTCATCAATACCATCGAGGAACGCGTGCAGTTGCTGGAGGATACCGGCATCGATCACCTGGTCATTCATCCTTTCACCATTCAGTTTTCCAGGTTGACAGCCCAGGAATTCGTTCGCGACATCCTGGTTCATAAACTCCGTGCAAAAAAGATCATTATTGGTTACGATCATCGCTTCGGAAGAAACCGTACGGCTAATATCGAAGACCTGAAGCGATTCGGGGAAGAATATGGTTTTGAGGTCGAGGAGATCAGTAAACAGGAAGTGGAGGAAGTAGCGGTAAGCTCCACCAAGATCAGGAATGCACTGGCTGAAGGTGAGGTAGAAAAGGCCAATACCTATCTTACCCATCCATTTATGCTCAGCGGAACTATCGTTCGCGGAAGGGGAATTGGCAAAGACCTGGGTTTTCCTACGGCCAATTTGCAGCTGGAAGAGGATTATAAACTGATCCCGAAAAATGGCGTGTATGTCGTATCTGCGAGAATTAACGGAATTTTGAAGTACGGAATGATGAACATTGGTACTAATCCAACCGTTGGCGGTAAGGAAAAGACCATTGAAACGAATTTTTTTGAGGTCAACCAGGACCTGTATGATCAAAAACTGCAAATCCGGCTACTGAAGCGTATTCGGGATGAAAAGAAGTTTGCTTCCGTGGAAGAATTGAAAAAAGCCATGCAGCAGGACCGTGCATTTTCTGAAAATTATATAGCTGAAATCAATGCTTGATCGCTGGCTTTTTAAACGGGTAGACAACGCGGCCCTGGTGGTCTTTCGCGTGCTATTCGGCTTATTGATCTCGATCGAAGCCTTTGGCGCCATATTTTCCGGCTGGGTAAGACGCACCATGATCGAGCCCAATTTCACCTTTAATTTTATAGGCTTTGAATTTTTGCAACCCCTTCCTGGAAACGGAATGCTTTGGTATTACGGAGTCATGGGGCTGTTTGGTATTTTTGTGATGCTTGGTTTTCGGTACCGGGTAAGCATGATTTGTTACGGCATCATGTGGGCATCGGTCTACCTGATGCAGAAATCCAGTTATAACAACCATTATTACCTGCTCATGTTGCTGTGTTTCATCATGAGCCTGTTGCCAGCACATCGCTGGTTTTCGATCGATGCCTGGCGACATCCCGAAATTCGGAAGATTTCCATGCCGCGCTGGGTCTGGCTGTTTATCGTCGTGCAATTGTGGATCGTCTATTCATATGCTTCGATCGCAAAATTATATCCTGACTGGCTGGATGGTTCGTTCCCGGCCATGCTCATGCGCTCCAAAGCCGATTACTGGCTGGTAGGTGATTTTCTCCAGAAATGGTGGATCAAATATGCCATCGCGTACTTCGGACTCTTTTTTGACTTTTTGATCATTCCGTTATTGCTGTGGAGACGAACCAGGGTTCCGGCATTTCTGGCGGCGATCTTCTTTCACCTTTTCAACAGTTTTATTTTTCATATCGGGATCTTTCCGTATCTGTCGCTGGCCTTCTGTATCTTTTTCTTTCCGGTGGAAAAAGTCAATAAAGTCTTCCTTCGGGGAAAAAAACCGTTTTATGATGGAGATGAAGTGATCGTTCCATCTCATAGGAATTTCCTTCTCGCTTTCTTCGGAATTTGGTTTACGGTGCAGCTCTGTTTACCGCTGAGGCACTGGTTTTTTCAGGATGATGTACTCTGGACCGAGGAAGGGCATCGTTTAAGCTGGCGCATGATGCTGCGTGGCAAAAGCGGCCGGGTGACCTTTAAGGTGGTGGAAAAGGGAACTCAGGATACGATTATTGTGGATAAAGACGAATATTTGTCGCGAAAGCAGTTACGTGCCATACCTTCCAAGCCGGATATGATCTGGCAGTTCGCACAGCGATTGAAAGAAGAATATGCTGAAAAAGGTATGGATGTTTCGGTTTTTGCGGAAGGAAAAGTCAGTGTAAACGGCGGGGACTATCACCCGCTTATTGATCCCAAAGTAGACCTGGCCGCCGAGGAATGGAAACAGTTCTCGCACCACGACTGGATCTTACCTTCCGAAGGAAAATAGCAGCTTCAGTTTTTTTATAACGGTTGAATCTATAACTTAGAGCGAATTCTAAGATCTAAAAATGAGATTTCAACTGTTAATAGTTTTCTTTTTATGCTGTTTTTCCGCCGTTGCACAAGAAGATATCATAATTGGGAAAACCAGCCATCTTTATTCTGAAATTCTCCAGGAAGACCGCATCCTGGAAATTCATCTTCCGAAGAATTACGACAAAGATCCTGATAAAACCTACCCTGTTCTCTACCTTCTGGATAGCTATTTCAATTTTTCGCATGCCGTGGGGACGGTAGATTACCTGTACCTCAACAGGCTTATTCCGGAAATGATCATCGTGGGCGTAAGGAATACCAATAGAAATCGTGATCTTAGCCCGGAATCACCAGATCTGAGTCAGGAAGAGCAGGACCGGCTTGGGCTTACGGGCCAGGCCGATGATTTTATGGCCTTCCTGGAGCAGGAGCTGATTCCGTATATTCGCTCCGTCTATCGAGCCGCGCCTTACGAGGTGCTAACGGGACATTCCTTGGGCGGACTTTTCAGCACGTATACCTTTTTTAAAAATCCGAAACTTTTCGATGCCTATATTACCATCAGCCCTAGTTTGTGGTACCACAACGATCTTATTTCCAAAGAATTTGAAGAGGTTTTTGAAGATCCTTCGGATCTGAGCGCCAGCTTTTACCTTACCATAGCCAGCGAAAATAAAGGCACGATGCGGGGCGATACTTATAAGCTCAGCGGAAGGTTCATGAATTACATCAACAAACACGAAAAGGCTGATCTGCGTTTCCATTTTGAACCTATGCCAGAGGAAACGCATCAATCTACGGGTCTTCCGGCGCTGTTCAACGGGTTGCGATTTGTCTTTGCGCCAACGCAGTATGAAATTCCGCGTACAAGGGAAGAGATCATTGGGAATGGAGGCCCGGAACAGGTAATACAGGATGTGCAGAAATATTTTGAGAAGCTTACTGAAAAATATGGTTTTCAGGTGGATGACCAGGAAACGCTGATCGATCTTGGGTTTGCACTGATGCGTCTTGACGATTTTAAGGAAGATGCCATCAAAGCTTTTGGAGCGAATGTGGCAGCACATCCTGAATCTTTTGACGCTTATTCTACCTTGGGAATGGCCTATGAACAGGTTCAACAGCTTCAGAAGGCTAAAGAAAATTATGAGATGGCACTGAAACTGGTGAAAAGAACGGAAAACCCGGAATGGGAATTTTACCAGGCCGATCTCGACCGGGTGAACCGCAAAATTGCCAACAAGGACGAAGCCAGCGAATAGCCGAATTTCAGGTCGATTATCTTCCCGGCTTTTGTTACATTTGTGCCCTCATAAATCATTGTAAAAAGTAGACCATGTTACAGGTTTCTAATATTGCGGAAAATAAGGATGCGTACATCCAGGCATTGAAGAAGAGAAAATTTGATGCAAAAGAGGTTTTTGATAAAGTGTTGAGTCTCGATGAAAAAAGAAAATCGACGCAGGCAAAACTGGATGAAACCCTCTCATCTTCCAATAAACTTTCCAAAGAGATTGGGCTGCTTTTTAAAAATGGGGAACATCAGAAAGCTAATTTGCTGAAGGAAAAGACCGGAAAACTAAAGGAAGATTCCAAAATACTTTCCGAAGAGCTGAACGCTGCCGTGGAAGAACTTCAGAAATTGTTATATACCATCCCGAACATCCCGCACGATTCGGTACCCGAAGGAACGAGCGATGCCGATAATGAGGAGGTTTTTCGTGAAGGAGAAGTTCCGGAACTTGCTGAAGGCTCTCTGCCACACTGGGAACTGGCAAAAAAATACGATATCATAGATTTTGAACTGGGCAACAAGATTACCGGCGCCGGTTTTCCGGTTTATAAAGGCAAGGGAGCAAGACTGCAACGAGCCTTGATCACCTGGTTTTTAGATAAGGCTACAGAAGCCGGTTATACCGAATTTCAGGTTCCATTGATGGTCAACGAAGCTTCCGGTTTTGGGACCGGCCAGTTGCCAGATAAGGAAGGGCAGATGTATCACGTTACCAACGACGACCTGTATCTCATCCCTACTGCGGAAGTGCCGATCACGAACATGTTTCGCGATAACCTGATGCTGGAAAAAGATTTTCCGGTAAAATGCACCGGTTATACGCCTTGCTTCCGAAGAGAGGCCGGTTCGTATGGTGCACACGTTCGTGGACTCAACCGTTTGCACCAGTTCGATAAAGTGGAGATCGTTCGCCTGGAAAGAGCGGAGAAATCATACGAAGCTTTGGATGAAATGCTGGAGCACGTAAAGAACCTGTTGCGCGAACTGAAATTACCGTACAGGATCCTGAGACTTTGTGGGGGAGATCTTACATTCACCTCGGCGTTGACCTATGATTTTGAAGTGTTCTCGACCGCGCAGGATCGCTGGCTGGAGATCAGTTCGGTTTCGAATTTTGAAACTTACCAGGCCAACAGGTTGAAATTGAGATATAAAGATACTGAAGGAAACAAGCAGCTGGCACACACCCTGAACGGAAGTGCCCTGGCATTGCCGCGCGTGCTCGCCGGAATCCTGGAAAATTACCAGACCGGGAACGGTATTAAAGTTCCGGAAGTTCTGGTGCCTTATTGCGGCTTCGATACCATCGATTAATTCTACCGAAAAACCATAAAAACAGCGCAAATTTTTATATTTACATATGCGCTGTTTTCTATTTCTAGCAATTTGCCTGGGCTTCAGCTTTTCAGTTTTCTCACAATCTGATCAGCTCGCACGTAATTTTTTTGACCAGGGAGAATACGAGAAAGCACTTCAGATTTACCAGGAGCTCTATGAAAAGAACCCTGCCAATATGACTTTTTTCGAGGGCATGGTAGGTGCTCTCCAGCAGTTGGAGGAATTTGATCAAGCCGAAAAACTGTTATTCCAGCGCTTGAACAATTCCGCTAACAATCCGTCTATTTTAATAGAACTGGGCCACAATTTCGAACTGCAGAACAATGCCGAAAGAGCTAAACAGTTTTATGAAGAAGCGTTGAAAAGCCTGGCAGGAAGGCCTAATTATGCCTATTCGATCGCCCGTTCGTTTGAGCGGTATAACCTTTTGGATTATGCAGCTTCCGCTTACGAGCAGGCCATGGAAATGAATACTGATAAAAACTACAATTTGCAGCTTGCAAGGATCTACGGCGAGCAGGGGAAGATCGAGAAGATGTTCAGCAATTACCTGGATCTTATCGAGGATGACATGAAATTCTACAGCATTGCCAATCGCGAGTTCAACCGGTATATTTCAGAAGATGCGAGCAGTGAGGGGAATACCATTTTCAGGAAACTGCTATTGAAACGCTCGCAGGAGAATCCCTCGTTGCTGTATAACGAAATGCTGAGTTGGCTGTTTATTCAGCAGAAAGACTTCGGAAAAGCCTTCGCCCAGGAGCGTGCCATCTATAAACGCGGTGAAAAGAACCTGCAGGGAATCCTGAATCTCGCGGTGATGGCAAAGAACGCCGAGGACTATGAGGCTGCTGAAGAGATCATTGCCTATGCCATCGAAGAATCACCGTCGCCTACCTTCAATTTAAGGGGCAGACATTTTCAATTGGGCTTAAAGGAAAAGACAGTTTCTGGTAAAGAACTGGAAAAACTGGAGCAGGAATATCGCAGTTTGCTGGAAGAGTATGGTTACACGTCTGAAACACTGGATATACAGGTGGATCTTGCCAATTTCATGGCCTTCCGTCTCGATAAAAAACAGGAAGCCGTAGCGCTGCTGAAAAACCTTTCCAAATCGAATCTGAACGAGTTTGAGCAGGCCAAAGTGAAAATGGCTACGGCCGATATTCTGGTGATGCAGGAAAAATTCAATGAGGCACTCATCTTCTATTCACAGGTGCAGCATTTGGTAAAAAACAATGAACTCTCCCAGGAAGCACGATTTAAAGTGGCCAAAACCAGCTATTTCAAAGGTGATTTTGAATGGGCGCAAACCCAGCTGAAGGTTCTCAAGTCTTCTACTTCGCAGCTAATCGCCAATGATGCTTTAGAGCTAAGCTTGTTGATCTCTGATAATTCCATCGAAGATTCCACACAGGCGGCGCTGAAGCAGTATGCCCGGGCAGACCTGCTGGCCTTCCAGGAAAAACCTACGCAGGCAATCACCGTTCTGGATTCGGTCTTAACCGGTCATAAAGGTGAAAAAATTGAAGATGAAGCGCTGTACAAACAGGCTAAACTCTTTGAAAAAGAACAGGATTTTGAAAAAGCTGCAGGTAATTATCACAAGATCATCGAACTTCACGGAAAAGATATCCTGGCAGACAATGCGAATTACTTCCTGGCGGAACTGTACGCCAACCAGCTCAACCAACCTGAAAAGGCAAAGGAGTTTTACGAGCAAATTATCTTTAACTTTGCAGACAGTATTTATTTTGTTGATGCCCGGAAGAAATTTCGAATACTCCGTGGCGATAATCTAGAGTAAAAAACCAGGATATGATTATTTATAACGTGACCTGTAATGTTCACGAAACGATTCACGATGAGTGGGTGAAATGGATGAGATCGGAACACATTCCCGCCATGCTTGATACCGGCAAATTTCACAAGGCTTTGATGACAAAAGTTTTGGTCAAGGAACCTATGGGTGGCATTACCTATTCCATTCAGTATACAGCTCAAAACAAGCAGTTGCTGGAACGTTATTACCGGGAGAACGCCAGCGAGCTCAGAGAACAATCAGCCAGGTTTGGTGATAAAGTGGTGAGTTTTCGTACCGAACTGGAAGTGATAAGCGAGCAGTAATGGGTAAAAATTTCAAAGCATCTTCGGCAGGCGATGTACGCGCCAAGAAACATTTGGGACAGCATTTCCTGAAAGATGAAAATATTGCCGCAAAGATCGCAGATACCCTGAACCTTCAGCAGTATTCCAAAGTACTGGAAATTGGCCCCGGAATGGGAGTTTTAACGAAGTATTTACTGGAAAAACCGGTAGAAGTCCACGTGATCGAGATCGATTCTGAAAGTGTGGAATATTTGGAGAACAACTACCTGCATCTGCGTGGCCGCATTCATGAGAAGGATTTCCTGAGGTATGATCTTACGGAAGTTTTTGGAGAGGAAGCTTTTGCGATAACCGGGAATTTCCCGTACAACATCTCTTCGCAGATCGTATTCAAAATGCTGGAAATGCGGGAACAAATTCCGGAATTTTCTGGGATGTTTCAGAAGGAGGTCGCCAAGAGAATCTGTGAAAAAGAGGGTTCCAAAACCTACGGAATTTTGAGCGTTCTGGTGCAGGCATTCTATGAGGCGGAATATCTTTTCACGGTCCCGCCTTCCGTCTTCAATCCGCCGCCGAAAGTAGACAGCGGGGTGCTTCGGCTTACCCGTAAAGAGAATTTTCACCTGGAGTGCGATGAAAAGCTTTTCTTCCGAATTGTTAAAACTTCTTTCAACCAACGCCGCAAAACACTGCGGAATAGTTTAAAAAGTCTTAATCTTCCTGATAATTTGAGGGAAGATGCTATATTTGGCTCACGGCCGGAACAACTCGGGTTCCAGCAGTTTATTGAACTGACCAAAATGATTGAGCCGTATGCAGTTTCAGATAAGTGACGAATTAATTGAAAAGATTAGGTTTCTCATCGAAGAAAAGAACGATGAGGAATTGCTGCTGCACCTGGAAGACGTGCACCATGCTGATATTGCTGAAATCCTGACCGAGCTCAACCTCGATGAGGCCACTTACCTCGTCAAACTCATCAACAGCGAAAAGACAGCCGAAGCGCTGATGGAACTGGAAGAAGGCGTGCGGGAACGCATCCTGGAAAACCTGTCGCCGAAAGAGATCGCCGATGAGCTTAACGAAATGGATACCGATGATGCGGCTGATATCATTTCGGAACTTTCCCCGGAACTGCAACAGGACGTAATTGCCGAGATCGAGGATGAAGAGCATGCTGATCATATCGTGGAGCTGCTTCGTTACGATGAAGATTCTGCTGGTGGTTTGATGGCAAAGGAGCTGGTCAAGGTCAACGAAAACTGGAGCGTTACGGGCTGTATGGCTGAAATGCGCAAACAGGCTGAAAATGTAACACGAGTGCATTCCATTTACGTGGTAGACGACAAGAATAAACTGAAAGGCCGCCTGTCTCTAAAAGACCTTCTTACTGCCTCCAGCAACGCCAACATCAGTGATGTGTACATTCCGCAGGTAGATTATGTGAATGTACATACGGAAGGGGAAGAAGTCGCCAGGATCATGCAGAAATATGACCTGGAAGCCATTCCCGTAGTAGATGAAATGGGACGGCTGGTAGGGCGTGTGACCATTGACGATATTGTGGATTTCATCAGGGAAGAAGCCGAAAAAGATTACCAGATGGCTGCGGGTATTTCCGAAGATGTGGAGGCCGATGATAACATTTTTAAACAAACCAGGGCAAGACTTCCCTGGCTGCTTATCGGTATGTTTGGAGGGCTTGGCGCGGCCAGTATTATCTCCGGTTTCCAGACCATTTTAACCGATTATAAGGAATTGCTCATTTTCGTACCGCTGATCCAGGCGACCGCCGGGAATGTAGGCGTACAATCCAGCGCAATCATTGTGCAGGGACTGGCAAATGATACGCTCAAGGGAAATATTGTTTCCAGACTTGCAAAAGAATTTGGCCTGGCGCTCATCAACGGGATTTCCATCGCACTCATTGTATTCGTGATCAGCACCTATTTTTTTCATACCTCCTTCAACGAATCAGTGAGTATAGGCGTGGCGCTGATCTCTGTGATCGTGATCGCAGCCTTAATTGGTACTTTTATCCCGATTATTCTGAATAAGAACAATGTAGATCCTGCGGTGGCTACCGGCCCATTTATCACTACCAGTAACGACGTTTTCGGGATTCTTACGTACTTCCTGATCGCGAAGGCGATCCTTGGTTTTTAACCTCAATTTTACAGTCAGTAAAAATCATTCTGTAACTTTGTAGCTCTGATTTTTTCAGAAACCGAAGGGAATTTCGGTAGAAATAAATTGCTAACAAAAACAGAACAAATGATCATTCTTCATGCTGATACCAATCATCCGGAGCTTATGCGAAAACTGGAAGAAGCTGGGCATCATAATATTGAAGGTTGCGAACAATCCAGAGAGACAACATTAGAAAATCAACACCTGTATGACGGCATCGTCATTCGCAGTCGCTATAAGATCGACCGCGAATTTTTAGAAGCGGCTCCGAATTTAAAATTTATCGCGCGGGTGGGTGCCGGCCTCGAAAGCATCGATGTGGATTTTGCGCAAGAGCAGGGAATCAAGCTGTTTTCGGCACCTGAAGGGAATGCCAATGCCGTTGGGGAACATTCGCTGGGAATGTTGCTTTCTCTTTTTAATAAATTGAATAAAGCTGATAAAGAAGTGCGTGAAGGCCTGTGGCAGCGCGAGGAAAACCGGGGTATCGAACTCGATGGCAAAACCGTTGGGCTCATAGGCTACGGAAATATGGGAAAAGCCTTTGCCAGAAAACTGCGGGGCTTTGATGTGGATGTGATTTTCTTTGATATCAAAGAAGGAATTGCTGATGAAAATGCCAGGCAGGTAGGTTACGAGGAATTCCTGGAAAAGGCCGATGTGGTAAGCCTGCACGTTCCATGGACCGAAGAAACCAACCAGATGGTTAATTCAGCATTTATTGATAAATTTAAAAAGCCTTTCTGGTTCATCAATACCTCCAGGGGAAAGAACGTTGTCACGGCAGACCTGGTAAGCGCCCTGAAAAATGGCAAAGTGCTGGGTGCAGGCCTGGATGTACTGGAATATGAAAAAGCTTCTTTTGAAAGCCTTTTTTCAAACCGAAAGAACGTGGCCATGAGCGCGGCAGACCCCATCCCGGAAGCGATGCGCGAGCTGATGTTCATGCCCAATACGATCCTGAGTCCGCATATCGCCGGCTGGACGGTAGAATCGCATAAAAAGCTGGCAGAGGTGATCGCCGGCAAGATCATTAAGGAATTCGGCGAAGGAGATAAACCATAATGTATGAAAAAACGTGTTACCGGTCTGGGCGGTTTCTTTTTCAAATCGAAAGACCCTGATGCTACCAAAAACTGGTACAAAGATCATTTAGGATTGAACACCGATCAGTATGGATGCACGTTCTGGTGGAAAGACCAGGATGGGGCCGACTGTTCCACGCAGTGGAGCCCAATGAGCGATAAAACCGAATACTTCAAGCCTTCAGAAAAACAATTCATGATGAACTTCCGTGTGGAAAACCTGGAAGAACTGCTGAAAGTTTTAAAAGAGGAAGGAGTGCAGGTAGTTGGTGAAATGGAAACTTATGAATACGGTAAATTTGGCTGGATCCTGGATCCGGAAGGCAATAAGATCGAATTATGGGAGCCTATAGATAAGGCCTTTCAATAACTGAAAAAGCCACCTGGAAAGGTGGCTTTTTTTATTAGAGTCTGGAAAGCTCGATCATTGCAGTTTTGATCGATTCTTCTCCTTCCAGCGCCTCGAAAGACATATTTTTAACCAGTGGATCGGCCAGGCTCATAACCATGATGAACGCCACATCGTCGCGGGAGATTTCCCCCCTTTCGTTCAATTTTTCAGCCAGTTTAACTTTGGCCAGTCCCATATCATTGCTCAGTCGTCCCGGTTGTACGATCGTATAAGTAATGCCGCTTTCACGAAGGTGGTCGTCTGCCTTTTTCTTGGCCGTGAGATAATGCTCCAGCTCCTTGTTTTTGGATGGATCATCGGTGCCCATGGCGCTGAGCATCACAAATTTTTTCACTTTTGCTTTCTTGGCTTCATCAATCAGTTTGATCGCGCCTTCTTCATCGACAGCCGTCGTCTTTTCCGGGCCGGTTTTACTGCCGGAACCGGCTGCAAAGATCACCTTGTCGATTCCTTTCAACGCGTGGCTCAAATCCCCTTCCAGGTCGGCCACCACCGTTTCTACCTCCATGTCTTCAAAGATCTGTTGCTGATCTTCCTTCCGGATCATAGCCACAGGTTTGAAATTTTCGGTATTTTTCAATATTTCGATTATCCTGGTTCCGGTGTGCCCGGTTGCTCCAGCGATGAGAATTCTTTCCATAAGGGTCTTTTTTTGCAAGATACTAACGATAGTGAAGAAACCCGAATCGGAGTTGCTGATATAACAGTATCTTAACAGGCGTAGAGCCCAAAAACACTGGATGACAGCTCAATGTAGCAAGAAAATTAGCTGCGGAATCTATCTGCTGAAATTTGCAATAATACATTGCCATTTTTCTGCCCACTGGCGACATATTGAAAAGCCTGTTCAGCATCATCACTAGGAAAACTTCGGTCCAGAAGCGGAGAAAATTGTTCCTTTTTAAGCAGTTCGGCCATGATTCGAAGACTGCCGTTGATATCTTTTGGGAATGGAAATCGTACTTTTTGTCCCTGTGCGAAAATACTTCGGAAGCTGAGCCAGAGATTTTCCATTCCTGGACCGGTTTCCGAAGACATATAAATCCCATTTTTCTTCAGTAAATTTTTACAGGTCTTAAACCTGCTCTTCCCCACCGCATCAAACACAAAATCAAATTTTTCTGAAATTTGGCTAAAATCAGCTGGCTTATAATCGATGACTTCTGAAGCCCCGAGATTTTTCAGATTTTCAACCTGCGAGGCCGGCCCGGTCGTGACGGTTTCCACCTGGTAATTTTTCAAAAACTGAAGCAGGGCAGAACCTATGGCGCCACTTCCGCCGTTGACCAGCGCGGTTTGTCCCGGTTTGAGCCTAACCTTATTGAGAAAATTCAGGGCATAATGGCTGCCTTCCAGGGAAGCAGCAGCTATAGAAAAATCAACGTTTTCCGGAATTTGAAGAATGGGGTCTGTTGCTTTGCAAACCAGGTATTCTGCCATCGAAGCAAAGCCGGTGTCTTTAAAACCAAAAATGCGGTCCCCACTGGTAAAATTCCTGACTGCTTTTCCCGTTTCCACAATTTCGCCGGAAAAATCGGTGCCCAGTATCAATTTAGTGGGTTTGACAATGCCGGTTACCAGGCGGTTTATTTTGGGTTCGCCTGTAAGATGGGCGCAATCGGTCCTGTTCACGGTCGTATATTCAACCCGTACCAGGATATCATCGTTTTGGATGGTTGGAGCGGGCAGCTTTGAGATACTTATAAGATCTGGGCCACCGTAGCGGGATCTGGTTACTGCTTTCATGACTAAATAGGAAAAGCCTCTTCTTCCTCACCAATTCCTCTGTGGCTTATTGATTATTTTGAGTTAGGAGTGGCTGTTGCGCTCTTCCAACTCTTTCTGAAACTCTTCCATTACCGGTTTGACGGTACTTTCCGGAAGGTCAGCGATCCTGATGTACATCAAACCGTCAACCGCGTCGTTAAACAGTGGATCCACGTTGAAGGCAACCACCTTCGCATTCTGTTTAATGTACTTTTTGATCAGCACCGGCAGCCGGAGATTTTCGGTTTCCAGCTCATCTATTATTTTGTCAAATTTGTTCAGGTCGGCCTCACTTTCGTCAAAAACCAGGTCTTTATCAGCATCTTTCAGTTTTACCTTGAATTCTTTTTTCGGATGAACATATTGGGCCACGTACGGATCGTAGTAGTTCGATTTCATGAATTCGATCATCAACGATTTCGAAAAATTGCTGAACTTATTACTGATGCTCACCCCGCCAATAAGGTATTTATGTTCCGGAAAACGCAGCGTGCAATGAACAATCCCTTTCCATAGTAGAAAGAGCGGCATAGGTTTCTGCTGGTATTCCTTGATGATGAAGGCACGCCCCATCTCGATAGACTGGCTCATCATTTTATGCAGTTCGGGTTCAAACCGGAAAAGGTCCTGCAGGTAAAAACCATCGATTCCATGCTCGGCATAGATCTCGTGGCCCATTCCCATACGATAGGCGCCGGCGATCTTGTTGGCCTCGTTGTCCCATAAGAACAAATGGTGGTAATAATCGTCAAACTGGTCCAGGTCGGTACTGTTATTGGTGCCTTCTCCCACTTCACGAAAAGTGATCTCCCGTAAACGGCCAATTTCATTCAGAATATTCGGGATGATCTCCCTTTTTGCCAGGAAAACCTCGTAATTCTTGGAAACGAGCAGTCTTTTATCCAGTTTTCGGCAGTTTTCTACTTCTTCGGCCATCAGTTCCTTTTCGGTTTCTGAAGCGATATCTTTCGGTGAACGCGGAATTTTAAAATTCTTCGGAAGCTTGGAAAGCAACTTTTTCTTTTCAAAAACATTCGCCAGCATGTAAGTTTTCCGTCTTAAAAAGGCCGTATAGGTTTCCAGGTTTCTGTGCTCTTGCTGGTCTTCGACTGAAATTGGGTGACCAATGCGAACCTTGATCTTCCGGCGATGTTGCGACAGCATTTCACTGGGCAGTTTGGCGGTTCGCAACACATCGCTCATGGAGGCGAGTCGGTAAAAAAACAGGCTGTTCTTCGCGTGAAAATAAATGGGTACAACGGGAACTTTAGCTTTCTGAATCAGTTTCATGGCCGAGGGTTCCCAGGGCTTGTCCACGATTCTGCGGTCATCTTTATCAGTAGAAACTTCTCCTGCCGGGAAAATTCCGAGTGCATTGCCTTCGCGAAGGTGTGCGATCGCGTTTTTCATCCCGCCAATGCTGGACTGAGCTTCTTTATGATTCTCAAAGGGGTTGACCGGCAGAATATAAGGTCGTAACGGGTCCAGGCGATGAAGCAAGAAATTTGCGATGACCTTATAATCTGGTCGCTGCTCGATGACGGTTTTCATCAGGATCATGCCGTCGATCCCTCCAAGCGGGTGGTTGGAAATGGTGATGAAGGGGCCCGATTTTGGGATTCGTTTCAGGTCTTTTTCAGGAATTTCAAAATGAATATCGAATTCCTTTAGGATCGAGTCGATGAACTCCACACCCTGCAGGTGCTTTCGTTTATCGTATTCCTTATTGATGCGTGAAAGTTTGGTGGTTTTCAGGATCATCCAGCCAAGACCGGTTCCCAGGAAGCCCAGGTGATCCAGATTCATGACTTTGGCGACCTCTTTCGCGGTGACGATACCCATGGCAACAGATTGGTTTAGTTACTCAAAAATAGGAAAACTAAATTTAGTTTTCGGTGACCATCTGGACGGTATTTTGTGTGAGCTGTTTCAGAAGAACCACTTTGTCTTTTTCCAGTTCTGTAATGGCCTGTTCACTGAAATGCCTGATAGTATAGAGGGAAACACCGGTTTTATAGTTCACTTTGAACCTGGCCTTCAGATGCTGAACGAGTTTCTCCAGTTGGTTGAATTTGTTATCCACACATACGCGGAAGCTGATCGCTGAGTTCTGAATGAGATCCACTTTCATTTGATACTGGTGGAAAAGCCGAAAAATTTCAGAAATATTTTCTTCTACCATAAAAGAGAAGTCCAGGGAAGACAGGGAGATCAAAACCTGGTTTTTCTTCACGATAAAACACGGAATGGCCGGATCGATCCCGTCGCCCTTACTCACTGCGGTGCCCATGGGAATGGGGTCCATGAAAGACCGAACAAAAAGCGGGATTTCCTTACGCTGCAAGGGTTGTAAGGTTTTGGGGTGGATCACGGACGCACCGTAGAAAGCCAGTTCAATGGCTTCTTCGTAAGATATTTTGTTCAACAGCTGAGCCTTCTCGAAATAACGCGGATCGGCATTGAGCACTCCCGGAACATCTTTCCAGATCGTGACACTTTCCGCATTCAGGCAATAGGCAAAAATCGCAGCGGAATAGTCAGACCCTTCCCGGCCCAGGGTAGTGGTAAAATTATTGGAATCTGAACCGATGAAACCCTGTGTGATATTCAATTTGCCGGGGTCGAGCAGATCGAGGATCTTTTCCTGCGTGCGCGTCCAGTTCACCTGCGCATCGCGATACGTACTGTCAGTCTTGATAAAATCGCGAGCATCCAGCCAGTTATTGGTGATATTTCGGGTGTTGAGGTAATCGCTAACAATGGTCGTGGAAATAAGTTCTCCAAAACTCACGATCTGGTCATAAACGAAATCGTATTTATTAGATTTATTATGCTGAAGAAAGTTTTCCAGTTCGGTAAAAAGCTGATCCACCTTGAAATAAACCGGTTCCTGGTCGTGGTGAAAAAGACCGTCCAGGATGTTTCGATGGAATAATTTTACTTCGGAAAGACTTTCCGGAGATTGGAGTCCGTTAAGGTAATCGTTTACCACCACTTCCAGTGCGTTGGTGGTTTTTCCCATTGCTGAAACAACGATGAGCTTGTTTTTGTCTTTATTATTCTCTAAAACTCGTACGAGGTTTTTGACTCCTTCCGCATCTTTTACAGAAGCTCCCCCGAATTTATAGACTTCAATCACTTTTTCTTTGCATTTTCTTCGATGCCGCTTTCTTCCATGTGAACGGTCCTCCAGCTTTCCTTGATCTGGGCACCGGTATTCTCATAGAACTCGATGGCATTGGTATTCCCTTCAGAAACTACCCATTCAATACGTTTTACACCGTGCTGGTGGCCAAATTTCACGACTTCCTGGTATAGCGCTCCACCTAAACCGGTTCCACGCATATTTTCTCTTACGATGAGATCTTCCAGATGAACGGTTCTTCCTTTCCAGGTGGAAAAGCGGAAATAAACCAGCGCCATTCCTTCAATTCTTCCGCTGACCTCGGCCACAAAACATTTGAAATTACCCTGGTCAAAACCTTCTTTTTCGAGATCCTCCACGGTCACTTCCACATCTTCCAGGTGGCCTTCATGCGCTGCAAGTTCTTTGATGAGTTCCAGCACGATCTTCATGTCTGAGCGCTTAGCTTCGCGTATCGTATAGTCCATAATTTCGGTGTTTTAACAAAAATACGCTTTGCTTTTCAGAAGAATGATAATAAACTCTTAAAGCCTGCCTTTATTTTTAAGGTAGGCATGCATAGCCGGTTCGTGCATCTGCACGGTATCCCAGTCTTCCAGGACATCGGCCCCTGAATTTCGGTAAAAATTGGCTGCCGGTTTGTTCCAGTTCAGTACGACCCATTCAGTACGTTTCACGCCCTGATCGGTGGCAAATTGGATCACTTCAGTATACAGTGCCGAACCAATTCCTTTTCCGCGGTAGGCCTCGCGAACGATCAGGTCTTCCAGGTGAACCGTCTTTCCCTTCCAGGTGGAGTAGCGAAAATAGATAAGAGCCATTCCCTGGATATCGCCATCGGCCTCGGCCACAAAACAGTGAAAAGCGGGATGCTCCCCAAACCCGTCACGGATCAGGTCCTGCTCGTCAATGATCACGGCATCGGGTTCTTTCTCAAAAATGGCCAGTTCATTGATTAATTCCAGCACCGAGGCCATATCCTGTGGTTGTGCCGGTCTCACATTTATATCCATATCAATTAATTTCAAGATTATTTACGAAAACGTTGTAGTTGGGTCTAATTTAGCTATTTTAGCCACCCTAACAACAAACTTATACCATGCCTAAACCAAATCAAACCCTTGGTGAATTTATTATTGAAAATCAGGCCGATTTTCCTGGTTCTTCCGGGGAACTTTCCCGGTTGATCAATTCCATCAGGCTGGCTGCCAAGGTGGTGAACCATGAAGTGAATAAAGCCGGTTTAGTAGACATTATCGGTGCTTACGGGGAACGAAATGTTCAGGGTGAAGAGCAGCAGAAGCTCGATGTAATGGCCAATAAAAAATTCATCCAGACCCTGACCAACCGGGAGATCGTTTGTGGGATCGCTTCAGAAGAAGAGGATGATTTCATCAGGATCGAAGGGCATAATGGTGATGACAAGAATAAGTATGTTTTGCTGATGGACCCACTGGACGGGAGCTCCAATATCGATGTGAATGTTTCAGTGGGAACTATTTTTTCGATCTACCAGCGTGTCACGCCCATTGGCACACCGGTTCAAATGGAAGATTTCTTACAACCCGGGAATAAACAGGTTGCCGCGGGTTATATTATCTACGGAACTTCCACCATGCTGGTCTACACCACCGGCCATGGGGTTAACGGTTTTACCCTTAACCCGGCACTCGGCAGCTGGTACCTTTCGCATCCCAACATGAAATACCCTGAAAATGGCCGAATTTACTCGATCAATGAAGGGAATTATGTGCATTTTCCGCAGGGTGTAAAAGATTATATCAAATACTGCCAGGAAGAAAAAGATGACCGCCCGTATACGTCTAGATATATCGGTTCGATGGTTTCAGATATCCACCGGAACATGATTAAGGGTGGGATCTTCATGTACCCCCAATTCTCGAAAGCTCCAAGTGGCAAGCTGAGACTGCTCTACGAATGCAATCCTATCGCGTTTATCACCGAGCAGGCCGGCGGCAAAGCCAGCGACGGGTTTCAGCGCATTCTGGATATTGTACCGAATGAATTGCACCAGCGATCACCTTTCTTCTGCGGAAGCAAAAAAATGGTGGAAAAAGCAGAGAATTTTATGCGGAAATCTGCTGAAAGAACCGACTATCAGTCGTTTTCTTTTTCCAGTAAATAACGGTAATCTTCAAAACTTAACTGCCCGCTGAAGATCTGAACGGAACGTTTAATGATACCTTCAGAAGCCTGGCTCGAAAAGCCTAACCCGATCGCGTAACGCTTGATCAGCTCGCTTTCTTCGTCGTCGATTTCGTGATCAGCAAAAATTATTTTGAAAAGATCGTGCAAACGCTCCAGTCTTTTTTCCACGCTGTTGTATCCCACCAATGGAAAAGCTTTGGGGTTCTGCATCACCTTGTCATATTCTTCTTCGCTGATATCCAGTTTTCTGGCAAATCTTTTCAGTAGTTTTTCTTCGTGCTCATTGATCTCGCCATCAATGGCAGCAAGGTTTACGATAGACGCAAAATGACTTAAATTTCTTAAATGCTCACCCGAGCCAAATAGATCTGAAAAGGACATTCTATAAAAGTTTTAAGTTACAAATATAGGGATTCGCGAATGTTTTTCAGTTTAAAGGCTTCGGAAAAAATAATGCTGTTCAATCGTTATTCTTTTCTTAATCTGCTTCCCGCTGAGGTTGATAATAGGTAAATTCAGAATTCTTCAGAAAATACTATGAAAACACCCTTACTCGCTTTCAACGATAAAGGAATTTACTGCGCCGCGGCAGATGTATACCTGGATCCCTGGCGCCCGGTCGAAAAGGCCATTATCTCCCATGGGCACGCCGATCATGCACGGTGGGGTCATAAAAAATATATTACCCATGTGACCAATGTGCCCATTATCAAACACCGCATTGGCGATATTGAGGTCTCCGGAAAAGAATGGAATGAAACCTTCACTATCAATAATGTGAAATTTTCATTTCATCCGGCTGGTCATATCATTGGTTCATCCCAGATCCGAGTGGAGCATAAAGGCGAAGTCTGGGTTTTTACTGGTGACTATAAAACCGAAGATGATGGCGTTGCGGTACCTTATGAACCGGTGAAATGCGACACCTTTATTACGGAATGTACTTTTGGCCTTCCCGCCTTTAAATGGACGCCACAGGAGCAGGTGATGAAGGACATCAATAACTGGTGGATGGAAAATCAGGCTGATGGCCGAACGTCTATTCTTTTTGGATATACTCTCGGAAAGGCGCAACGTTTACTAAAGCATTTAGACACTTCCATCGGTAAAATTTTTACACATGGTGCGGTGGAGAATATGACCGAAGTGCTCCGCCCCATGATGGATTTCCCGGAAACCACGCGAATCACCCGCGATGTGAAAAAAGAGGAAATTAAGGGGCATATGGTCATTGCGCCTCCCAGCGCTCACGGTTCCCCTTGGATCCGGAAAATGGTGCCCTACGTGACAGCTTCGGCCAGTGGCTGGATGACTTTTCGGGGTGCCCGCAGAAGGCGTGCGATCGATCGCGGTTTTGTGCTCAGCGATCATTGTGACTGGCAGGGATTGCTAACCTCGATCAAAGAAACCGGTTGTGAGAAAATCATCTGTACCCATGGTTATACCGATATTTTTTCTCGTTACCTCCGGGAACAGGGATATGACGCCCGAACCGAAGAAACGCAGTATGAAGGAGAAACCGGGCAACTGGAATCCAATAATGAAAAAGACAGCGAATGAAACTTTTTGCCGATCTCATCAAAAAACTCGACACCACGAATAAAACCACTTTGAAAGTAGAGGCGCTGACCGATTATTTCCTGAACGCCCCTTCAAAAGACAAGGTCTGGACGATCGCGATTTTAAGTCACCGCCGTCCGCCACGACCTGTGAATACCACTCTTATGAGAAATTGGGCTTCAGAACTGGCAAATATTCCGTTGTGGCTCTTTGAGGAATCCTATCATATTGTGGGTGATTTAGCGGAAACCATTGCGCTGGTCATTCCACCTTCCGAAGCGTCTACTGAAAAAAGCCTGAACCAGTTTCTTCAGGAGATCATCGAACTGAAGCCGCGTTCCGAAGAAGAGAAGAAAGAATACCTTTTTGAGAACTGGCTCAACCTGAACTATTACGAGCGCTTTGTATTTACGAAACTGATCACCGGGAGTTTCCGGATTGGGGTAAGCCAGAAACTTATGACGCGCGCACTTTCTAGAGCGACCGAGATTGATGAGGACATCCTGGCTTATAAACTGATGGGGAATTGGGACCCTGCAAGGATTTCTTTCAATAAGCTGATTCTGGAAGAAAACGAAGAAGATTTTTTATCCAAACCTTACCCGTTCTATCTCGCCTACGCGATCGAAGAAGAGCCGCAGGAGCTTGGGGATGTGAGCGAGTGGAGCGCAGAACACAAGTGGGACGGCATCCGGTCACAGGTGATCATACGAAACAATGAACTTTTTGTGTGGAGCAGAGGGGAAGAACTGGTAACCGATAAATACCCGGAATTTGAGGCTTTTGTTAATACCATTCCGAATGGAACGGTGATAGATGGTGAGATTTTACCATTTCCGGAAGGACAGATAGGGACTTTCAAAGATTTGCAAACAAGAATTGGAAGGAAAAGCATCACGAAAAAGCTGCTGGAGAAAACCCCGGTCATTTTGAAAGCCTACGATATTCTGGAATGGGATGGTGAAGATATCAGGAATAAAAGTTTTCGGTACAGGCGCGAAATTCTCGAAAAGTTATTTGCCGAGGTTTCTTCCGAAGGGATACCGTTGTATTTATCTGAAAATATTCGTTTTGAAAGTTGGGAAGAGGCCGCAAAGGAACGGGAAAAGGCTCGCGAAGTCATGTCAGAAGGCCTGATGCTGAAGCGGTTTGATTCTCCCTATTTAGTTGGCCGGAAAAAAGGAGACTGGTGGAAATGGAAAGTAGATCCCCTCACCATCGATGCGGTTCTTACGTATGCCATGCGTGGCCACGGCCGGCGCAGCAATTTGTTTACAGATTATACTTTCGGGCTTTGGGATGAAGAAAAAGAAGAACTGGTCACTTTTGCCAAAGCTTACTCGGGCCTCACTGATAAGGAATTCCGTAAACTGGATGCCTGGATCAAGAAGAACACCCTGGAGCGATTTGGACCGGTTCGCAGCGTGACCCCACAGCATGTTTTTGAAATTGCTTTTGAAGGAATCGCGGAATCCAGCCGTCATAAAAGTGGTGTGGCAACGCGGTTTCCGCGGATCTTAAGATGGCGAACCGATAAAAAGATCGAGGAGGCGAATACCTTAGACGACCTGAAGGCGATGATTCCCTGACAGGTCCTAATTTTGGCTAAATTTTAATACTGAAAATGGGCAATTTGGAACTGAACTTGTGCAAATTCCTGCGTTCATTTTTAACTGTTTCGTTGAATTAAAATTGGAAATAAGATGAAAGCGAAAATGTTGGTATTGGCGATGTTGCTCTTCAGTTTGAGCAGTTGCCAGGCACAGGAAAAAGATCCTGATCCAAGCGCGATGAAAACCGGGAAGGATGAAGTGAAACCCAAAGGTAGCTGGAAAGTTAACCGTGATTATGACGAAAATGGGAACCTGATCAGCTATGATTCCACTTACACGTATTCCTATAGTTCGGTAGATGGTGATACGATTTCGGCCGCAGATATGGACGAGCTCATGAGCCATTTTCAGCAATTTTTAGGTCAAAACGGCATGAACGACCAATCGGCCTTTATGCAATCCTTTTTCAATGATAGCATTCCGGGAAATAGCCATTTTTTCCATGGTGATTTATTTGCCGATCATTTCAATTCTGAAAGTTTTCAACGGCAAATACGGGAAATGGATTCCCTGCACCGGCAATTTTTGAAACAGCAGTATCCGCAGTTTTTCGAAAAGCGGGAAGAGAAAAATTCCGCAGCTAAGCAATCGAAAAATGGAACGATCTAACGAGATTTAAAAGTGAGAAGAACCTTCAGGATCGGCATTCTGAAGGTTCTTTTTTTACAGTTTAAAAATGAACAGGAAGGAACTTATACACATTGCGGAAGACTGGTTCGAAAACCAGGGATGGAAACCTTTCAAATTTCAGAAGGATGCCTGGACAGCCTATCTTCAGAAGAAGAATGGGCTGCTGAATGCTCCTACCGGAAGTGGGAAAACCTATGCGCTGTGGGTGCCAATCGTTCTGGACTATATTCGTAAAAATCCTGATTATAAAAGTAGGCATCAAAAAGGATTGAAAGCGATCTGGATCACGCCGCTTCGGGCGCTTTCAGTTGAAATTGAACAGGCTACTAGTAGGTTTGCCGAAGAACTGGGAACCAACTTTAGTGTTGGAATTCGTACCGGAGATACTCCGCAAAAGGAACGTGCGGCCCAGAAAAAAGCCATACCAGATTTGCTGATTACGACTCCTGAAAGTTTGCATTTGCTGTTGTCTTCCAAGAATTACGCGAAAACTTTTAAAGATCTGCAGGCGGTGGTGGTAGATGAGTGGCACGAATTATTAGGTTCCAAGCGCGGTGTGCAGGTGGAACTGGCACTTTCCCGGCTGAAGCAGGTTGCGAAAGACCTGAGGATTTGGGGAATTTCAGCTACCATTGGCAACTTGCAACAGGCGCGGGAAGTCTTATTGGGTCCAGCTTCTCCGGAACTGGAAAATTCGGTGATGATCCGTGCTAACCTGAATAAGAAGATCGATGTTCGATCAATTATTCCCAAGAAAATGGAAAAATTCCCGTGGCGCGGACACCTCGGGATTCATCTGCTGGATGAGGTTATCCCCATTATCAAGGAATCTAAAACCACCCTGCTGTTTACCAATACTCGGTCGCAGTGTGAGATCTGGTTTCAGAAGATCCTGGCGAAATATCCCGAATTTGCAGGAGAAATCGCCATGCACCACGGCAGCATCAACAAAGAAACGCGTTTGTGGGTGGAACAGGCGATCAGGAATGAAAGTCTGAAAGCGGTGGTATGCACCTCGAGTTTGGACCTGGGCGTTGATTTTGCTCCTGTGGAAACCATTGTTCAAATTGGCGGTCCCAAAGGCGTCGCGCGCTTCCTGCAACGTGCCGGGCGTAGTGGTCACCAGCCAGGGAAAGTCAGTTTGATCTATTTTATGCCTACTCATGCTATAGAATTGATCGAGGCTTCCGCACTTCAGAAAGCCGTGGCCAAAAAAGCGGTGGAAGATCGCGTGCCTTACCTGATGAGTTTTGATGTGCTGGTGCAGTACCTGAATACGCTGGCAGTTTCAGATGGTTTTTACCCGAAAGATATTTTTCCGGAGATTGCCTCGACCTTTTGTTTCCAGGGGATAACCGAGGATGAATGGCGCTGGATCCTCAATTTTATCACCAAAGGCAGTCAGAGTCTTCAGGCGTATGATGAATATAAAAAAGTGGAGATCGAGGAAGATGGCAAATTCAAGATCCACAACCGCGGCGTGGCCATGCGACACCGGTTACAGATCGGGACCATCGTGAGTGACGCCATGCTTTCCGTGAAATATATTACCGGCGGCTATATTGGTACTATCGAAGAATGGTTCATTTCCAAACTGAAGCCCGGCGACGTCTTTACTTTTGCAGGCCGCAACCTGGAACTCGTTCGCATCAAGAATATGCAGGTGCTGGTGAAGCGTTCCAAGAAAAAGACCGCAAGAATCCCGAGCTGGCAGGGTGGGCGTATGACCTTTTCGGCACAGATGTCTGAATTGCTGCGGGAGGAAATGTATGAGGCTTCCCAACTGAAGAAAACCACCAAAACTTCTGAAGAACTGAATGCATTACGACCCATTTTCAAGCGGCAGCAGCGTGAAAGTATCATCCCGGGAAAAGATGAATTCCTGATCGAAACTTTTAAAACCCGTGAAGGTTTTCACGCGATCTTCTATCCTTTTGAGGGGCGTTTCGTGCACGAAGCGCTGGGAAGTTTGCTGGCTTACCGCATTAGTTTGCTTTCGCCCATTAGTTTTTCGCTGGCGTTCAACGATTATGGTTTTGAATTGCTGTCTGACCAGGAGATTGATATGCAACAGGTGTTGGATAACAACCTTTTCTCTCCGGAATATTTGATGGACGACCTGTATAAAAGTTTGAACGCTACGGAAATGGCACGGAGAAAATTTCGCGATATTGCGGTGATCGCCGGACTTGTTTTTACCGGTTATCCCAATAAACTGGTCAAGAGCAAACATCTTCAGTCGAATTCGCAGTTATTGTTCAGTGTTTTTCGGGATTATGAAGAAGATAATTTGCTGTATCAGCAGGCTTTTCGGGAAACTTTTGAGCACCAGCTGGAGGAAGGCCGATTGCGAATAGCTCTGGAACGAATTCAGCAACAGCAGATCGTCTGGAAAAAATGTGAAAAACCGACACCCTTCTCCTTTCCGATCATTACAGACCGACTCCGTGAAAAGCTATCTTCGGAAAAACTGGAAGACCGCATTCGGAAAATGTTGAAGCAGCTGGAAAAGTAAGTTTCACAGCAAAGGAAATACCGATTGAAAATTGCCTATTTTCGAACCCGTTTGTAGTGTAATTGCCGGTTCACATAAAACCGAACCACTTCAGTTGTTACTCCAAAAGCGATATGGGCGAAGAGTTCGTTCATCTGCATTTTTACCGGCGTATCGGTTGGTTTTCTTTCCAGGCCAAGAATTGGCAAAGATGTTTCATGGGTGGATGCCCAGGTCGTGGCGCCAAATGCAATCCCATCCATGGGTCTGAGGCCTTCCCGATCTTTTTTTCCGTAGCCATAAGCGGCTCCCAGCGATCCGCCGAAAGGAACATTTACCAGCTGCTCGGCCAGTGCTTCATTGGAAGTGCTGATGGGAGTGCCGGTGATCTTGGTAGACAGGTCGTCAATGATTTTGATCTGGGCCGAACGATCCTGTACTTTCCGTACGGGTAAATAGTACTCGATCAAAGATTTCACAGCCGTTCCGGCTAGTCCGCCCACGAAACCTGAAATGAGGCTGCGGCTGGTTTTGGAGAGGTACGAATCGTTTTGAAAAAAGGTGGTTACGCTCATAATTCAGTTGCATTTTCAGATTAAAACTATCTAATCACGGTTTGATCGCCAACCATTTAACAAGTATTTGGCATTGCAATGCTAAAATTGGTAATTTTGGGTATGAGCGAAAAACTGAACATAGCCTTTATACAGGCCGATCTGAAGTGGGAAGATGCCGAAGCGAACCGGCGAATGTTTTCCGAAAAAATAGAAAACATATCAAACGAGGTGGAATTGATCATTCTTCCGGAAATGTTTACGACCGGTTTCAGTATGAATGCGGAAAATCTTGCCGAGCCAACTCAGGGCCCTACACTGAAATGGATGCAGGAGCAGGCCAGGCTGAAGAATGCCGCCGTTACCGGAAGTGTGATCATCTCAGAAAACGGCCATTATTACAACCGATTATTCTTCGTGTTTCCCGAAGGCAGTTATGAGATTTATGATAAACGCCACACCTTTACACTGGCTAAGGAGGACCTTACCTATACGGCTGGTAAAGATCGCCTGA
This sequence comes from Christiangramia flava JLT2011, assembly GCF_001951155.1. NCBI lineage: Bacteria > Pseudomonadati > Bacteroidota > Flavobacteriia > Flavobacteriales > Flavobacteriaceae > Christiangramia > Christiangramia flava. Next base: position 1,938,268 of record NZ_CP016359.1, read on the forward strand.
TCGTGGACTACAAAGGCTGGAAGATTTGCCCGCTTATTTGTTACGACCTGCGTTTCCCGGTTTTTGCGAGGAATACGGTAGATTATGACCTGCTCATTTATGTGGCAAACTGGCCCGAAAAACGGGTGAATGCTTGGGATGCGCTTTTAAAGGCCCGGGCTATCGAGAATATGAGTTATTGCGTGGGTGTGAATCGCACTGGTGAAGATGGGGATGGCTATGTTTATAATGGGCATTCTGCTGCCTACGATTCGTTAGGTAAAGATCTTACAGAGGTGGAGCGAGACGGGGTTTTTACCAGTGAATTAAGCCTAGACCGCTCACATTTACAGGAAACCCGCTCGAAACTAAGGTTCCTACAGGATCGCGATCGTTTTACTCTACATTGATCGCCTTCGGATAATCAAAATTGGCTCTGACTTCCAGCGTATCCCGGTAATATTTAATGATTTCCGGCTGGCGCTTTTTCAGGAAATCACCGGTGTCCCATTTCCCATTTTCATTTTTGTCGAAAATGACCCTTACGAGATATTTTCCAGGATTCAGATATTGAAAGTTAAGCGTCTGGCTGGCTTCTGAATATTTTTCAGAAAGCACCTTTCCCTTGGTATCTGTAAGCTGAACAATAATTGGGTATTGCTTCACATTTGGAAGGGTCATGATGATCGTTCCGTAATCCCGAAGCGATTTGGTGGAAACATTCTGAATGATACTGTCATTGCTTTCGCTGAAGAGGTCGGTTACCGCACCGGGAAGCAGCGAAATCTGGTATTTTGATTCGGGCCTTTTTTCAAACTGCAGGCTGAGCTCGTTTTGTACTTGATTGAAAGCCGTTGTAAATGGTACCGCAGCTGAATCCTGATCCATTATGCTCATCTGTTCTTCTGAAAACTTGACAATGGGCGTATTGGCGCTTATTTTAAAGTCCTGTTCCAGTCCAATGCTTCCACCGGGTTCGGTGCTTACCTTCAGAGAATCACGGTCCTGTTGAGAAACTCTTGCCCAAACCGTGTCACGGGTCGTGGGGGTGACTACTTCAAACGAAAGACTGTCACTTTCTGGGCGGATGTTGAACCAGTAGTGCAACGTGTCTTTTTCCTTCACCTTCATGATGCGCGCCTGGTAATTTTCTGGGACGGCATTGAGCAGATTGATCTGCACGCTGTCTAGTTTTGTTTTGCCTTCATAGCCAAAAAGCAGCTGATTACCTTTCAGCTGGGAAGGGCGATTCGGTTTAAAGGCCAGTTCTTCCTTAAAAACTGTAATATCATAAGTGGAATCTGTAGGAATGACGATATCCTGCTCTATAAAGCCGATCTTTTCACTCTTCGGATTGTAGAGATAATTGGAATTTTTATCCATGATCGCCACCATCTTATACGTTCCGGCCTTCAGGTTTTCCAGGGAATAGGAGAAAATACTGTCTTTAGAATAGGTCACATAACGCGGAGTTTTCTGGTACACGGCAGAATCGGTGTAAGAGGTATCTTTTTCGTACAGATAGATCGAGATGGGCTCTTTCGGCTCTTTTTCCAAGGCATCTCTCACGCTCCCGGAAACCGAAAGGGAATCGATGTAATCGCCGGTGCTGAAAACATATTTGAAATAATCAAAAGAATTACCTTCGTTATTGTCTACAATGCTTTTTCCGAAGTTGATGAGATAAGTGGTGTTTTCCGCCAGCGTATCAAAAATCTCGATTTTGATGTCTTTCCTGGCGGTTCCCAGCGGCATGATATTCGGCTTGGGATCCATCGGCGGTGAAATGATGATCTGCTGGGTAGGCTTATCCAGTTTGATATACTCGTCAAAGAAGATCCTGATCTCGTCTCCCTCGAAATTGGTCGTGTAGTTTTCAGGATTCGCTTTTACAAATTTTGGCGGATCTTCATCTTTTGGTCCACCTTCGATCGTTCCTTTTTTCGCGCATTGCACCGTGCAGAAAAGCAGGGCCAGAACCAGAACAAAACCGGGAATTTTTCTCTTCATATCACTCCTGAATGGTTTAGCAAAGAAACGATTATTTAGTTTACAACGAAAGTTCTAGTCGGTAATTGCCATGGTCGCAATGCTGATGCTCGTTTTTGGGATTTCCAGCAGTTTATGGGCGCAGGCTTCCAGTGTGGCGCCAGTGGTGACCAGGTCGTCCACGAGCAGGATGTGTTTTCCTTCGGCTTTATGGGGTTGCTGAAGACGGAGTGTTTCTTCGATCTTCCCCCATCGGGAAATGCGGTCTTTTAAGGTCTGGGTTTTCGTGGCGGTAGTTTTAATCAGGATTTCTTCGGAAAATTCAGCATTCAGTGAATGGGCGATTTCCTGCCCGAACCTGGTAACCTGGTTATAACCGCGCTCTTTCAGTTTGGAAGGATGTAGCGGCACCGGAATGACCAGGTCCACACCTGTAAATTTTTCAGATTCTGAAAGTTCCGCACCCAGCCATCTTCCGAAGAAAACCCCAATTTCTTCCTTTCCGCGATATTTGAGCTCATGGATCAGCTGCTGGACAGCCGCTTTCTTCCGGAAATGCAACAATGCCGTGGCATCGACTACCGGCACGCGACCGTAAAATACTTTTTTGACCGGGTTGTCGTTATCTAGATGGTAATTCGTTACCGGTAAATCATGTAGACAGGAAGTGCAAACCACCTGCTCATTTTTCAGTAAATCTGTCCCGCAGATATAGCATAATCGCGGGTATAGCAGGTTTAGGAAATCGTGAAACATTTGTTAACGGCTTGTAGCTTACCTGTTTAAACGACTAAATTTACAAACTAAATCAAAATGTGATGACAGAAAAAAAGAACAACACCGCATTAAAAATCTTAACCGGTATTCTGGCTGTTGCGCTTATTGCTCTCAGTATTTATACCATCAAGTTTTATAATGAGGAGAAAGAGAATAAGGCGATTCTTCAAAAGGAAAAAGGAGCCATTGAAGACGAGCTGAATGATCTGATAGTGAAATATGATGAGGCGATCAAGGAAAATGAGATCATGGATCAGGACCTGGTCAATGCCCGTGATCGAATTTCCAAATTGCTGGACTCGGTAAAAGACAACGAGGCCAACCTGGTGCTTATTTCCAGGTATCGTCGCGAAATTGGCAATCTGAAAGCTGAAAAGGAACGTCTTTTCAGAGTGGTAGACAGCCTGAGTTCACAAAACCAGCGTTTGACTACTTCCCTGGATAGTACCAGCGTGGCGTTGCAGGAGCGAACCAGGATTTCAGATTCTCTTCAAACCACGAACCAGAGCCTGAGCACCAAAGTGGATAAAGCTGCAAGACTGAAAGTGACCAATCTCAAGGGAGAAGGTGTGATCGTTAGAAATAGCGGCAAGATCGTTCCGAATGATAATAACCGAAGAGTAGACCAGGTACGAACCTGTTTTACCATTACCAATAACGACCTGGCCGAAGCCGGCGAAAAGAATATGTACGTCCAGGTTTATAACCCGGAAAATGAACTGGTAGGCGAACAGATCGTGGTGCAGCATGACGGCGGCCCAATGGTCTACAGTGCTACTTCAAAAGTTTATTATGAAAACGAAGAGCTGGATGTTTGCATCCTTGCCAAAGCTTCAGAAGATAAACTGATAGAAGGAACTTACAAGGTTTACGTGTATAATGATAATATTTTACTGGGAACTGCCAGTTTTACGCTGGATTAACAATAATAACAAGGAAATAACCACCGCCCTGGAGATAATTCAGGGCGGTTTTTTTATTTTTGCGGCATGGCAAAACAAGAAGATCTTTTTAAGAACGTAATATCTCATGCTAAAGAGTATGGGTACATTTTCGCATCCAGTGAAATCTATGATGGTCTCAGTGCCGTTTATGATTACGGACAAAATGGTGCTGAATTAAAGAAAAACATCAAGGAATACTGGTGGAGAAGTATGACGCAACTGCATCAGAACATCGTTGGAATCGATGCAGCGATCCTGATGCATCCAACAACCTGGAAAGCTTCCGGTCACGTAGATGCATTCAACGATCCTCTGATCGATAACAAAGATTCCAAAAAACGGTACCGTGCTGATGTTTTGGTGGAAGATTATGCTGAAAAATTACTTCAGAAGGCGGAAAAAGAGATCGAAAAAGCCAGAAAGCGTTTTGATGATTTTGACGAAGAAATGTTCAAAAACACCAATCCGCGGGTACAGAGATATTTAGGAGATCGTAAAGAGATCCTGGAGCGTTTGGCCAGATCACTTACCAATGAAGACCTGGCAGATGTTAAAGCTTTGATCGAAGAGCTGGAGATCGCCGATCCTGAAACCGGCTCTAAGAACTGGACAGAAGTGCGACAGTTCAACCTGATGTTCGGTACGAAACTGGGAGCTTCAGCTGATTCTGCTACACAACTTTACCTAAGACCGGAAACGGCTCAGGGGATTTTCGTGAATTTCCTGAACGTTCAGAAAACCGGAAGGATGAAGATTCCATTCGGAATTGCACAAATAGGGAAAGCTTTCAGAAATGAGATCGTAGCCAGGCAGTTCATCTTCAGAATGCGGGAATTTGAACAGATGGAAATGCAGTTTTTTGTACGTCCAGGAGAAGAACTGGAGTGGTACGAAAAATGGAAGGAAACCCGACTGAACTGGCATAAATCCTTGGGTCTTGGAGAAGAGAATTATCGTTTCCACGACCATGAAAAACTGGCGCATTACGCCAATGCCGCAGCCGATATTGAATTCAATTTCCCATTCGGATTTAAAGAACTGGAAGGAATTCATTCCAGAACCGATTTTGACCTGAAAGCGCACGAAGAATTTTCAGGTAAAAAATTACGTTTTTACGATCCGGAACTGAAGGAAAATTATGTGCCTTACGTGATCGAAACTTCCATTGGACTGGACAGGATGTTCCTGGCGGTGCTATCATCGTCTTTAAAAGAAGAAGATCTGGGAGATGGCAATACCAGGACAGTGTTGAAATTACCGGCAGTTTTGGCACCTACAAAAGCCGCTATATTACCTTTGATAAAAAGAGATGGTTTACCGGAACTAGCTCAGCAGATCGTGGACGATCTAAAATGGGATTTTCGTGTGCAGTATGACGAAAAAGATGCGATTGGTAGACGATACAGAAGGCAGGATGCAGCCGGAACTCCGCTTTGCATTACAGTAGACCACGAATCGCTCGAAGATAAAGCGGTAACGGTTCGATTTAGAGATAGCATGGAGCAGAAGCGCGTACCAATTTCAGAAGTTAAAGCGCTGATCGCCAAGGAAACCGACTTCAGGACCTGGATGGAAGGTTTCGAAAAATAATCGAAATTTTAAGACAAGAGAACCAAAAGGCAATTGATTTATTAATTGCCTTTTTTATTTCAGTTATTCCTATATTGTCTATTTTTAAGAAATTTTTGAAGAAGATACTATAATGAAGAATAGATTACTCCTGCTTTTTACCTTTTCACTGTTTCTTAATTTCAGCATTTTCGCACAGAAACAACAGGCGGGACCCGTATACGTAGATTCAGCTAAAGCCGTGCCTTCGCAGGCACTTTCCAAAGGGAAACTGGTGCCGCCGGAATCGGAATTCAAATTATATAATCCTCGTAACCGTGGGATCAATAAAGTGGTTCCCGGGAAAGGACTTCCGAAGACGGAAGATCCTGCACTGCAAAAGAAAATGGGGGAGATCAAGGCCAAAGCACCTTTATTCACATTTGATGGTGCTATAACCCGTTCCACTCCCAGTGATCCCACTGGCGTTGCCGGGCCAAACCATTACCTGAGCGCGTGGAATTCGGCTTTCAGGATCTGGGATAAAAGCGGAAATCCACTTACTGATGCAGCTTCACTGGCAAGTATCGGCGGAGAGTTTCAGAATGAGGTTTTGGGAGACCCAATCGTGGTGTATGATGAAGCGGCAGACAGGTTCATTCTAAGTCAGTTTAGTGATACTCCTGAAAGTTTCCTGGTAGCGGTTTCACAAGGGCCAGACCCGGTTAACGATGGCTGGTATACGTATAGATTCGAGACTAATGGCGTTTTGCCAGATTACCCGAAGATCAGTGTGTGGAGTGACGGTTATTATATCACAACTAATAAAAACACCAATACGGCAGATGAAAGCCAGGTGATTTACGTGCTGGAGCGCGATAAAATGTTGCTCGGCCAAACCGCTAAAGTGGCTTCTTTTCCGTTGCCGGGTGTTGAAACTAATGGGTTTTACAGTCCGGCTGGCTTTCACACCGTTGGGAAGCAATTGCCTCCACGCGGGAATGCACCGATCGTTTTCATGCAGGATGATGCCTGGGCGGGTGTAAGCGAGGATCATTTAAAGCTCTGGCTGGTGAATGTAGACTGGAACAATGTGGCCAGTTCCACGATCGCTGAAAGCCAGGAACTGAACGAGGCGGCTGGTGTATCACCGTTTATTGCAACTTTTGACGGAGGCTCTTTTTCCAATCTCTCGCAGCCGGAAAACGCCCCAGACATTGATGCCTTGCAGGCAACGATGATGTATATGACACAATATCGCCGATTTTCAGATCACAATTCTGTGGTGATGAATTTCGTGGTAGATATAGATCCTTCTCCGGCAGAGCATGCCGGGATTCGCTGGTATGAATTGAGACAGCCTAGTGGCGGCGGAGCCTGGACAGTGTACCAGGAGGGAACTTATGCGCCAGATAATCATGATCGTTTCAGCGGAAGTATTGGTATTGATACCCGCGGGAATATTGGTCTGGGATTTACCGTTTTGGATGATAATCCTGAAAGCCCGGTGTATCCATCGATTCGCTATACCGGAAGGTTTGCTAATGATCAGCGGGGTTTGATGACTATTGAAGAACAATCTATCGTAGAGGGGGACAGCCCAGATCCAAATACGAGGTACGGGGATTACGCCCATTTAAGCGTAGATCCGGCTGATGGAATTACTTTCTGGCACAATGCCGAAATGTTCCGGGGCGTGGATCGGGTAAATAAAATTGGAGTTTTCAGGATCGCAGCCAGCACCGGGAATGATATTGGGCCAATTGCCCTGGTGAGTCCGCAGGATGCAACGCTTACAGATTCGGAACAGATCACGGTGCGTATCAGGAACTTTGGGACCAATGCGCAATCCAATTTCCAGGTTTCTTACAGTATTGATGGTGGTCCTGCAGTGACCGAAACATTTACCGGAACCCTGGCAGCTACGAGTTCCCAGGAATTTACTTTCAGTGAACCTGCTGATCTTTCAGAAATTGGAACTACCTATACCATCACCATCACTACCAGCCTGAGCAACGACTCGGCTATCGGTAATGACAGTATTGAAGAAGAAGTTCGGAACCTTCCGCCAAGAGATGTAGGAGTGACTTCCATAGATTCTCCGGCGACCGGGCAAAATCTTTCTGCTTCAGAAGAGGTGACAGTAACTATCGAAAACTTTGGAGGGGAACCGCAGCAGGATATTCCTGTGAGCTACCAGGTAGGGAATAATTCCAGCGTCAATGAAGTGTATAACGAGGTACTTCCTGTGGGTGGTGCTGCGGTATATACGTTCAATGAAACGGCAAATCTCTCACCGTTTGGCCGCTATAAAATTACGGCAAGAACGAACCTGACAGACGATTTTGATCCTACGAATGATTCTGAAACCAAATCGGTGGCCAACCTGAACTGTATTCCAGAAGGTTCAGATTGTTCTTTTGGCGATGGAATTTCTTATTTTGAACTGGGCGATATCCTGAATGAACGAATCCCTTGTGGAGACGGATATAACGATTTTATCAGTGCGTCAACCGATCTGGACCGTTCCGATGGGAATTTTACGGTAACCGTGCAGTCCTATTTTGGTGAAGAGGATTTTGAAAAATTCTCGATGTGGATAGACCTGAACGACAATGGTGTTTTTGATGATGAGGAGCGTGTGATCACTTCTGAAGTCATTGCCGCACCAAACACTTCTTATTCTTTTGACTTTACTATTCCGAATGATGCGCCGCTTGGTCAGCATCTGCTCAGAATCAGAGCAGGGGACACGCGCTACGAAGGAGATCTGAATGACCCGTGTTCTGTTATGGACTATGGAACCACGCATGACTATTCAGTAAACGTGACCGATTCTACCCTGGATATTGAAGATTTCATCCTGAATGAAGCCAGTCTCGTGGTGTTAACCGAAGGGGACAGCCAGTACCGCGTGGTGATGGAAACCAGTTTTGACCAGCCACTTCGTATTACCGTTCACAATATTCTCGGCCAAAAAATGCTGGAGAACAAATTGGAGAACAATGGCGATGGCTATGTGTATGACCTGGATATGTCGTATGCGGCACGGGGCGTTTACCTGGTTCGCGTTGGAACCCGAAAAGTGGGGAAGGTCAAGCGATTCATTGTGAAGTAATAGCACGAACTGTTCCTTGGAATTTGAATAGATAGCCTTATTTTTGGGTAAAATTCAATTTCATGACGATCGTTTCCTATAACGTGAATGGCATACGCGCCGCCATTCGAAAAGGTTTTTTAGAATGGGTGCAGCAATGCGATCCCGATGTGGTTTGCCTTCAGGAGATCAAGGCGCAACCAGACCAGCTGAATCTCGAAGATTTTGAAGAGGCTGGCTACCCTTACCATTATTGGCATCCTGCCGAGAAAAAGGGCTATAGCGGCGTGGCGATTCTCAGCAAGCACAAACCTGAAAATGTGGTTTATGGAACCGGTATAGATTATATGGATTTTGAAGGAAGAACGATACGTGCCGATTTTGAGGATTTTTCGGTCATGAGTTTGTATTTGCCTTCCGGGACCAATATAAACAGGCTGGAACACAAATTTCGCTTTATGGATGATTTTCAGGAATATATCGATGACCTGAAAGAATCGGTGCCAAACCTGATCATTTGCGGCGATTACAATATTTGTCACCAGGCGATCGACATCCACGATCCGGTACGACTGAAAACCGTTTCAGGATTTCTTCCGGAAGAACGCGCCTGGATAGAAGGTTTTATGAAGAGCGGTTTCATCGATTCTTTCCGCCATTTCAATGAAGAAGGCGATCACTATTCCTGGTGGAGTTACCGTGCCAATGCCCGAAATAACAATAAAGGCTGGAGGATCGATTATAATTTGGTAGCGGAACCTTTGCGCGACCGCCTCAAAAGAGCGGTTATTTTGCCAGAAGCATACCATAGTGACCATTGTCCCGTTCTAGTAGAAATCGACTAAAGAAAACATCATGAAAATAAGAATTATAGCCATCCTGAGTTTGAGCATTTTGCTGAATTCCTGTGTTTCGGCTAAGAAGTATAAAGAACTTGAAAGCCGAAATGCCAGTTTGCAACGAGAGAACCGCGCGATGAACGACGACCTGAACGATTTCAGTGAAAATAATAAGAGGCTAACGACCGACCTGGATAAACTGCGCGAGGAGCATGAAAGTCTCACTGCCGAACGAAACGATCTCTTTCAGAAACTGGAAGCCCTGAAGAAAAATTATGCGAGCCTTGAAAGCTCGTATGACGCTTTGGAAGCCAATTCTTCCGCAGCCATCGCGGAAAATTCTCGGCAGAATCGGGAATTGCTGGCCCAGTTGGATGAGAAAGAAGCCGCTTTGCTGCAGGAGCAGAACAGGCTGGAAAAACTAGAAAAAGATTTACGGTCAAGAAGTCAGCGAGTTGATGAACTGGAACGTGTGATTGCTGAAAAAGACGCGAAAATGAACGCGCTCAAAGATGCCGTTTCCAATGCGCTGACCAATTTTGAAGGGAAAGGGCTAACCGTGGAACAACGAAACGGAAAAGTATATGTATCCATGGAAAATAAGCTGCTATTCGATTCAGGTAGCTGGGCTGTAAATGCTGAGGGACGCAAGGCGGTGAAGCAACTGGGACAGGTCCTGGCTGAAAACCCTGATATCGCCGTGCTAATTGAAGGCCATACTGATAACGTACCCTATAACGGAAGCGGCCAGTTAAAAGATAACTGGGATCTTTCTACCAAGCGTGCTACCTCCATTGTGCAGATATTGCGCGAAAATTCCGGGATCGACCCACAAAATCTTACTGCTGCCGGACGGGGCGAATTTGCTCCCGTTGCAACAAACGAAACGGCTCAGGGCAAAGCCAAGAACCGTCGTATAGAGGTGATCCTTACTCCAAAACTGGATGAGATCACGAAGCTGCTTCAGGAAAGCAACTAGTAGTTGTATGTGAAACTTCTGAGTTTCCAGAGGTGCAGATCAATGGTATTTCTTAAGCCAATCAGCAAATCCTGGGAGACCGCGTCCGTTTCAGCGACTGAATCGATGCGTTTTCCCAGCCGTTCGCTAATTTTCTGATATCGATCGGTCAAAGAAGCGACGACCTCATGATCTTTCTGAAATCCTTCCGGAATAGTTCCAAGATTGGCCTGTTGTCCAGCCTGGGGGGGGCGGCCGTCTGCAGGTTGTCCTAAAGCCAGTTTTCGTTCGGCAACAGCATCAATATAACCGGAAAGATCGCCGTATAATTCTTCTAAAAGTTCGTGTAGGCTGATAAACTGAGGTCCGCGTAAATTCCAGTGAGCCTGGTGCACGGCATGTTTCTGTTCGATCAGCTCGTATAACGTGGCCTGTAATGCCTCGGTGCTGGCGGTCGTTTTTTCCGGAGTAAGAGGCAGTTTGGCGTTCACTGCTGAATTTTGATAATTGGGTTGTTGCGCAAATACCGGTGACCATCCCAGAAAGATGGCCACAAAAAGTAATTTTTTCATAGTTTTTTGCGACAATTTAAGCTTCTTATAATGTTTTGGCTGTTAAGGTTTTGGCAATTAGTTTTAAGGTAATGGTAATTTGTGGAAACTCGTAAAATTGAATTTGTGAAGGTGAACGATTACCTTTGAAAGAAAAATTTGCATGAAATATTCGAAATTACCAAATACTGATATTGAAGTAAGCAAGATCTGCCTGGGATCCATGACCTGGGGGGAGCAGAACACGGAAGTCGAAGGCCACGAACAGATCGATTACGCGCTGGAGAAAGGCGTAAATTTTATTGATACTGCGGAAATGTATTCCGTTCCTGCAAAACCTGAAACCCAGGGAAGCACCGAAAAGATCATTGGGAGCTGGTTCAAAAAGACCGGAAGAAGAAAAGAAGTGGTCCTGGCATCCAAAATTGCCGGTCCCGCCGCTATGGCCTCTCATATTCGACCAAAACTGGACTTTTCTAAAGAGGCTGTGGAAGATGCGGTGAACAAAAGCCTGGAACGACTGCAGACAGATTATATCGACCTTTACCAGTTGCACTGGCCGGAACGAAATACCAATTATTTTGGACAATTAGGATATCGTCACGATACTTCGGAAGAATGGGAAGATAATTTCCTGGAAGTTCTAGAGAATCTTCAGGAGCAGGTAGCTAAAGGGAAGATCAGGAATATTGGCCTTTCCAATGAAACACCTTTTGGGTTGATGCGTTTTCTTGAGGAAAGCAAGAAGGAATTGCCGCGTGTAAGTACCGTTCAAAACCCGTACAGCCTGTTGAATCGTAAAGATGAGGTTGGGCTCACAGAAGTGCTGCATCGCGAAAATGTGGGATTATTGCCTTATTCACCGCTGGGGATGGGCGTGCTTTCCGGGAAACACCTGGACGGTATCCAGCCAAATACGCGTTTGAGTCTTTTTCCGCAGTATAAAAGGTACTCCGGTGACACCGCAACAGAAGCGACTCGCCGCTATAAAAAGCTGGCAGATCAGCATGGTTTAAGCCTCACACACTTGTCGCTTGCATTCGTGAACCAGCAATCTTTCGTTACGAGCAATATCATTGGGGCTACTTCCATGGAACAGCTGAAGGAAAACATCAGCAGTATCGATGTGGTCCTTTCTGAAGAAATTCTGAAGGAGATCGATAAAATCCATCACTCGATTCCAAATCCGGCACCTTAATTCATGGGAGTTACCAGGCTTTCGTGTATAAAAGCCGAACGATGCAGGCTGTCTCGAACATGAAACCAATCAGCCGACTTTCCCTGCACGCTCAAAATTTCACCGGCTTCGGCATTTCTGAGAATTTCAGAATTGCTGGTGGCCGGTTTATTTCTTAATACGGCTTTTCTGGCTGAAATACTGAGCCTGGCGGGCATGATTTTTTCCGACGAAGCAATGTTATCAGCTTCTTCCTGCAGGTATACATAGCCAATGGGGTCTATCGCGCCCTGCTGGGTATAAATCCCGAAATGCAGGTGGGATGGCGTGGTTCGTGCATTGCCGGTATTTCCCACGAATCCCAGAGTATCACCCAGATTTACACGGTCAATTCCCGGTTTGATACTGTCCAGGTGCGCATAATAAAGCGATTGCCGTCTTTTAGGGTCACGTAACCACACCTGTTTACCTCCAAGGCCTTTCTCACCCGTGTATCCAATATTTCCGGACACGGCGGCCAGCACCGGAGTGCCTTTTTTGGCAAAAATGTCCACACCTTTGTGATTGCGCTTTCCGCCGTCGCGAATATCTCCGAAATAACTTCCAATATCGGCGTTACGACCGCCCATGACGGGGAAAAGGTAGGCCGGTGATTTCGAGATGTGAATGCGGAAAGGAGTGTTTGCTTCGATCTCCGGCTGAAAAATGACTTTATACAAACCTGCTTGCCTGGATTCGAACTGGATATTTTTTTCGGAAGCTTTACCGGATGCCAGTTTTTGAAAACCGGAAACTTCTTCTTTATTCTGGCGGTAGATGTCTGAAAAGATCAGAACCTGGCTGCTGTCGGTTTCAAAGTGTGCTTCAATGATCTCTCCGGGCAAAAGGTAGGTCTCATAACTGTAAACTGCAAAACTCCTGGGCTGCAGTCGCCCAATCTCAGAATAAGGCAATTCTACGGCCACGGAATCGCGAAGACCAATCTCTGCCTGGTCCTGCCAAAACCGGAACAGTTCATCTGAAATTTCCCGGTCTTTCTGATATTGTTCCTTTTCAGATAAACCGATGATTTTATCTTTCGCTTTCTCGATTTGGGAGCACGAAGTAAGTATTAAAATGAGGAAATAAAAGAGTGATTTTTTAACCGACATGATCTGCAACAACTTGTCGCAAATATAATCAGCAATTATGCCAATTACCCAAACAAACGGCTCACAACATCCTCAATTTTAGATACTTTTATGATTTGAATGCCGCTTTCCCGTTTCGGAATTTTGCTTTGAGAAGAGATCATGATCGAGGCAAAACCCAGTTTTTCGGCTTCCACGATTCGTTGCTCCACTCTGGTCACAGGTCTGATCTCGCCTGCCAGGCCAACTTCAGCTGCGAAACAAATGTCTTTTTCCAGCGGAATGTCTTCATTGGAAGAAAGGATGGCGGCGATCACTGCGAGGTCTATCGCGGGATCATCCACCGAGATTCCACCGGTTATATTCAAAAAAACGTCTTTGGCACCCAGCCTGAACCCGGCTCTTTTTTCCAAAACTGCCAGTAGCATGTTCAGTCTTTTGGCATTGTAACCGGTCGTGGAGCGTTGCGGAGTTCCGTAAACGGCGGTGCTTACGAGCGCCTGGATTTCGATCATGAGCGGGCGCATGCCTTCCAATGTAGCTGAAATGGCCGTTCCACTCAATTCCTCCACGTGTTTGGAGATCAGGATTTCCGAAGGATTGAGCACTTCCCGGAGTCCGCTGCCCTGCATTTCGTAAATTCCCAATTCATGTGTGGAACCAAAACGGTTCTTATGAGCTCTTAAAATTCGGTACACATGGTTGCGGTCACCTTCAAACTGAAGCACCGTATCCACCATATGCTCCAGCACTTTTGGCCCGGCTATACTGCCTTCTTTGGTGATGTGCCCGATTAGGATGACCGGAGTATTGCTTTCTTTGGCAAATTTGATCAGTTCCGCCGTACATTCCCTGATCTGGGAAATACTTCCCGGCGAACTTTCAATATAATCGCTATGCAGGGTTTGTATCGAATCAATAATTACCACTTCAGGCTCGATGCTTTCGATCTGGCGGAAGATATTCTGCGTCTTGGTTTCGGTTAGGATATAGCAATTGGCCGGATTCGGGTTGATACGTTCGGCCCGCATCTTGATCTGTTGCTGGCTTTCTTCTCCGGAAACATATAAAACCCGGTATTTCAGCTGAAGCGAAATCTGAAGCAGCAGCGTGCTTTTTCCAATTCCGGGCTCACCGCCTAGCAGGGTTAATGATCCGGGAACGAGTCCGCCGCCTAGCACTCGATCGAGTTCCTGGTTGCTGGTGACCATTCGATGTTGCGGGGCGGTTTCAATTTCAGCAACTAAAAGGGGTTTGCTCGCCTTTACCGCTTCTTTTTTAGCAGAAGTTTTCCAGTCTTTGGGATCGGGTTTGGAAACCATTTCTTCCACGATCGTGTTCCATTCCCCGCAGGCGTTGCATTTTCCCTGCCATTTTGCATACTGAGCGCCACATTTCTGGCAATAAAAGGTGGTTTTGACCTTTGCCATAGCTGATTTTAGTTTTCGCTAATAACCGAAATCTTTTTTAATTGCATCGGCTTTTGCGAGCATAAAATCAGTATCGATAAAGGCGATTTTTTGCTGGCCGTAGGCATTCTGGTAAATGCGCATGGCGCGTTTGGGGTTGCCGGTTTCTTCTTCGTACCGGGCTTCGAAAAAAGTGCCGAGCATCGTACCAGGGAAATTATCGAAGGCCATTTTATAAAGGGGTTTGAATTCTTCCCAATTTCGCGTTTTTTCAATCGCCTGGTAAACGGCCAAAAAATCATTCAGGCGAATCTTCTTGCGAACGCCATAAAGGTCTTCGATAGACTGGTATTTTTCAGTTAGGAACTGGGTTGGAGAGATGCTTGTTTGCAGCAAGGTCTCATTAAAATCTTTTTGGCTGATAGGCCTGTAGATTGAAAAAATATCGGCAATTGCTGAAGGAATGGCTTTTCCAACCAGCGTATAGTGGGAGGTATTTTCGAATTCTTCAAATTTATAATGCAGGTTCTTATTGTCAATTCCCTTCAGTTGGTTGTTAAATGCCAGAATGGCTTTTTTCAGCGTGGGAATATCTTCATCGCTGGTGGCCATATAATACCAGCTACGTGTTTCAGATTTAGACAGGGAATTCACGATATGATCGGCCATTCCGGGAGCTAGATCCGGGCTTAGATTAATATATCCGCGGAAGATCGGGTTTTCCTTCAGGAGATAATAATTGATAAAATTGGAGGTGAAGTCATGCCCCATAATGATCTTGAAATTCCCGGTTCGGTATTTTTGATCGATGTGAGCCAGCAATTCCATTCCGAGGAATTCAAAAAACTTCGCGCCTTTATCAACCGGCAGGAAATCCTGTTTGCTGTATTTGGTGTCTTCCATGCGGATACCATCCTGGTTCACCCCCACAACAATCATCTCCGGGATATCTTCCCAGTAGGAATAATAATCTACCATACCGGCTACCGGTTCAAATAGGTAATCGCCATCGAGTACCAGCAGTACGGGATAAGTCTTATCGGTATTTTCTTCGTAATTTCTTGGAAGCTGGATCTTGATCTGCCGACTTTCACCCAGTTTTTCCGAGGAAATATTCTCGTATTTGATCTGGGCCAGGCATAGCAGCGGCAAGAAAATTGCCCCTAACACAGGTAATAATCGTTTCATAGGTTTCGTATTGATTCGGACGGGTAAGGTAAGGATTATTTCCTATTGTTTAAAACAGGCAATAAAATAAAGGAAAGACCTCCAAAAACCAGAACCACAAAGGTTTGTGTGGCCCAGGATATCCAACCGAAGGCTTCGGCGGCATGATCTGGAACCCCGAAAAAAATGAGAATCCCGGCCACGGCAAGCGGGTAAACTCCTATGCCTCCGTTAGTTGCTGAAACGGCGAAAGATCCCACCACAAAAGCAGCCATGATGCTCCCCGCGGCTACTGAAGCAGTCTCGGGCAGGCAGAATTTAATGACGTAGAACATCCACACGTACATGGTCCAGATGAAAACGGTATGCCCTAAAAAAGCCCATTTTTTCTCCATCGTCAGAATGCTGCGCATACCCTCCAGCAGGCCTTTTGCCAGTTTCCTGATCTTTGCGAAAGGCTTCCAGGTAGAACGTCTTACAAGATTCAACCCTAAGATGATGATTCCAACCAGGCCGAAAAAGATCAGAAAAGTATATAGTGGGTTGATGTTTTGCTGATGCAGGTAGGCCAGGAGATCATCGGTTTGCAGAAAAATGGCCACCAGCACGATGGCGATGAGAATAAAAAGATCGGCAACCCGTTCCGAAATGATAGTTCCGAAGCCTTTTTCAAAAGGAATGTCGTCATAAGTGGTGAGCGTGACCGCTCTTAACACTTCACCGGATCTTGGGATTCCAAAATTGGCAAGGTAGGCGACCATAACTGCCATAAAACGATTCTTAAAACCAGCTTGATATCCCATTGGCTCCAGCATGTATTGCCAGCGCCAGGCACGTGACATATGGGAAAGGGTGCCGAGAAGGAAGGATAAAGCGACCCAGGTCTTATCTGCCGCGAGAATGCTTTCCCAAAGCTGTTGGCGTTCTTCGGGTGTCGCCGAACCCAGGGAATACCAGATTAAAAAAATCCCCAAAAACAGGGGAATGATAATTTTTAGTAATCTGATAGTCTTTTTGTTCAAACTGTGCTATTTCAGAAGGTTTGTTTCTTCATCAGGGAAAACAAGGGCCGGCTTGAAATTTTTAGCTTCTTCCTGCTCCATGATTCCGTAAGCAATAATAATCAAAATATCGCCTTTGGCAACTTTTCTGGCTGCAGCACCGTTCAAAGTGATTTCACCGGAATTGCGTGGACCCGGGATGACATAGGTTTCCAGGCGTTCCCCGTTATTATTGTTGACGATCTGTACCTTTTCACCTTCCATGATATTTGCAGCTTCCATAAGGTCTTCATCAATGGTCACACTACCAATATAATTGAGGTCTGCGCCGGTAACTTTTACGCGATGGATCTTTGATTTTACTACGTGAATTTGCATTTTTTGTTTAATTGTTCAGTGCGATATTGTCAATTAGCCTCACTTCTCCAGCGTAAGCGGCAATAAACGCCCTGTAATGATTTCCTTTTTTCTTTTTCTCAATTTTTTGAAGGGTTTCTGAATCTGCGATCTCGAAATATTCCAGTTGGAGATCGGGATTCTTCTGAAATTCAGCTGTCACCCAGTTGGTTACGTGTTCAGCACTTTTTGTGCCAAACAGCTCCCTGGCATCTTGCAGGGTCTGGTAGATGAAGGCAGCGTTTTCTCGTTCCCGGCTGTTTAGACGCTCGTTCCTGGAAGACCTTGCAAGGCCATTTTCCTCGCGAAGGATGGGGCAGGGCACGATCTCGACGGGTAGTTCGGTGATCCTGATCAGTTTTTTGATGATCTGGAGCTGCTGGTAATCTTTCTCCCCGAAGAAAGCTTTGTCTGGAGTGACAATTTTAAATAGACGCTTCACAATGGTTCCTACACCGTCAAAATGTCCGGCTCTGAATTTGCCTTCCATCACTTTTTCAAGTCCTTCAAAATCAAAGTGTTCCGAAGAAATGGCTTCGCCGTACATTTCCGCAGGATCGGGGCTGAAAACCCATATATCCTGGGCTATAGATTCCAAAAGCGAGAGATCTTTCTGAAGATTTCTGGGATATTTTTCCAAATCTTCCGAATTATCAAACTGCGTGGGATTTACAAAAATACTCACGATTACCTGGTCGCTCTGTTCCAGCGCATTTTGTACCAGTGAAAGATGACCTTCATGAAGGGCTCCCATCGTGGGTACTAAACCCACTTGCAAGCCGTTAGATTTCACCTTCTTAACGGCCTTCTGTAAAGCGCTCTTCTCCCTAAAAATCTGCATTTTATTATAAAATTAACAGCGTGCAAACTTAATATATCTCAGGCAATCTGCATAAATTTTTGTAATTTTGCGTGTTTTTTATTCGGAAACGTAACTAAAGCAAAGAATTTATGAAAGATAAGAGAGTGTTATACGTCTCGTCTGAAGTTATACCTTACTTACCTGAAACCGAAATTTCATCTACATCATTCGAAGCCGCAAAAATGGTAAATAATCTGGGAGGACAAATCCGGATTTTTATGCCGAAATTCGGTAATATCAATGAAAGAAGACACCAGTTGCACGAAGTAATTCGGTTGTCTGGGATGAATCTGGTGATCAATGACCTGGACATGCCTCTTATCATCAAAGTTGCGTCTATCCCGAAAGAGCGCATGCAGGTGTATTTCATCGATAACGAAGATTATTTCAAAAGAAAAGCAACCTTGACCGATGAGGACGGAAATCTTTTTCCGGATAACGACGAACGTGCTATCTTTTTTGCCAAAGGCGTGATCGAAACAGTAAAAAAACTGAACTGGTCACCCGATATCATTCATGTTCACGGATGGCTGGCATCTCTTTTACCGCTTTACCTTAGAAATTACTATGGGAATGAGCCGCTTTTCAAAGATTCGAAAATTGTGACTTCTGTTTACAATCAAAGTTTCGATGGAACGTTAGATAATGAGATGCATAAAAAAGTGCTTTTCGACGGTCTTGAAAATTCAAATGTCAAACATTTGAAGACCCCGAATTTTGTTGGGATTCTTAAAACGGCCATCGAAAATTCTGATGCCGTGGTAATGGGTGGAGACAATGTGCCGCAGGAACTACAAAAATTCTCTGAGAAATTAGGACTGCCGGTTCTTCCGTATGCTGAAAAAGAAGCGTTTACCCAGGCATACCAGGAATTTTATGCTACAAAAGTATTGTCTGAATAGTAACTAAGACTACATGAAATTAAATAGACTGACTCTTTTAACAGCTGTTCTGGCTGTTGTTTTTACTTTAACCGGTTGTGATGATGAGTTTTCAGATGTTGGTGGAGAAATCATCAACAACCCTACTGATGTTTCGTTAAGGGAAGTGGAGGTGAATTCATATACTAGAAGAATCAATTCCATTCAAACAAACAACCTTTCCAATCTGGCGCTGGGAACACATAAAGATGACATTTATGGTGAAACTACCGCCAGTATCGTGTCGCAATTGTCGTTGGGGCTGATGGATCCGGATTTTGGAGATAATGTGGAATTAGACAGTGTGGTGCTTACCATACCTTATTATTCTGAAGAAACCACTGATACCGAAGGGGAAACCATTTATGAACTGGATTCTATCTTTGGAACAGGTTCCTTCAATTTAGCAATCTACGAAACGTCATTTTTTCTGAATGAATATGATCCTGAGGCCTCTTTTGAGCAACGGGAAAAATACTATTCAGATCAGCAGGCTCAGATCGAAAATAACATCGTGGAGTTGTTGTACGAAAAGGAAAATTTCCAACCATCCAAAGAGCCTTATCAAACGATAGAGATTGATGAGATTGGTGATAATGATACGCTCACTAAGGCTCCTGCGCTTCGCGTAAAATTACCGGTTGAGTATTTTCAGAAAAAAATCATCGATAAAGTAGGAAGCGAAGAGCTTTTAAATAATTTCAATTTTAAGAATTACTTCCGAAGTATTTATATCAAGGCTGAATCTAATTCTTCTGAAGGGGTTCAGGCATTGCTGAATCTGGGTAGTGATACAGAGGCTAATATCCGTTTGTATTACACCTACGATACTGAAGAAGACGATGAAACGGTGAACAAGCGAGGGACTTTTGATCTGGATTTCTATTCTCCTTCAACCGTGAACAATCAGTTCAACGTGTATACCGGTGAATTTTCAGAAGCTCTGGAGCAACAAATCGCCGCTCAGGATAGTGTGGAGGATGCTGAAAATCTATATCTGAAAGGTCAGGAAGGCAGTATGGCTATTATCGACCTTTTTCCAAATCAGGAAATATTGACGGAATTAAGGGCGAATGACTGGCTGATAAATGAAGCAAACCTAATATTCTACGTCAACCAGGATGAAAGAGGAATTGCTGAAGAGCCAGAAAGATTGTTGTTGTATGACGTAGAAAACAATCAGTTGCTGATAGATTATTACAGCGATCCGCTAGTTTCTTCTACAGATCCACTGAATTCAGCCATTACCTTTGCTCCAAGAATGGAAAGAGGAGAAGACGGTAAAGGTGTGTACTACAAATTTAGGATTACGCAATATGTGAATGAAATCCTGAACAATGATCTAGACGCTTCAAAATTAGGTTTGGTGGTTACGGGAAATATTAATGTGACCGGTTTTTCAGCTGTGCAAGGTCTGGAAGATGTTAGTCGGGTGCCGGCGGGTGATTTGTTGACTCCACGAGGGACAGTATTATACGGAAGTGGAGCTGAAAATGAAGATAAAAGACTTAAATTACAAATTTACTACACAGATTATAATTAGAATTTATGTGCGGAATAGTTGGGTATATTGGTCATAGAGAAGCTTATCCTATCGTTTTGAAAGGGCTTCAAAGGCTGGAATACAGAGGTTATGATAGTGCAGGTATAGCATTATATAATGGGAATGAGCTGAGGATGAGCAAGACCAAAGGGAAGGTTTCTGATCTTAAAAAGCGATTGGAGAGCGAAATCCCAACCGATGGAACTGTAGGGATAGGCCACACGCGCTGGGCAACCCACGGAGAGCCGAATGATGTGAACTCGCACCCGCATTATTCCAACTCAGGCGATTTAGTGATCATTCACAATGGAATCATTGAAAATTATGATGCTTTAAAAAAAGAGCTGAAGAAGCGGGGCTACACTTTCAAGAGTGATACAGATACCGAAGTTTTGGTAAATCTTATTGAAGATGTAATCAAAAATGAAGGAGTTAAGCTTGGTAAGGCGGTTCAAATTGCTTTGAACCAAACTATTGGAGCCTACGCGATTGCAGTATTTAATAAAACAAAACCTGATGAGCTGGTAGTTGCCCGTTTGGGAAGTCCGTTGGCTATTGGGGTGGGAGAAGGTGAGTTCTTTGTGGCTTCAGATGCTTCCCCGTTTATCGAATTTACGAATAATGCGATTTACCTGGAAGATGGAGAAATGGCGGTTATTCGTAGAGAAAAAGAAGTTAAAATCAGGAAAATCAAAGATGATTCCCTGGTCGATCCATATCTGCAGGAACTTCAGTTGAACCTGGAGCAAATTGAAAAAGGCGGGTATGAGCATTTTATGCTCAAGGAGATCCATGAGCAGCCGAATGCGATTAGTGATACCTTCCGCGGAAGAATGCTGGTTGATAAAGGAATTATCCGGATGGCGGGTGTTGATGATAATATGGAGCGTATTTCGAATGCCAAAAGGATCATCATTGTAGCCTGTGGAACTTCCTGGCACGCTGGTCTGGTAGCGGAATATGTCTTTGAGGAGATCGCGCGTATCCCGGTGGAAGTAGAATATGCTTCGGAATTCCGGTATCGCAACCCGGTAATTTCAGAAAATGACGTAATCATCGCTATTTCTCAGAGTGGGGAAACGGCTGATACCATGGCGGCAATCAAACTGGCAAAGGAAAAAGGAGCATTTGCTTTCGGTGTATGTAATGTGGTGGGTTCTTCTATTTCCAGGGAAACTCATGCGGGAGCTTATACGCATGCGGGTCCGGAAATCGGGGTGGCATCAACAAAAGCCTTTACCACTCAGATTACAGTTTTGACCCTGATGGCATTGAAATTGGGGAAATTCAAGGGTACGATTTCCAATTCTGACTTCCATATGTATCTGCAGGAAATGGAAAGAATTCCGGACAAAGTTAAAACGGCTCTCGAATCTGATGCGGTAGTCACGAAAATCGCTGAAATCTATAAAGATGCTCCAAATTGTCTTTATCTTGGAAGGGGTTATAACTTCCCGGTAGCTTTGGAAGGAGCTCTAAAACTAAAAGAAATATCTTATATCCACGCAGAGGGTTATCCTGCTGCGGAAATGAAACATGGTCCTATCGCACTGATCGATGAGCAGATGCCTGTTGTGGTGATCGCTACCAAAAAAGGCCATTATGAGAAAGTGGTGAGTAATATTCAGGAGATCAAATCCAGAAAAGGAAAGATCATTGGTATCGTGACTCAGGGAGATGAAGAGGTGCGCGAACTGGCAGATCACGTAATCGAAGTGCCGGAAACGATCGAAGCGCTTACTCCGCTCTTAACTACTATACCGTTACAATTACTATCATATCATATTGCGGTAATGCTTGGTAAAAACGTGGATCAGCCACGAAACCTGGCGAAATCTGTTACCGTGGAATAAATTTTTATCTATGGAATTAAAAAGTGTATCATTTTAGAGTAATCATATGCTTTTTAATTCCGTAGATTTCCTATTATTTCTTCCCTTATTTTTTGTCTTATACTGGTTAATTCCGTCGCGAAAGATTCGGTGGCAGAATGTGCTGATTTTGGGAGGTTCCTACCTGTTTTATGGCTGGTGGGACTGGCGCTTCTTGTTCCTGATCGTTTTTTCTACGCTGGTAGATTATTTTTGCGGACTTCAACTGGCTAGAAAGCCTGGTGAAAAGCGATTTTTGTACCTGAGTCTACTGGTGAACCTGGGGATACTTTCCGCTTTTAAATATTTCAATTTCTTTTTGGATTCCTGGTATGATCTGGCGGCGAACCTTGGCTTTTCTTCCGTGAATAACTGGGCTATTGATGTGGTTTTACCAGTTGGAATTTCGTTTTACACGTTCCAGACTCTGTCTTACACAATAGATGTGTACCGAAAAAAAATTCCTGCTGAAAGGAGCCTGCTTAATTTTGCCGCTTTTGTATCTTTTTTTCCTCAGCTTGTGGCCGGACCCATCGAGCGGGCAAAGAACTTATTGCCGCAAATTCGAAATCGACGAAAATTCAAATATCCTCAAGCGGTTACAGGCCTGAGAATGATCTTATGGGGATTTTTTAAAAAAATTGTCATCGCTGATGCTCTGGCTTATAAGGTCGAAGAGATTTTCCCGAATTATGAAATTTTAAATGGAGGCGTTCTGCTTTTGGGGCTGCTGTATTTTGCCGTTCAGATATATTGCGATTTTAGTGGGTATTCTGATATTGCTATTGGTACCGCAAAGTTGTTGGGAATTG
Organism: Christiangramia flava JLT2011; assembly: GCF_001951155.1. Taxonomy (NCBI): domain Bacteria; kingdom Pseudomonadati; phylum Bacteroidota; class Flavobacteriia; order Flavobacteriales; family Flavobacteriaceae; genus Christiangramia; species Christiangramia flava. The sequence goes on from NZ_CP016359.1 coordinate 1,961,238, forward strand.
ATCTAATGGTGAACTTCCGGTTTCCGTATTTCTCCAAAAATGTAACTGAATTCTGGAGACGCTGGCATATTTCATTGTCCACCTGGTTCAGAGATTATGTCTATATCCCATTGGGGGGTTCCAGAGTGTCTCGAAATTTGGCTGTTCGGAATATTGTTATTGTATTTCTTTTAAGTGGTTTCTGGCATGGAGCTAACTGGACATTTATTGGTTGGGGACTGGCTAACGCAATGTTGTTTGTTCCGGTTTTTCTTATTCGGAAAAGGAAAGAACCTACTCGAGATGCCGTTTGGGTACACTGGCTGAAGGTTGGATTAACTTTTTTTCTCGTCACTCTTACCTGGGCGTTTTTCCGAAGTGATACCATTGGAGATGCGCTGCTATATCTTTGGAAATGTTTTTCCGAATTTCAGATTCCGTATACCCATCGATCCGGAATGGAGGAAGTACTGATCTTGTTTCTTTTTGATTTTCTGTTGAGAAATGATCCAGGAAATCTTTCCTCGCTGGATAGGCTGAAAAGGCCTTTAAGATGGGGTATTTACCTTTTTCTAGGTCTATGGATCATGAGTGTTTTTAACACCTATCAGCCACCTTTTATATATTTTCAATTCTGATGAAGAGATTTCTAAAAAATATCACACTTTTTTTTCTGTTGATTTTGCTATTCTTCGGTTTTGAAAATATAATGTCTGGTATTTATAGAGATTTCAAACGCCCCGGTTCCAATCTTTTTTACGACACATTTTATTATCCTAATGAAAACGATCCTTCTTATGTTGTTGAAGAAGAATTGTCCAGGGTTCCGCGGGAGACTAATTTGGTGACCGATGATTATGGGAATCGTAATAACAAAATCTACGAAGATCTTGATATCATGCTTTGCGGAGATTCCTTTTCCAGTCTGGTAATGCTTCGGCAGGACGAAACTATTCATCAGCAAATCAATGACCTGTCAAATCTTCGCGCGAACAGCATCCGGGTAAAAGGGGTTTTTGGGTTTGATAATAATCTGAATTATATTTCTTCGCGCTATGCTAAACCAAAATTGCTGGTCTATGAAATTGTTGAGCGCAATTTACCGGTAATATTTGGAGTTGATACCTCCAAAACTTTCCATTTTAATCGGGAAAAAGAGTTTAGTGACTGGAAGGCAGTATCGGGTATTAAGAAATTTATAAATGAAGGTTTGGATCTTCCTACACTGAGATATTTTCAGTATGAATTACTGGCTGAAGCGCAATCTTTTCCGCGGTCTAAAATTGATAAAGATTTGTATTTTCTGGAAGGGGAGTCAGCGGAGGTGTTTTCTGATGCGCAGATCAGCAGGATTGCAGATCAGCTCCAAAAAATGCAAAAACTTACTGAAAACAACGGAATACATTTTGTCTTTTTACCAATTCCGAATAAAGAAACAATCTATTATTCCAAGGTGCCACTTCCTAAGCGTCCGGATAATCTGGATAGGTTGTATGTGGAAATGGATAAAAGGGGAATTCCATATATCAACGTATTGGAAAAATTGTTGGATAGCAAAGAGCAAACCTACCTGCGCGGTGATAGCCATGTGAATCCTCACGGAAGTTTTCTAATTGCTTCTCAAGTAATTGATTACTATAATTCTGCCTTCTGAAAAGTTCTTGATATTTCAATATGTTTTTTGCAAGAAAAAATTATCTTTGCAGCCTGAAAAAGACCTGTTTTGTGATTAGAGAATTTGAAATCAGCAGGATAGGTTTTTAAAGTTGTTATCATAAATATTTAAAGAATTAGATAAATGTCTAAAGTCACAGGTAAAGTTGCCCAGATTATTGGTCCTGTAGTTGACGTTGTGTTCGACTCAGAAAATGCCGAACTACCAAAGATCTACGACTCTTTGGAAATCTCCAGAAAAGACGGTTCTACATTAGTGCTTGAGGTACAATCTCATATTGGTGAGGATACAGTACGAACCATTTCTATGGATTCTACTGATGGATTAAGCCGTGGAGTTGAAGTTCTTGCTACTGGAAATCCTATCCAGATGCCGGTTGGAAAAGACGTATATGGTCGTCTATTCAACGTGGTGGGTGATGCGATTGATGGTTTAGGAAACCTTCCAAAAGCTGGTGAAGATGGACTTCCGATTCACCGCCAGGCACCAAAATTTGAAGATTTATCTGTGTCTACTGAAGTGCTTTTTACAGGTATCAAGGTAATCGACCTTATTGAGCCTTATGCAAAAGGTGGTAAAATTGGTCTTTTTGGTGGTGCTGGTGTTGGTAAAACAGTACTTATTCAGGAATTGATTAATAACATTGCGAAAGGTCACGGTGGTCTTTCGGTATTTGCCGGGGTAGGTGAGCGTACTCGTGAAGGGAATGACCTTCTTCGTGAGATGCTTGAGTCTGGTATTATAAAATACGGTGATGATTTCATGCACTCTATGGAAAATGGAGGATGGGATCTTCAAAAGGTGGATAAATCAACTATGAAAGAATCGAAAGCGACTTTCGTTTTCGGACAGATGAACGAACCACCTGGAGCACGTGCACGTGTGGCCCTTTCTGGTCTTACCATTGCTGAATATTTCCGTGATGGAGCTGGAGAAGGACAGGGAAAAGACGTTCTTTTCTTCGTAGATAACATTTTTCGATTTACTCAGGCTGGTTCTGAGGTATCGGCACTTCTTGGACGTATGCCTTCTGCGGTAGGTTACCAGCCAACTCTAGCAACAGAGATGGGTGCGATGCAGGAGCGTATTACTTCTACTAAAAACGGTTCGATTACATCTGTACAGGCGGTTTATGTACCTGCAGATGACTTGACAGATCCGGCGCCGGCGACTACTTTTGCCCACCTGGATGCTACAACCGTACTTTCTCGTAAGATTGCGGAGCTAGGTATTTATCCTGCGGTAGATCCTCTTGATTCTACTTCAAGAATTCTGACTCCTGAGATTTTAGGAAAAGAGCATTACGCTTGTGCACAAAGAGTAAAAGAGTTACTTCAGCGTTATAAGGAACTTCAGGATATTATCGCGATTCTTGGTATGGAAGAACTTTCAGAAGAAGATAAGCTAGCGGTATCTCGTGCAAGACGTGTGCAGCGTTTCCTTTCTCAGCCATTCCACGTAGCAGAGCAGTTTACTGGTCTTAAAGGAGTGTTGGTAGATATTAAGGATACGATCAAAGGATTCAATATGATCATGGATGGTGAGTTGGATCACCTTCCGGAAGCAGCATTTAACTTGAAAGGTACGATCGAAGAAGCTATCGAGGCCGGAGAGAAAATGCTTGCTGAATCATAAATTGAAGTGAGATTTAGCGGTTAGAGAGCAATTGGTTCGAACCACTAACTACTCAAATACTCAATACTAAAGAATATGTATTTAGAAATAGTAACTCCAGAAGCAGTAGTTTTTCGCGCAAAAGCGAAAGCTGTGAAAGTTCCCGGACATGATGGGGAATTCCAGATGCTGAATCATCACGCGCCGATCGTTTCTACTTTAGTGGAAGGAGATGTAAAAATAGATTTGCCTTCAGGAGGTAAAAATGAGGTGAAGCCAAAAGGAGATTTGTTCCGTACTTCCACTTCAGAGCCGGATACGGTTTACTTCCATGTAAAAGGAGGAGTTTTGGAAATGAAAGATAATAAAGCCATTATTCTGGCAGATTAATATTTTCCCAATACTGAATAAACAAAAAGGCCTTTCAATTTGAAAGGCCTTTTTTATTGATCTATTTCTTGGCCAGCCAGGCTTCTCGTTTTTTTACGGCTTCCTTTTTGGCATTTCCATCAATACTGATGGTGTACTCCGGGTTTTTTCCGGGTTTTAATTCAGTTGTTTGCTCTTTATCATATCTTCGGAAGGTGATCTTCAAATTTTGATTACCTGTCATCATTTCCTGAATTTCTTCTTCTGAAGTTACTATTTTTCCATTAACTGAAACAATTTCATCACCTTTATCCAGTCCTGCCTCATATGCCGGGGAACCTTTCACCGTATTTCCTGATATATAAACTGTACTGTCTTTAGTAGTTAGTCGTGCTCCAAAGTACGGATCGTCGTTCTTCTGTTCCAGTTTCACACCAACGCTGCTTAATAATTCCTGGTAGTTTGGCATTTCACTCTCATAAATATAATTGCTAAAGAAATTATCGGCAAATTCTTTCCCGGCGTAGTCAGATAAGGTTTGCTGAATATCCTCTACATCGTAGGCCACTTCAGTCTTACCATATTTATTCCACATTTTCTTCATGAAATCATCCAGGTTCAGTTCTTTTTCTCTTAGAGAAAGATCCAGTGCTAAACCGAGAACGCTTCCGTAGGAATAGTAAGAAATGAACATATTTTCACGGTTTGTAGGGTCTACTGAAGTCGCGGCATCTACGAAAGGTGCCTGGTTGCTCATTTCTATCGGATTGAAATACTCGTGTGCTGGTGAATTCCAAACATAATTGAAAGTTCCAGCCAATCCATTGATATAATCCTCGTTTTCCGTGATCCCTGCTCTCGCGCGGATGAGTCCGTCATAGTAACTGGTGAATCCTTCGGCAAACCACAAACAATCGCTCATGTTGGTTTCGCTGAAATTAAAAGGTTCCAGTCCCTCAGGCCGAATACGTTCCACATTCCAGCAATGAAAAAATTCATGTGCTACAGTTCCGATATTTCCTTTCATCCCGCCATTTTCCAATGAACGAGTGCTGGTTAAAATGGTGCTGTTTCGATGTTCCATTCCGTCTCCTGAAGCATTGATCAGGTAGCAGGCCAGGAAAACATATTCGCCGTAATCGTAATCTGGCAATTCTCCATAAACCTGTTTTTCCTGTAAAACGATTTTTTGGACCTGGTCAAAATATTGATCAAGCTCCTCTTCGGTTCCCAGGTGATGCAAAACAAATTTGATGGTCTGGCCATCCACCTCAAATTCTCTTTCAGACCAATTGCTGATTTCCGTAGGGCTGTCCATGAAATAATAAAGATCTGGAGCCGAATATTTAGTGCCTGAAATCTTTTTCAGCTGTGTAGCGACCTTCCAGTCCAGGTCTTCTCGTAAATCAAAATCGACTTCAATCGGGCGGTCCTTTAGATCTTCGGCATACATAAAAGTCGCCGGGATATTAAGGTGGGCGTGTGTTTCATCAATTTGGGAATAGGTTCCGTCACCGCGGTTTCCAAACAAGATATATTCAATGTTGATCTCTCCATCAGTATTCTGAACTTTCCACGAATAGGGATCTGTTCTGGTAAAATCTAATTCCTCTCCTTTGCTGTTGGTGGCTTTAAATCCGTACACATTTTTGGCAAATTCATGCAGCGCATAGCGTCCCGGAGAAGAACGGCTCATCCGGACTGTTAAATCTCTTGACTTAACATTCGGGAAATGTGCTTTGATCACGGCTTCATGATGTGCGGCATTTTCAAAAGAAATTTCATAGGTATTGGTTTGTGCGGCAAGATTAAAACCGACAAATAGGAAAAGGATCAGAATTTTTTTCATGTTGCTTTTTTGAAGTGAGTCCTAAAGTAAAAAATTGTCTTCAGAAAAATGGCTTATTCCGCAGTGTATTCAAGAATATCGCCGGGCTGGCATTCCAATGCTTTACACAAAGCCTCGAGTGTCGAAAACCTTACGGCTTTGGCCTTTCCGGTTTTGAGAATGGAAAGGTTGGCTGTTGTGATATCAATGATCTCTGCCAGCTCATTACTTTTCATGCCTTTTTCTTCCAAAATTTTATCAAGATTGATTTGAATAGGCATAATTATACAGTTAGGTCGTTTTCTTCTTTTAATTGCTTTGCATTTGAAAATATACCGCTCAGATAAATAAAAAACAGGCCGATTGCAATAACGAGCCAGAAACTGCCAAAGCCTTCATCGAAATTAATGTCAATCCCTACGCGACTATTGATTGTGGCTTCTTCAAAGAATTTCAAGGCTGCTTTGGCTAACGTAACGGTAATAATCAATTGTCCAGCCAGTTTTAATCCGGTTATTTGGTATTGAGTAAATAATTTTCCTGAATTAAAATTACTGACAAGCTTCAGAATAATTTTTACAGCATAAATGAATAGTGCAGAGACAAAAAGTTGAATGATCAATAATATTATGGTAATCATTTTTGATTCTGCTATGGATAGCATTTCAGGAAAATAACTGGAAGGTCTAACTCTGCCACCAAACAAAACATATAATAACAGGATTAATTCCATGATCCATTTAATTATTAAAATGAAGTAAGAAATATTAATTATCGTCTTTAATGAAGAAGGTGGTCTCATATAACTTATTATCGTTTATCAATAACAAAGATATGGAATTATTGTTTATCGATAATTGGATATAAAAAATCTTTCTACCGAAAATTTACGTTTTTTAGATTTTTCCTAAATTAATTTCTTTAAAACACGAGTTCTGTAATAAATAAATTAAAAGCTGCTTTTTCCTTAAGATTTATCTCTTTTTGTTTCGGGAAATCTTCAAGAATAACTATTATATTTGCCAGGAACGATATATCTAAGTATGCTTACCGCAATTCTTACAGGATTTTTATTTGCCATTTTTCTCGTTTTCGCGGGAAAATTTTTTAGAGGTAAGCTGGCAATCCTGTCTTCTTTAATTCCTTTAGGACTTTTCATCTACTTTATCCGGTTTATTGGTGAGATAGCCAATGGGGAAATAATTACAAGAACATACTCCTGGATTCCTTCTTTCAATGTGGATCTGAGTTTTAAGCTGGATGGATTATCCATGCTGTTCACGCTTATGATCACGGGAATTGGTTTCCTGGTCTTCTTATACACATCTTCTTATCTAAAAGGTCATAAATACCTGGACCGTTTTTACGGTTACCTGGGGTTATTTATGGCAGCCATGCTTGGTCTGGTGCTTTCAGATAACATGATCACCTTATTTACCTTTTGGGAACTCACCAGTATCAGTTCATTTTTCCTGATCGGTTTTAATAATGATAGCGAGGCATCGAGGAAGTCGGCTATGACCGCTCTGGGAATTACCGGTATTGGCGGACTTTTACTGCTTGCGGCAGCTTTATTACTGAATTATATTTCCGGAACTTACAGTATTTCTGAAATGCTTACAATGGGTGAGGCGATCAGAAGTAATCAGCTTTATCCGCTTGCGGTTATCCTGATCTTCGGGGCGGCCTTCACGAAATCGGCACAATTTCCATTTCATTTCTGGTTACCGGGAGCAATGAAAGCACCAACTCCGGTTTCTACTTACCTGCACTCAGCGACTATGGTTAAAGCAGGTATTTATTTACTGATGCGTTTTAGTCCCATTCTTGGTGGAGAGGATATCTGGAGCTATACCCTGATAATCGTTGGGGCAATTACCATGTTATACTCGGCGATTCATACCATCTTCAGAACCGATTTAAAAGGGGTACTCGCTTATTCCACGATTTCGGCGCTTGGAATCCTGGTTTTTCTAATCGGATTTGGAACTGAAGAAGCTTATTTGGCGGCCGCAGTTTTCATTATCGTACACGCATTATATAAAGCAACACTATTCCTGGTTACGGGAATTATAGATCACCAAACTCATACTCGCGATGTGACCAGGCTTTCAGGTTTATTTAAAATTATGCCGCTGGTTGGAGTTGCCGCAATCCTGGGTGCAATTTCCAGTGGGGGTATACCGCCAAGTATTGGTTTCGTTGGAAAAGAGCTGATTTATGAATCTACTTCCAAAGCTGAATGGATGGTGATTTTAATGGTGATCGCCATCGTTTCAACTAAAATCCTGTTGCTATATGCCGGATTTGTAGCTGGGATCAAACCATTTACCGGAAAACTTCCGGAAAACCTTCAGAATACCAAAAAACCGGGTATTATTTTATGGGCTCCGCCATTGCTTTTAGGAGCTTTGGGAATTGTATTAGGAATTGCACCATTTTTGATCGAAGGCGCACTGATCAAGCCACTGGTGACCGCTATGGGCGTGGATGCTTCAGAAATACATTTGGCCCTATGGCACGGATTCAATGAGGTCCTGCTATTGAGTGCAATTACGATCGGAATTGGAACAGCCTTGTATTTCCTGATAAAACCTTCAGCAAAACTGGAGAACGGCATCGCAAAATTAGACGCTATAGCCCCGGAAAACCTGTTATGGAAATTCAACGGTGGCTTTAAAATATTCTCCCAGTACTGGACGCGCTTTTTTCAGAATGGATATTTACGAAATTACATTTCTACCATCATCCTGTTCACGGTAGGAGTTGTGGGCTATATTATGCTTCGCGACGGGCGTTTTGAAATAGATTATATGCGGTTGACGGAGACGACCATTTCAGAAATCGTCGTGACACTAGTGCTGATCGCTGGTTGTATCTATACCGTATTTACGAGGTCCAGGCTGGCTGCTGTTGTGGCGATGGGAGTGATTGGCTGGTCTATTTGTTTGATATTCGTATTTTACAGCGCGCCCGACCTGGCAATGACCCAGTTTTCGATCGATACACTTACGGTGATCCTTTTCGTGCTGGTGTTGTATAAGCTGCCGCGGTACCTGAAACTGTCAGATTATAAAACGAGAATCAGGGATGGAGTACTTTCTACCGTTTTCGGGGTAATGATCGCAATGATCGCTTTGGAAGTACTGGCAGTTCCGGCAAATACCGAAATTGGTGATTATTACGCTGAAAAAGCCTATATCGCTGCCCACGGAAAGAATGTCGTGAACGTGATCCTGGTAGATTTCAGGGGAGCTGATACCATGATTGAAATTTCGGTACTGTCGATTGCGGCACTGGGAGTATTTGGGTTAATGAAACTGAGATTGCGTAAATCTGAAAGAAGACATTACGATTAGAAAATTATGAGAACCACGATAATTTTAAGAACTGCATCGAATTACCTTTTACCGGTATTGCTGCTGTTTTCCATTTTCGTTCTTTTGAGGGGGCATTACCTTCCCGGTGGTGGTTTTGTGGGTGGTCTTATCGCTTCGATCGCGTTCATTCTGCATTCATTTGCGAATGGCCTGAAAAGAACCAAGGATCTGCTGGTCATGCACCCTGGATACCTGATTCCTATTGGTCTTAGTATTTCTTTTTTAAGCGGTCTGGCACCGGTAGCTTTGTTCGACGAACCTTTTATGACCGGTTTGTGGTCTCATGAAGCTGTACCAATTTTAGGAAATATCGGTTCGACCCTGTTCTTTGACCTCGGAGTGTATTTCGTGGTAAACGGGGTGACCTTAACAATAATCTTTACAATTTCAGAATCAGCCTAAATGGAGATATTAATCGCATTGATGATCGGGGTTTTGTACGCGGCTGGTATTTATATGATGCTGCGCCGAAGTCTGGTGAAACTCATCATTGGAATTATCCTAATTGGAAATGGCGCGAATTTGCTGATTTTCCTGCTGGGAAGAATTACCAAAGGTTCGCCGCCTATCATCCCGGGGGACGCACATCTGCTTACGGAAGCTTATGCTGATCCTGTTCCGCAGGCCCTGATATTAACCGCCATTGTGATCAGTTTTGGACTGCAGTCTTTCGCCATTGTACTGGTGAAACGAGCGCATACCGTGGTTCGTACAGATGATCTGGACGAAATGAACGCAACCGACGAAGATTCATGACAGAACAACTAATCATATACCCGTTATTCCTTCAGATCGCCATCAGTATCATCTTGATGTTCGGCTGGAATAATATCCGTTTTCAGAAGATCTTCAGCGTGATAGGCAGCACACTGGCCGTCGCGTTGGCCGGAGTGGTTTTCTATTTCACGTGGACCGATGGTACTCATACCGTGCAGGCTGGAGACTGGCCCGCACCATTCGGGATTACTTTTGTAGCCGATACTTTTGCCGCTACCCTGGTCGTACTTACCTCTCTGGCAGGCCTTGCTGTATCTATCTTTTCGGCAGCTTCGGTTTTAAAAGCGCGTTTGAAATTTGGCTATTTTCCCATTTTTCATTTCCTGTTGCTGGGACTTAATGGTGCTTTCCTGACGGGAGATATCTTCAATCTCTATGTGTGGTTCGAAATTATTATTATCAGTTCCTTTGTGCTCATCACCATTGGAGGTGAAAAAGCACAGCTCGAAGGAGCCGTAAAGTATTTTACGCTGAATATTCTCGCGTCAATCATTTTCCTTACTGCCATTGCTGTTCTTTATGGACTTACCGGCAGTTTGAATATGGCCGATCTTGCTGAAAAGATCTCGCAGGTTCCGAACCAGGGACTGGTGGAGATCACCGGTGTTCTCTTTATCATCGGCTTCGGAATTAAGGCCGGGGTTTTTCCGTTGTATTTCTGGTTGCCGGCATCCTATCATACACCGCCTTTTGCCGTTTCTGCCATATTTGGTGGTTTACTCACAAAAGTTGGGGTGTATGCCTTGCTTCGCGTGTTTACCCTGATATTCCATGGGGATGACTTCATCAACACTTTACTCATCGTGATCGCTATTTTTACGCTGATTAGTGGTGGGGTTGGAGCATTGGTTCAGAATAATATCCGGAAAATATTCTCCTATCTCATCATTTGCCATATTGGGTATATGATTGCAGGACTGGGAATGTTCACTGAAATTGCCATTGCAGGAGCTATTTTCTACCTCATTCACGATATTGTGGTAAAAACGAACCTGTTTATGCTCAGTGGGCTGATCTATAAGATTAAAGGCTCCAACAGCATGCGGAATCTTGGCGGATTGTATGCAGCCTGGCCAAAGATCAGTCTGTTACTTTTCATCCCGCTGTTTTCCCTCGTTGGGATACCACCGCTTTCCGGTTTCTGGCCAAAGATCAACCTGATCAAGGCTGGTTTTGCGCAGGGTAGCTATTTCACCGTAGCCGCCATTATATTTGCCAGTTTTATTACGCTGGTGATCATTGCGAAATTGTGGGCAGAAGTTTTCTGGAAAGACGGAAAAGAAATAAAACGCAGCAGGAATTTTCAGTTTTTTACAGATCTGCCTAAGCTGAAAAGGATTCAGCTGGTGGTGCCGGTGGCTTTGTTAAGTCTGGTATCTTTGTATATTGGTTTCGGCGCCGAGCATATTCAGGAAGTATCAGCCAGGATTGCCGATGAACTGGTGAACAATCAGGGTTATATAGATACGGTTTTGAAGCGTTAATTGTCAAAAAATGAAGAGCAAGTTTATATCAAATATATTACTGACCTTTATCTGGGTGGCACTCACCGGGGATTTCTCCTTTGAGAATTACGTTTTCGGCTTCTTCCTGAACTTTCATATCCTTTGGTTGATTACCTATAAAAGAAATCATTCCAAATATTTCGTGATCGTTCCGAAGCTTATCCTGCTTTTGGTCACTTTTCTGTATGAATTGATCAAGGCGAACCTGGAAGTTGCTTACGAGGTGATCACACCCAAACTGAAGATGACACCGGGAATCATCATGGTTCCATTGGACGTGAAATCAAATATCGGGATCACATTGCTGGCCAATATGATCTCTCTTACTCCCGGAACCCTGAGTATTGATGTATCGAATGACCGCAAAGTGTTGTTCGTTCACGCGATGTATATCAAAGACCGCGAGGTATTCATCAAGAGTATCAAAAACGGTTTTGAAAAAAGAATTTTGGAGATAATGTCATGACGTTACACGACTATCTATATTATGTCATATTGCCCGTTTTGATCCTTTCAGCGATCCTGATTTTCTGGAGACTGCTGAAGGGACCAACGATTGCTGATAAAGTGATCGCACTGGACCTGTTGATTACAACGGGTATCGGGATCATTGGGGTGTATTGCATCATTTACAATCATTCCACCCTACTGGACAGTGCATTGATCCTGGGATTGATCGCATTCCTGAGCACGGTGGCATTGTCTTATTACCTGGAAAAAAGAAAGAAGAAATGATCGAAATAATCATAGGTACACTGGCAACTTTTGGAGCATTATTCGTTCTTTTTGCGGCGATCGGGCTGGTGCGAATGCCTGATACGTATTTGAGAATTTCTGTAACGACCAAGGCCGCAACCTTAGGTGTTGGACTGGTTTTGATGGCGACGGCTGTTTTCTTCAGTAATTCCGGGGTGACTTCCCAGGCCTTTGTGATCATCCTGTTTATTTTCCTAACTGCTCCGGTGAGTGCACACCTTATTGGCCGTGCCTCTTATTTCGTCGGGATCAAACTCTGGGATAAATCGGTGATGGACGATCTACAGGGGAAATATCAGAAGAACAGTCACATTCTGAAAAGTGTTGTAGATGATACTCCTGAAGATAATGTAGATCACACCAAGATCGAAAATAAGGAAAAACGCAATTAATCTGTTGAGTTCTTCTTGGAGTCCAGGTGCTTCAGAATTTTCTTTTCAATCTTTCCGAAGAAATAATTTACGACTACGATCAGGAGCGTGACCACCACGACCTCGAGGAACATTCCAAAACCTGAAAGACAGCCAATGCCCGCGCTGCACCAGATCGTAGCTGCTGTGGTTAAACCTTCCACGTCCTTACCCTTTTTCATGATCGTTCCGGCGCCAATAAAACCGATCCCGATAATGACCTGGCTGAGTACACGGGTAATATCCACATATTTATCGCCTTCGTATTCCAGGGAAAGGCAAATGAAGACGCTGGCGCCCAGTGCGACCAGCGCATGGGTCTTCAGCCCTGCGTGCTTGCCTCTGAACTCGCGTTCCAGCCCTATTAATAAACCGGCAATAACGGCGATTACTGCCTTTATCGTAAATTCTTTTAAATCCATTGATTAGTAGTTTTATCTTTGTCTTATGGCGTTTCCCATGAAATTAGAAAAAAAACTTCTTAAGAGAAAGTTAGAAAACTCACTTCGGGAGTTAAAACTACCCTCGGAAGGAGTGGATTTTTATTCGAATGATTACCTGGGGTTTTCCTCTTCCCGGCTTATTTATGAAAAAGCTGAAAAAATACTGAAGCTCCAAAAGCTTAAAAATGGCGCTACAGGTTCGCGTTTGCTTTCCGGGAACTTGGCAATTTTCGCAGAAACTGAGGCACGAGTCGCTAAATTTCACCAAAGTGAATCGGCAATTTTGTTCAACTCCGGCTACGATGCCAATATGGGCTTTTTTTCCTCGGTGCCGCAGAAAGGAGATGTGATCCTTTTCGATGAATATGCCCATGCTTCCATTCGCGATGGTCTGCGCATGAGCCTGGCCAGAAGTTTCAAATTCCGGCATAATGATCTTGGGCATCTTCGGGAGCTACTGGTAAAATTTCAGCATTTTGATACGATTTATGTGGTAACAGAATCAGTATTTTCTATGGATGGTGACTCGCCCGATGTTCAGGAGCTTTTAAAAATCGTACGGGAATTTCAGGCCTTGCTTGTTGTAGATGAAGCGCATGCTATTGGTGTTTGCGGGAAGGATTATAAAGGCCTTTTTCAGGAGGAGTCAGGAGCGGTTTTTGCACGTATCGTCACCTTCGGAAAGGCTATGGGATGTCACGGTGCGGCGATCCTGGGGAGCAAAATACTGAAGGATTATCTCGTGAATTTCGCCAGAAGTTTCATTTATACCACGGCTATGAGCCCACATTCGGTGGCGACAATTGCTGCGGCTTATGGATATTTTGAAGAAATACTGGATCGCGAACCAGGCGAATTGCAGCAACTCCGGGATAATCTTCAGTTTTTCGAAGAGGAAATTCAGAAAAAAGGATTGTCACAGCATTTCATTATTTCAGAGTCGGCGATCCGGAGCTGCCTGGTTCCGGGAAATGATGCGGTCAAAAAGCTTTCCGAAGAAATGCTGAAGTCGGGTTTTATCGTCAAGCCAATTCTTTCTCCCACCGTACCGAAAGGCGAGGAGCGACTGCGATTTTGCATTCATGCCTACAATTCCCGGGCTGAAATTTCGGAGGTCTTGAAACTCTTGGGTACTTTTGTATCCAAAGTTTAAAAATGCCAAAAACATTCTTTATTACCGGGATCAGTACCGAAGTTGGAAAGACCGTTGCGGCCGCGATCGTGACCAGGTCTATGGAGGCCGATTACTGGAAACCGGTGCAGGCGGGAGATCTTGAGAACAGTGATACGCACAAGATCAAAAGACTACTGGGTTCTCATGAGGTTCATTTTCATGAGAACGCCTATGCGCTGAATACACCAATGAGTCCACACGCTGCTGCTGAAATTGACGGGATTGAGATAGCTATCAGGAATATCCGTTTTCCGGAAACTTCAAAGGATCTTGTAGTCGAAGGAGCGGGTGGTTTGCTGGTTCCGCTGAATGATACTGAAACCATTCTCGATCTGATTAGCCCGGAACATAAGGTTGTTCTGGTTTCGCGCCATTATCTTGGAAGCATCAACCACACATTGCTAAGTGTGGAGGTGTTAAAGAGTCGTGGGATCAAAAATATCGGAATCCTGTTTAGTGGAAAAGCGCATCCTTCTACTGAAGATGTGATCACCAAAATGGCCGGTGTGTCGATCATTGGCCGTATCGAAGAAGAACCGTACTTTGATGAGCGGGTGGTGGAGGAGTATGCAGAAAAGTTTAAGGAAAATCTATGCAAACTATAAATAGCGATCTTCGGGAAAGAGATCAAAAACATTTGTGGCACCCGCTCACGCAGCACAAGACCGCCGCTGCGGCCCTGCCCATCGTTCGCGCTGAAGGAGCGCATCTTTTTGATGATTCGGGAACAAAATATATTGATGGGATTTCCTCCTGGTATACGGCGGTATATGGTCATTGCAATCCATATATTACCAGTAGGGTTGCAGAACAGATGACCCGGCTCGACCAGGTTGTTTTCAGCGGATTCACTCATGAACCGGCCATCAAGCTTTCGGAGGCGCTGATAGCGATTCTTCCGAAGGGACAGCAAAAGCTCTTTTTTAACGATAATGGTTCCACGGCAACCGAGATCGGTATTAAAATGGCCCTGCAATATCATCACAACCTTGGAAATGACCGAAAGGTCATGCTAGCTTTTGAAGACGGTTTCCACGGAGATACTTTCGGTGCGATGTCGGTTTCCGGACTTTCGGTTTATAATGGTGCTTTTGAAGATCATTTTATCCGGGTGGAGCGTATTCCCGTACCAAATGGCGAAAATACTGCTGAAATCCTCGAAAAAATCCAGGTGTTGCATGCCGAAAATGGGATTGCCGGTTTCATCTATGAACCTTTGATACAGGGCGCTGCCGCCATGAAATTCCATGATGCAGAAGGCCTAAATGAAATTCTGAAGTTTTGCCGAAAAGAACATATTATTCTGGTGGCCGATGAAGTGATGACCGGCTTCGGTAAAACGGGAAAATTCTTCGCTTCAGATTATCTTTCTGAAAAACCAGATATTGTATGCCTGTCTAAAGCGTTAACCGCGGGGCTACTTCCCATGGGAATCACTTCCTGCAGTCAGAAGGTTTTCGAGGCTTTTTATTCCGAAGATATCGCTAAAGGACTTTTTCACGGTCATACCTATACGGCCAATCCGCTGGCCTGTACTGCGGCGCTGGCAGCGATTGATTTGTTGCATTCAGCCGAGATGCAGAATAATATAGCGCAGATCAGGAAATCGAACGAGGCCTTTGCGGAAAAACTCAAAAGGCAGCCGAAAGCAAAAAATGTTCGAAATATCGGAGTGATCCTGGCCTTTGAACTCGACGTGGAAATGGAGCGCTACGGGAATCTTCGGAATAAGCTTTTCCGGTTCTTTATGGATCGGGGAGTGGCCCTGAGACCTCTTGGAAATACGATCTATATCGTTCCGCCTTATGTGATCTCGGAGGAAGATCTTCAGTATACCTATAGCGTTATCGAGCAGGTTTTTAGCGAATTTTAAGATTGTCTTTTGCGTTAATCTTTTTCTGAAAGCCAAATGGGTTATTAGCTAAATTAGGAGGTTAATCCTGATGAAGATGATACACCCCGATACGCAGTTGAAATGGATTAGTGAGGCCGTTGGTTATGGCGTGGTTGCCACCAAACTCATCCCAAAAGGCACCATAACCTGGGTTCAGGATGCCTTGGACAGTATATTCGAGCCTGATGCCCCGCTTGGGATGAACGAGTTGGAGCAGGAAATGCTGGAAAAATACAGTTTTCGCAATAGTCGTGGCGAGCATGTGTTATGTTGGGATTTCGGAAAATTCGTCAATCATAGTTTCCGGTCCAATTGTCTTTCTACCGCGTATAATTTTGAACTTGCAGTTCGGGACATCCAGCCGGGAGAGGAGCTTACCGATGATTATGGCTACCTGAACCTTATTGAATCTTTTCAGCCTATCGATGAAGGAACTGCGCGAAAACTGGTAATGCCAGATGATATTCTCCAGCATTATACGGAATGGGATCATGCCCTGCGGAAAGTGTTTCCTGAAATCCCGAAAAACGATCAGCCATTATGGAATTTACTGGAAGAAAAGCTGGTGTTGGAGATCTCGGAGGTGGCCGCCGGAAAGAGAAAGATGCTTTCTACTCGTAATTTATATTATGAGCCTGAAAAGAGCCGAATCTAAAGCTGATTTGCTGGTAATTCCAGCGCTTCTGATGTATTTTTGTCAAAAATTTTGTTTTGAAAGACCCGATAGGAATAGTTTCAGTTGGGAGTGTGTCGCCACTTGGGTCAACTTCTGAAGAAATCTGGAACAGTTACCTCCAAGAAACGCATTTTTTAAGTCAGCGGCCGGAAACTGATTTTCCCGAGCCTGCGGGCTGGTTGCCTGCTGCTTTGAAAACCTCCGCGGAAAAGCTGCGTACGGAAGATCCGAGATTCCGAAATCTGGACAATTCGGTGCTCTATGCGGTGCTGGCCGCAAGGAAAGCCTTTGAAAGTGTTCCTGTTTCTACATCCGCAGGCATCAATATCGGAAGTAGCCGTGGTGCGACCAGGCTTTTCGAGAAGTACCATCAGGAATATATCGAAACCGGAAAAGTAAGCACGTATACCTCTCCCACCACGACCCTTGGAAATATTTCGTCCTGGGTTGCGCAAGACCTTAAACTGGAAGGGCCTGAATTTTCTCATAGTATCACCTGTTCCACCGGGATGCATGCCATCCTGAATGCGATCGCGTGGATGAATAGCGGTATTTCTGACGCCTTCCTTGCCGGTGGAAGCGAGGCGCCACTTACCGGTTTTACCCTCGCGCAGATGCAGGCTATGAAGATCTATTCCCGTCAAACGGAATTTCCATGCAGGTCGCTGGATATGAAAAAACAGGAGAATACGATGGTTCTGGGAGAAGCAGCAGGGATTGTTTCGCTGCAAAGAGAGGCAGAAAACGCCAGGGCCTGGATCAAGGGAATTGGTTTTTCTACGGAAAAGTTGCGTCACGGGGCTTCGCTTTCCAAAAATGGCAAAGGCATTCAGAAGGCCATGAAAATGGCATTGAACGGCAGAGCCCCAAAGGAAATTGACGCGGTGGTGCTGCATGCGCCGGGCACCATTGGCGGGGACGCTGCTGAAGTGAATGCTATAAAGGCGGTTTTTGGGAAAGATCTGGCCGCAATGACCAGTAATAAATGGAAAATTGGCCATAGTTTTGGGGCATCTGGTGTATTAAGTCTGGAAATGGCTATCTTGATGCTTCAGAAGCAACAGTTTTTGACGGTTCCGTTTTCAGAATTTCAGCAGCAACCCGAAAAACTGGACAATATCCTGGTGAATTCAGTAGGTTTTGGCGGCAATGCTGTTTCCATACTTATTGGTCGCAGGATGTGATTGTTAGCTATTCGGTTTATAAATCGGCTAACAGGTGAAGGCCTTAAAAGCTTAGTTTTCCTTATTTTTGAATACAAATCATTTTACATGGCTAGACATAACTGGACGAAAGAAGAGATTCTAGAGATATATAACAAACCTTTGATGGAGCTGCTGTACGAAGCGGCAAGCGTCCATCGTGAGTACCACGACCCGAATACCGTTCAGGTCTCCACATTGCTTTCTATTAAAACCGGTGGATGCCCGGAAGATTGCGGCTATTGCCCGCAAGCTGCCCGTTACCACACTGATCTGGAAGGAAACGACCTGATGAGCGTGAACCAGGTAAAAGCGCAGGCGCTACGTGCCAAGGCTTCGGGGAGTTCCAGGGTTTGCATGGGTGCAGCCTGGAGAAACGTGAAAGATGGCGAGGAGTTTGATAATGTGCTGGAGATGGTTCGTACCATCAATAAACTGGATATGGAAGTTTGCTGTACTTTGGGAATGCTTACCGAGAACCAGGCGCAAAGACTTGCCGAAGCCGGTTTGTATGCTTATAACCACAATTTAGATACTTCGGAAGAATATTATAAAGAGGTGATTTCTACCCGCGGATATGAAGATCGCCTGAAAACCATTGATAACGTTCGCAAGACCAATGTTACGGTTTGTAGCGGAGGGATCATCGGGATGGGTGAAAAAAAAGAAGACCGAGCGGGAATGCTTGTTGCTCTTGCTACTTTGAATCCTCAACCGGAATCGGTGCCAATAAACGCATTGGTAGCCGTAGAGGGAACACCTATGGAAGAGCAAACGCCGGTGCCGATCTGGGATATGATCAGGATGGTTGCCACGACGAGGATCGTGATGCCCGAAACACAGGTGAGACTTTCCGCAGGAAGGACGCAGATGAGCAGAGAAGGCCAGGCTATGTGTTTCTTTGCCGGAGCGAATTCCATCTTTGCCGGAGATAAACTGCTAACGACTCCAAATCCTGATGTGAATGAGGATATGGAAATGTTCAAAATGCTGGGACTTAATCCGCAGAAAGCATTTGAGAAGAAAGCGCAGCCTGTTAGTGTGGACGCCGAACAATCTGCCTACCAGGCCCAGGGAGAAAAACCAAGATGGTCAAGACCCGGGCACCAGATCGAGCGAAATCTTCAGGCGCAGGAAAAAGCCAAAACCAAGGCCTAACAAAATCAGCCAAATTTGAAACTGGATCTTCAAAATATTCCGAGAGTCAGGGGAATTTCAAAAGAAGCATTCCAGAGGGATTATTTTGTTCCGCAGAAACCGGTCATTTTTGAAGATCTTACCCAAAACTGGCCAGCATACCAAAAGTGGAACTTTGAATATTTTCGGGAAAAAGCCGGTGATATCAAGGTTCCGCTCTATGACAGCCAGCCTGCCAAAGGCAGGGAGAACAGCCACGGCCCGGCGATGAAGATCAAATTTTCAGAATATATCGATATTCTGGAAAAAGGCCCTTCAGATTTACGCATGTTTTTCTTTAACCTGCTTCAGAATTGCCCGGAACTGGTGAATGATTTTCAGTATCCCGATCTTGGAGTGAAATTCTTTAAAAAACTGCCCGTTCTTTTTGTGGGTGGTGCAGGTTCCAAAGTGGTGATGCACTATGATATGGACCTGGCCAATAATTTCCATTTTAATTTTACGGGTAAGAAAAAAGTGTTGCTATACCCGCCAGATCAGACCGGTTTTCTTTATAAAGTGCCTTATTCGATCGTGAGCATGGAGATCATCGATATGGATGATCCAGACCTTCAAACCTATCCCGCTCTTAGTAGGGCTCGAGGTTTCGAAGCCAGGCTGGGACACGGTGAAGGACTTTTTATACCCAGTAAATGGTGGCATTTTATAAAATATGAAACTCCCAGTTTGTCTATTACTTTGAGGTCTTTGCCGAGATCACCTAAAAAGATCGCGGAGGTGCTGAATAATCTTTTGTTCATGCGGAATTATGATAATTTGATGCGGAAATTACAGGGCCAGAAGTGGATCGACCATAAGAACAAAATGGCCATCAGGAAGACGCACCGGCACGCAGGAATTGATAAATGAAGTCAAGATGGAGCTGAAACAGGTAACGCGCATAGAAAGCATTTCGAAAGATGATTTTGTACGGGATTATGTGCGCCCCCAAAAGCCGGTGGTGATCAAAAAGCTGATCCAGGACTGGCCTGCCTACAGGAAATGGAATCTCGAATATATTCGGGAAATGGCCGGCGACCGAACCGTGCCCCTATATGATGATCGTCCTATTTCTTCCAGGTTCAAGTTCAACGAGGCTCATGCCGAAATGAAAATGAGTGACTACATCGATCTGCTGGAGCGCGAACCCACGAACTACCGCATTTTCCTGTATAATTTGCTGAAACAGGTCCCAAAACTCCAGGAGGATTTCAGTTTTCCGGATATCGGACTTCGATTTCTGAAACAGTTGCCCATGCTGTTCTTCGGTGGAGCAAATTCCAAGGTTTTTATGCATTACGATATCGATTATGCGAATATTCTTCATTTTCATTTCCACGGAAAGAAACAATGCATCCTTTTTCCACCTTCAGAAAGCAAAAATCTCTACAAGGTGCCACATGCTTTGATCAGTAGAGAAGATATCGATTTTAATGATCCTGATTTTGAAAAATTCCCGGTCTTGAAGAAAGCACAGGGTTACATTACCGAGCTGAACCATGGCGAAACGCTTTATATGCCGGAAGGGTACTGGCATCATATGACCTATCTTACCGCCGGTTTTTCCATGAGTTTGCGTGCCACTCCAAGAACGCTGACCAATTTTTCAAAAGCCGTGTACAACCTTGTTTTTATGAGACATTTTGATAATTATATGCGGAAAATGCGCGGGCAACGATGGATAGATTATAAAAACAGGCAGGCAGTAACGCGCACTCACAAAAAGCATCATATCAATCAATAAGCGAATTCACGCAATCGAAGACCAGGCTGTTTTCGTAACCTTTTCGCAGGAGGTGATCACTGAGTTTCTTCTTTTTCTTGAAACTATTGGGTTCCTGGATCTTTTCCAGCTTCTTTTCGGCAAGCTCATAAAGCGTTTTACGATAATCTTTTTCGGAAATTTCAGATAAGCCAAGTTTGATAACGGGAGTGGAAATTTCGCGGAATTTAAGCTCCTGAGTGATCTTAATCTTTCCCCATTTCTTTATGCGGAATTTTCCGCGGACGAAACTACGGGCGAAACGTTCTTCGTTCAAAAAACCCTCCTGCATCAACCGAATGATGATCTTCTCCTTGGCCTGCGGGATCATATGCATCTTATCCAGCTTATCTTCGACCTCCTTTTGCGAACGGTCACGATAGGCGCAAAAGTGCATCAGCTTTTGCATGGCTTCATCTACGGTGTAACTTTTTCTTTCCTGGTAATTCATGCCTGCGAGATAAGGAAATTAGCAGTAACCAAAAATATCCTATTTTTAAGAAAATTTCGAATTTCAATCTTCTAATCGACCCGCCTTATGAAAAAAATCAGTTTTATTGTATGCCTGTTTTTGGCAAATTTCGGCTTTTCCCAGTCTGATGAAATCCATGAAGATGTTGCCAGGATCATTGATGTGTGGCTGGATGCCCAGCACGATTACGACAAGTTGCCGGCTATTAGCGTGGCCGTGGTAAAAGATCAGGACATCTTATGGAAAAATGCCTATGGTGAGTCTAATATGGAAGCTGGTGTGGCCGCGGAAACCACCACGATTTGCAGCATTTGCTCTATTTCCAAGCTTTTTACTTCCGTAGCTATTATGAAATTGGTAGAAGAAGGCAAATTGCGGCTGGATGATAAAATTGAAGATCTGCTACCCTGGTTTGACCTGAAACAACAATTTGATGATAGCTGGCCGGTTACGGTTCGCTCAGTGATGACGCATTCTTCCGGTTTGCCCAGAGAAGCCAATTTTCCGTATTGGACCGGTCCCGATTTTCCGTTTCCGGCCAAGAAAGATATCGATTCGAACCTGAAGAACCAGGAAACACTTTACCCGTCTTCTACCTATTTTCAGTATAGCAATCTGGGTTTGACGCTGTTGGGTGAGATCGTGGAAGAAGTTTCCGGAATGCCGTATGATGAGTATATCCAGAAGAATATTTTAGAGCCACTGCGCCTTGACGATACCAGGACTGAATTGCCGGAAGATCTTTACGGAAACCAGCTGGCGATTGGTTATTCCCCTCAATATCGAGATGGTAGCCGAAAAAAGGTCCAGTTTTTTCAGGCAAATGGGATCAAGCCTGCGGCCGGATTTTCATCCAATGTTGAAGATCTGGCGCGATTTGCCTCCTGGCAATTCCGCTTACTGGATTCTTCGCAAACAGAAATTATCCAATCCTCCACTTTGAAATACATGCAGAATGTGCACTGGACCGATCCTGATTTTGAAACTACCTGGGGTCTGGGATTTGCGGTTTATAAAGGTCCTGACGGAAGTAAATGGGTTGGTCATGGCGGAAGTTGCCCGGGTTACCGAACGGTTCTTCAGCTGAATCCAAAGAGTAAAATCGCTTATGTGGTGATGATCAATGCCGGTGGTGAAAACCCTGCGAAATATGCTAATGGCATTCGCAGCATTTTAGCTCAAAAGAAACCTGAAAAAGATAGCCTTAAAACAGCTCCAAATCTCTCCGACTACACCGGGTATTATGACTTGAAACCCTGGTATAATGAAATGTATATTGGTGTTTGGGGTGATAAACTGGTGACTTTGGATCTGCCAACCGGCAATCCTGGTGAAGGAATGGATTATTTACAGCATGTGGAGGGTGATACTTTTAGAAGGATTAGGGATAATCAGGAGCTTGGTGAGACGGTTGTTTTTGAGCGCGATGAAAATGGGAAGGTGTATCGATTAATGCATCACAATAATTACAGTAAAAAGATGGAGCAATAAAAAAATCCCCGGTTTTTCCGGGGATTTTTACTGGTTTCATTTAGACTGCTTTGGCATTCAGTTGACCTTCTGCCAGCTTGTCCAGCTTGTTGTCGGCATCATACTCTTCGTCTAAAGTTTTTTGAAGTTTGTTCGCGATCGCTTTGTGGCCAAGTTGTTTGGCATAGCGTACGAGGGTTCCGTAGCCGGAGATTTCATAATGCTCCACGCGTTGTGCATCGGCAATAATCCCGGCGTCACGTACTTCTTCAGAAGCGTCTTCCTTCAGAAATTCTTCAGATTCTTTGATGAGTCCCTGCATGGCTTTACAGGTTTCACCGGTAGGTTTAATACCGAGTTCTTTACAGATTTCTTCCAATCTTTTTTTGTGTTCCCTGGTTTCTTCCAGGTGACCTTCAAAAGCTTTCTTTAATTTGTCATCATGAGCTGCCTTCTGCATTTTTGGGAGGGCTTTGATGAGCTGGCTTTCTGCGCTGTACAAATCCTTCAACTGGTGCTCAAATAATTCTTCCAAATTTTTCATGATCTAGTATTTAATGGTTAACCAGATAAAGATATTTCAGGAGAATGTACAGGAAGGTTAAAGGGCTGCTAAAGCTTTGTTGGCAGAGTATTAAAAATAAAAAACGCCTCCCAATTGCTTGAAAGGCGTTTTTATTTATTGAATCATTTCCCCGTCTTTGTCGTGGAAATGGTATTCTAGATACGTGTAAGCGTCTCTTGGTAAAATTTTCACCCAACGTTTATGGTCAACAAACCACTTTGATCGGGGAGATGGAAAGCCTTTGGTTAAAAAGGCTGCAATAAATGGGTGCGCGGTAAGCGTGATCTTTTTATGGTCTTTTTTGACCAGTTTTTCCAGGTCGACCTGAATCTTATTCACCAAACTGATTGGTGCTTCGATTTCCCCGTTTCCGTTGGGGTTGTCTTCCCGGGTTTTGATATTCATCTCGGGTCTTACGCGCTGTCTTGTAATCTGGATCAATCCGAATTTACTCGGAGGCAGGATCTTGTGTTTAGCCCTGTCGTCACTCATTTCTTTCCGAAGATGGTCAAAAAGCTTTTTGCGGTTATCGGCTTTATTCATGTCGATAAAGTCTACCACTATAATTCCGCCCATATCGCGCAGTCTCAGCTGGCGGGCGATCTCTGTGGCGCTAATCATATTGACCTCTAACGCGGTATCTTCCTGGTTCTTGGATTTGTTCGAGCGGTTCCCACTATTCACGTCTATCACGTGCATGGCTTCCGTATGCTCGATTACCAGGTAGGCGCCTTTACTCATGGAAACAGTACGCCCAAAGGAGGTTTTGATCTGTCTTTCGATACCGTATTTTTCGAAAATTGGTTGGTTGGATTGATACAGTTTTACGATTGATTCTTTTTCAGGAGCAATTTCGCTCACATAGTCTTTAATTTGTGTATAAAGCGTCTCGTCATCTACGCAAATAGAGGTGAACGTGTCATTAAAAATGTCACGTAACAGGGACGATGCCCTGTTGAGTTCTCCCAGTACTTTTGACGGGTGATGCGGTTTATACAGTTTTTTACACATGGCTGTCCAGCGACCTACAAGATTTTGAAGATCTCTGTCCAGTTCTGCTACTTTTTTGCCTTCAGCCACGGTTCTCACGATTACACCAAAACCTTTTGGTTTGATGCTTTTAACCAGTCTCTTGAGCCGTTCTTTTTCCTCTTTGCTGTCGATCTTCTGAGAGACCGATACGCGGTTGGAAAACGGTACCAGGACGATGTATCGCCCGGGAAGGGATAGTTCCGAGCTAATTCTCGGTCCCTTGGTAGAGATTGGTTCTTTTACGATTTGAACCAGAATGGACTGATTGGATTTTAAGACATCGGCAATAGCGCCGTTCTTGTCTATATCCTTTTCAAAAGAAAAATTCTTTAAAGAATAATCTTTTAATTTACCTGTGCTTACACGTTTGATGAACTTCAGCAATGAAGATATCTGGGGTCCCAGGTCGTGATAGTGTAAAAAACCATCTTTCTCGTAGCCAACATTTACAAATGCGGCATTAAGGCCTGGTACGGGTTTGCGTATTTTGGCAATAAAAATATCGCCTACGTTAAATTTATTCCCGTCTTCTTCCTTGTTGAGTTCAATAAGTTTTCCATCTTTTGTTAAGGCAAAATCTACAGCAGAAGGTTCGGACCTGATAATTAATTCTTTGTCCACACTTCCAGATTTTTGATCCGTATCTGTGCTAGACGGATACAGATGGATTAAACATTATTTATTTCACAGGGTTTTAAAGCCTGAAGAAACCTCGGCGGTATAGCCTACCGGGTTTCGATTTCAAAGAACGATTAAATAAAAAAAGTAGTGTGAAAACTACTTTTTCTTATGGCGGTTTGCTCTTCTGCGTTTCTTACGCTTGTGAGTGGCCACCTTATGTCTTTTTCTTTTCTTACCACTTGGCATAGTGCAATATTTTAAAGATTAATACTAATTTCTTTGGAACCCGACCCGAAAGCCGGGATCGTATTTTGGTTATTTTACCTCTACGTTAGATTTAACTCCTTCTACAAATATCTTTGCAGGTTTGAATGCAGGGATGTTGTGTGCAGGGATCTTAATAGTAGTGTTTTTTGAAATGTTTCTTCCGGTTTTTTCAGCTCTTGTCTTTACAACAAAACTTCCGAACCCACGCAGGTATACGTTGTCGCCGCTTTCTAAAGACGTCTTCACCTCTTCCATAAACGATTCAATAGTAGCCTGAACGTCACCTTTTTCCATTCCTAATTTCTCTGAAATGTTTGCTACGATATCTGCTTTCGTCATTTTTCGTGCTATTTAAATTTTTATAAATTGGGGTTTCTAATTTTCAAGGGGGCAAATATAAGAATTAAATCTTCAATATTTCAAACCTAATTCACTAATAATAACGCAATAAACTCCTATTATTGCCATCCCTCATTATTAATTATGGAATTTCCCAATGCTTTACAGAACTGGTACCTCGAAAACAGAAGGGATTTGCCCTGGCGCAGCACCCGTGACCCCTACCATATCTGGCTTAGCGAAATCATGCTGCAGCAAACCCGTGTTGAACAGGGATTACCTTATTATACAAAATTTATCGAGGCTTTCCCAGAGATCGAAGATCTTGCTGCCGCTTCTTCGGAAAAAGTATTGAAGCTCTGGCAGGGACTTGGTTACTATTCCCGTGCACGCAATCTTCACGAAACCGCTAAATATGTGGCTTATGAGCTAAACGGAAAATTTCCCGGTAGTTATAAGGAATTGCTGAAACTGAAAGGAGTAGGGGATTATACGGCAAGCGCCATTGCTTCCTTTTGTTATAATGAAAAGGTAGCCCTGGTAGATGGGAATGTCTTCCGGGTTTTTTCCCGGCTTAAAGGGATCGAAACACCTATTAATACTACGGAAGGCAAAAAACTTTTTAAAAAGCTCGCGGAAGAGGCGCTGGAAAAGGTGAATTTTGATCGTTCTACCTATAACCAGGCGATCATGGAATTCGGGGCGCTGCACTGCAAACCTGCAAATCCCGCCTGCGAAGTTTGCCCATTTAACGAGGAGTGTGTGGCTCTGCGAACCCATAAAATTAAAGACCTGCCGGTAAAGCTCAGGAAGACCAGGGTGAAAAAGCGCTATTTCAACTACCTCGTTATTGAAACCGGGAATGAAGAGACGGCTATTGAAAAGCGAACCGGAAAAGGAATCTGGCACGGTTTGTACCAGTTTCCGCTGGTAGAGACCAAGAAGAAGATTTCAGAAAAGGAACTGCGCCAAAATGAACTTTTTCGGCAATATATTAAGGAGAAAGATTTTTCAGTAGAGATTTTCAATCCGGAGCCGGTGATCCATAAATTGTCTCACCAGCATCTGTACACTACATTCTGGCGGGTCCAGGTCAAGGAGCAGGAAAATACGGTTCCGCTGGAAAGCATTTCGGCATATCCGGTTCCCGTTCTGATCCAGAATTTCCTAAATGAATACCTGCCGGAAGATTACAAATAAATTCTTGTTCATATCTTTGCCTTTCGATTCGGCCTGAGGCAGAATTTTTAGTATTTTAGAATAAATTAAAGAATCACAACCGTTTATCGGTTTAAAAAATAGAAAGATGACAGGTACTTTAAACAAGGTAATGTTGATAGGGCACACCGGAGATGACGTAAAGATGCATTATTTTGAAGGAGGCGGCAGCATAGGTCGTTTTCCACTTGCCACTAATGAAAGTTATACCAACCGTACCACCGGGGAAAGAGTGACGAATACCGAGTGGCATAATGTAGTGGTGCGAAACAAAGCGGCAGAAATTTGTGAAAAATACCTGAAAAAAGGCGATCGCGTTTACGTGGAAGGCCGTATCAAAACCAGGAAATGGCAGGATGACCAGGGCAATGAACGTTACCAGACAGAAATTCACTGTACAGATTTTACGTTTTTAACCCCTAAAGGTGAGAGCGAATCTGGTTATCAGGGGAATTCGAATGCTGGTTACCAGGGCAATTCCAATCGCCAGGGTGGTGGAAACGCCACGCCATCAAGGCCTGCAAATCAAAATTATAACAAGAATGAATCGTACTCCCAGGAAGAGGAAGATGACGATTTACCATTCTAAAGTTTAACTAAAACTATCGCATTTGGACTCGGAACCTCCCAGTTTGCTTTTGTTTTTAGCCACTTTGGGATTTACCCAATATTTAAGCTTCTTTTTTTTATTGGTGCTGCTGTTATGTTCTGCGCTTATTTCTGGTGCGGAAGTAGCTTTCTTTTCTCTTACTCCGGCTAATTTTATCACCGAAGACGGCAAAAGAACCAAAACGCAAAGCATTGTTATCAGCCTGCTGGAAAAGCCAAAAAAACTGCTGGCGACGATTCTCGTGGCCAACAATTTCATCAATATCGCTATCGTGCTGCTTTTTGACAGTGTGGCTGATGATATTTTCGGTGGTATGAATACCGAATTCTTCGGAATAGATGTGCGCTTCCTCTTTGAAGTGGGCCTGGTTACCTTTCTAATCCTGCTTTTCGGGGAGATCCTTCCGAAGGTGTATGCGAGCCGGAACAAAGTACAGTTTTCGAATTTTATGGCGTATCCAATCAATGTGCTGGACACCTTGTTTTCCCCATTAAGCACGCCCATGCGGCAAGTAACGCTGTATCTTCATGAGAAATTAGGCAAACAGCGAAGCTTTATCAGCATCGATCACCTTTCTCAGGCTTTGGAATTAACGAGTGAGGAAGATACTTCCAAAGAAGAACAAAAGATCCTTCAGGGTATCGTAAGCTTCGGAAATACTGACACTAAGCAGGTAATGCGTCCAAGAATGGACATTTTTGCCTTGAACGAGGAAAGCAATTTTTCAGATATCATTCCGGAGATCATCGAAAATGGGTATTCCAGGATCCCGGTTTTTCGGGAAAATGTAGACAATGTAGTGGGAATACTCTACATCAAAGACCTGCTTCCGTATATCGATCGAAAAAACTTTCAGTGGAATAGCCTGCTTCGGGAACCATATTTTGTTCCTGAAAATAAAAAGCTGGACGACCTGTTGAACGAGTTTAAAGACAAGAAAAACCACCTGGCCATCGTTGTAGATGAGTACGGAGGAACCAGCGGACTCATTTCCCTGGAAGATATCATCGAGGAGATCGTGGGAGACATCAGCGATGAGTTTGACGATGAAGACCTGATTTACTCCAAACTGGACGAGCAGAATTTCGTTTTTGAGGGTAAAACGCCGCTCAAAGATTTCTACAAGATTGTAAAAGTGGAAGAACCTTCGCTTTTTGAAGATCAGAAAGGAGAGGCTGATACGCTGGCTGGTTTCCTGTTGGAGATTTCGGGAGGATTTCCGAAGAAGAATGACGTTATTGAATTTGGCAATTATCACTTCAAGATCGAGGTGATAGACGACAAACGTATCAAACAAATCAAACTGAGTATACAGTCAACGGAACCTGCGGAATGAGTAGAATTTTAGGAATACTGAGCCTGTTGATTTTTGGTTTTCTGGTTTCCTGCCAGGACGATGTTCGCCCGAAACCCAGGGCCTTTCTGGCACTTAATTATCCCGCCGCAAATTACCATCGTGTGGATATTGGTTGTCCCTATACCTTCGATATCAATAAAATCGCCGAAGTGCAGCCATCCCGAAATAAGATTCCCTGCTGGATCGACCTGATCTACCCGGAAATGGAAGGCACTATTTTTTTAACGTACCGCCCGGTCCAGAACAACCTGGATTCTCTTTTGACCGATGCTCAAAAACTGCCATTGCAGCATACCATCAAAGCTGATGTGATCGAGGGTGATATTTATACCAACGATCTTCATAAAACCTACGGAATGTTTTACGAGGTTGAAGGGAATGCCGCCTCGCAGGCCCAGTTTTATCTTACTGATAGCACGAGGCATTTCATAACCGGATCGGTCTATTTCAACAGCATTCCAAATTACGACAGTATTGTTCCCGCCGCGGAATACCTCCGGAATGATATTCGCCATCTCATGGAAAGCCTTCGGTGGAAAGAGGAAAATTGAAAAGTCCTGTTTAAAACCGATAGTTTTTCAGATTTTTGCGGCTTAATTATTCGCGATGGCCGCAGGAAAACTTAAATGGATCTATCTGGTCTTCCTTTCACTGGTTTGGGGAAGTTCCTTCATTCTTATCAAAAAATCACTGGTTGGGCTGGATGCGTACCAGGTTGGTTCCTTCAGGATCATATTTGCTGCGATTTTCCTGATCATTGTTGGTTTCCGAAGAATCATGAAGCTGAACGCCAGGCAATGGAAGTGGATCGTGATTTCCGGATTTTTGGGGTCTTTCTTCCCCGTTTACCTTTTTTCTTTTGCTGAAACTGAAATAGACAGCGCCATTGCCTCCATTTTGAATGCTACCACGCCTTTGATGACGCTTATTTTCGGAGCGTTATTCTTCCGGTCGGTGTTTTCTCAGAATAAAATTATAGGGGTAGTGATTGGTTTGTTAGGAACCGCAGGTCTTATACTGAGTGGAGCCAGCGTAAACCCAGATCAGAATTACGTGTATTCCTTGCTGGTGGTGCTGGCGGCCAGTTGCTACGCGTTCAATGTGAATATTTTGAAGACGAAAATGGCTGATATTTCTCCGCTTGGGATCGCCGCGGGAAATTTTGCCAGCCTGCTTTTACCGGCTGTTCTCATCCTCTTTTTCAGCGGATTCTTTGAACAGCAATTAACTTCTGAAATTGAAACCTCCCTGGTTTTTGTGGCCATCTTGGGAATTGTTGGCACGGGTATCGCGATGATCATTTTCAATAAACTGGTTCAGATCTCTGACCCGGTTTTTACGACTTCTGTTACTTATACCATTCCTATAGTGGCGTTGGGCTGGGGAATATTGGATGGAGAAATTTTCAGTAGCTGGCAGTTGCTTTCTGCCTTAGTGATTCTTGTTGGAGTTTTTATCGTGAACAGGTCACGGAACCTGATTGCTCTTAAAAAAAAGTTTGGTGCATAAAAAAAACCGGCACTCAGGCCGGCTTTTTCAGTATGCAATATCAATATTATTCTACTTTGAAGTCTTCTTCGGAAACATCTTCGTTTACTTTGATTTCAGAAACCTTGAATTCAAAAGATTGCGGTCCCATGCTCTGCTGCAAGCTGAATGGGAATTTCACACCTTTTACTTCCTGATAATCTGCGTAAACCGTTGGAATGGTCATGGTTTGGCCTCCCTGGGACATTGTTTTAACCATTTTTACCTTCAGTCCACTTTCGGTATCGTAATAATTTACGGTATTGTCGCTAAGCTTTACGGCATAGGCATCCTTACCTTCAACTTGTTCGATTCCGGTCACGCTGGCGTCGCCAACATTCAGCTCTGGAAACGGATTGGCTTCTCCTTTTGCAGCTTCGATCTGTTCCTCGTTATACGGCATTTTTTGTCCCTGAGCCATCAGGTAGCCACTTTCCCCGTTGAAAACCTGCTGATTCATTGCATTTCCATTCATGGAAATGGTCTGGCTTAATTTGCCATCTTTGGTGCGTTTCATTTCCAGGTCTAGCGCCATTCCCTGGATCGTTGCTGAAGCCAGCATTACCACGCTTTCCACGTTCTCAACTGCTTCGCGGCCTCCAATGGCATCGATGTATTTATTGAAAACAGTCTCTGCTGAAACTGAAGGATCCATCTTTTTGGCCACAGGTTTTTCTACTTCTTCCGCAAAACGGTTATAGAATTTAACCGGGATGGTTTTTCCGTTATAGGTCATTTTTTCCAGGTTTTCCAGTACGTCGCTGGCTTTACCAGCAATAACGATCCTGGAATTGTCAGCTAGGAAATATTTTTTGGCAACCCGCTGTACGTCTTCAGCAGTGACTTCATCTATCTTTTCCAGGTATTCTTCATAGAAATCATCATCAAGATCTTCGGTTTCTATTTCCATAGCAAAATTTGCGATGGTAGAAGGCTGTTCAAGAGACAATACGAAATCACCAGTTAATTTGGCCTTCGCTCTCGCGAGTTCCGAAGCGGTTACCTGCTCGTTTCTGATCTTGTAGATCTCATCCAGAAAAGCCACTACAGAACTATCGGTTACCTCGTTACGTACGCTTGCGCTGGCTACGAAAGTTGCCGCATATTTGTCATTTCCGGTACTGGAGTAGGCGCCATAAGTATAGCCCTTGTCTTCACGAAGATTCAGGAATAGACGGGCTTCTCCACCGCCTCCAAGGATCTTATTGGCTACGAGGATAGGAAAATAATCATCGTCTTTCTTTTTGAGGTTAATCGTGTTTACCAGGGCAATCTCGCTTTGTACCGCATTAGGCATATCGATAAAATCGATCTCTGTCTGGTTCACGTTGCTCACAGCTGGAACATTGGCCGCTGGAACCGGAGATTTTTTCCAGGAAGAAAACTGCCCTTTTACAAGGTCTTTTACTTCGTCTTCATCTACATCGCCCACGATTACCAGGTACGCATTGGCCGGGGAGAACCAGGTTTTGTAATAGTTTTCAACGTCTGCCAGGCTAAGGTTTTTCACCGTTTCCTGCGTTTGGAATTCGCCGTAAGGGTGATTTTTACCATAGGCCAGGGCAGAGCGAACTCTTCTGGCATTGTATGATACATCCTTTTCGCTGCTTTTCAGAAAATCTTCTGTTCTGGCAATGGATTTGTCAAATTCTTCCTGGGTGAATTTCGGGTGAAGGATTCCATCAGCCATCAATTTCAGTACTTCAGGAAAATATTTTGAAAGCGTATTGGCGCTGGCACCGTTTGAATAAAAATTCAGGCGAGCACCCAGAAAATCAACTTTTTCATTGAAGTCGTCTTTAGACATGTTCTGTGTTCCGGTTCCCAGCAGGTCGCCGGTAATTCCGGAAACTCCGGCTTTCTGGCCTTCCACGTGCGGCGGATTGTCAAAACGAAGAGACATTGCGACTCTTGGCAATTTATGGTTTTCCACGACCATTACTTTGAGTCCGTTATCCAGGTCAAAGGTTTCCGGTTCCTCTACGTTCACTTTTGGAGCCGGTCCCGGTTCGGGCATCTGGCTACGGTCAATCTGTGCATTTACTCCAACTGAGGCAAGCAGGAGTAAGGCTATTGCGAAAATATTTTTTTTCATCATCATGTTTTTTTGAATGTTACTCAGCCTGGCTGCTTTCAGGTAAATACTCTAATACGACTCTCTGGTTAGGCTTTAGATATTCATTAGCCACTCTCTTGATGTCTTCGCGGGTGATATTGCGATAGATCTTGATCTCGTCATTGATGAGGTTCGTATCGCCATAAAGCAAGTAGTTTCGTGCCAGTGAATTGGCGATTCCTGCTACGCTGGAATTGGAATTCACGTAACTGTTCTCTGCTTTATTCTGCAGTTTCTGAAAATCTTTTTCTGAAATGAGGTCATTGCGAAGTTTAGCGATTTCCTCTTCGATCTCTGTGGTTAAGATTTCCGAAGAAGTTTCTCCTAACGGAAGCGCAAAGATCAGGTACATTCCGTAATCTTCCTGTTCGAGGTTGAAAGCTCCAACCTGCAGCGCCTGTTTCTGGTCGTCTACCAGTTTTTTATAGAGTTTGGAACTGTTTCCATCGCTCAGGTAATCAGAGATCATATTCAGTACGTAAGAGTCTTTAGCCGTGAATGAAGGCGTTCTGTAGCCTATAACGGTCGCGGGTATCTGAATGTTGGAATCGTATGCTTTGGCGTTGACCTGTTCGGTGATCGGTGCTTCTTCGGGAAAGCTTCGGGTAATCGCTTCACCCGCAGGGATGTCGCCAAAATAATTCTGGACCATTTCCTTGGTGTCCTTAATGTCAAGGTCTCCGGCCACTACCAGTACGGCATTATTCGGCACGTAATACTTGTCGAAATATGCCTTGAACTCATCTAACTGTGCGGCATCCAAATCTTCCATATAGCCTACGTTCGGGTCTTTATACGGATGTTTCTCGAATAGGTTGGCAGACATTGACTGAAGCAGATTTCCGTAGGGAGAATTGTCATATCTCAAACGTCTTTCTTCCTTCACCACTTCGTTTTGGGTATCCACGCCCTTCTGCTTAATAACGGGATGCAGCATACGCTCCGATTCCATCCATAAACCGAGTTCCAGATTGTTGGAAGGGAAGATCTCATAGTAATAAGTACGGTCCTGCGTGGTGTTGGCATTGTTACTTCCGCCGTGTGAGCTCACGATTTCGAACCATTTCCCGTTACCAATATTTTCGGTGCCTTCAAAAAGCAGGTGCTCGAAAAAGTGGGCAAACCCGGTACGGCCGTCTTCCCGGTCCTTTCCGCCCACGTGATACATTACAGCTGTGGTAACAACGGGCGCAGTGTTATCCTGGTGCAGGATCACGTGCAAGCCATTGTCTAAATCATACTCAGTGAAAGCTACTTCCTGAGCAAAACCTGTAGCTCCCACAAGAAGCGTACAGGCAAATAGTTTTAGTTTGTTGATCATTTTGAATGAATTTTCATTTATGTGAATGATAGGTATTGATTTGTTGAAAAAGTTACAAAATCTCTGGCAGTATATGGGTTTTTAATGTATTGTGTTAAAATTAACAAGCTATTAAGGCAATAAAAGGTGCATTTTTAGGAAATTTACTTAAAACCCTTGTTATGATGAGTTTTAAGATCCCCATTTTATACGGAATTTTTACCGCAGCAGGCCTTATTGCCTATTTCTTGCTATTATCGGTTTTCGGGCTGCACGTAAATCCGGTCTTCAGTGTTTTCAACGGAATCATTATGGCTGTGGGGCTTTGGATGGCCTTGCTGGCTTACAGGAAAAGTAAGGCCAATAAATTCAAATATCAGAAGGCTTTTTCCGCCGTCTTTCTCACCGGGATCAATGCGACCATCATATTCCTGATATTTTTTGCGCTCTATGCCACCGAGCTGAATCCTGATTTTCTTGACCAGTTGATTTCCATGTGGGCGACCTTTTACAGAACCACTATAGGAATGGTGTTATTCACGATAGCTTTGATGGGTTTTTCTACCAGTATCGTGCTGGCTCTCGCTTACATGCAGCTTTTTAAAGATTCATGGAATACCAAGCAAGCTAAGGAACATACCTTATAATTGCAAAAAACAAAAAACCTTTGTCAATTAATTAATTAGAAGTATATTTGCACCCGCTTGCGTGAAAACGCGGCTGGTAAATTTTGAAACTAAATTAATTAATCATACGCTATGTACGCAATTGTAGAGATAGCAGGGCAGCAATTCAAAGTTGCAAAAGACCAGAAGGTTTTTGTTCACCGTTTGGAAGGTAAAGAAGGAGACAGCGTTTCTTTCGATAAAGTTCTTCTTACTGGTGATGGTGACAATATCACCGTTGGCGCCCCGGCTATAGAAGGTGCATTGGTTGGTGCTAAGATCAACCGTCACCTAAAAGGAGACAAGGTAATCGTTTTCAAGAAGAAAAGAAGAAAAGGATACCGTGTGAAGAATGGACACCGTCAATCTCTTACTGAAATTCTTATCGAGGATATCAGCATCGACGGAAAGAAAAAATCTGCTGCTAAGAAAGAGGAGCCAAAAAAAGAAGCGAAGCAGGAAGCTAAAAAATCTGACGATTTGAGCAGCCACACTGTAGTTGAGCTTAGAGAAATGGCTAAGGAGAAAGGAATTGAAGGATATTCTTCAATGAAAAAAGCAGAATTAATCGAAGCTTTAAGCTAAAAATTTAAACTACTAAAAACGAAATAAAATGGCACACAAAAAAGGAGTTGGTAGTTCCAAGAACGGTAGAGAATCAGAATCGAAACGATTAGGAGTGAAGATCTTCGGAGGTCAGGCTGCTATCGCTGGAAATATCCTAGTAAGACAGCGTGGATTTACTCACCATCCAGGTGCGAACGTTTACGCAGGTAAAGACCATACACTTCATGCTAAAGTTGACGGAATTGTAAAATTCGCCAGGAAGCAGGGAGATAAATCATACGTTTCTATCGAGCCTTTTGAAGCTTAATTAGAACCGAACGATTAGAGAAACCCTTCCGTATATGAAGGGTTTTTTTATGCCAGATTCTAAAATTGTTTTATCTTTAATTAAAAAGATTAGACAAAATGATTGCAGAAGAATATGGTTTCAATGAAAGAGAGATAGATAGAATTATCGCTATGGCCTGGGAAGATCGTACGCCCTTTGAAGCCATTGAATATCAATTCAATCTTACCGAGAAAGAGGTCATCCAGTTCATGCGGGAGCAAATGCATCCCCGGAACTGGAGAAAATGGCGTGCCCGCGTACAGGGAAGAAAAACCAAGCATTCGAAACTGCGGAAAGATTCTGTAAAAAGGTTTAAAAGTAACGCTCAAAGGCAGATAACCGGTAACAGGATATCCAAAAAGAAGTATTAGATTGGTGATTGCTAATGCAATTTAAAATCTATGAAGAATTATTTATCGGCCATTTTTCTGTTGATCAGTTTCAGCTTTCTTGCTCAAAATCCCGTTGTTGAAACAAACTACGGAAAGTTGCAGGGCGAAAAACGCGGAGATCTGAACTATTTTCTCGGTATTCCTTACGCGAAACCGCCTGTTGACGAATTGCGATGGAAAGCCCCGCAAGAACCCGAAGATTGGGACGGTGTGAAAGCAGCCCGGGATTTCGGGCCGGCAGCCGTTCAGACCAATGTTTTTGGAGATATGATCTATCGCGGAGATGGCAAAAGCGAAGATTGCCTCTATTTGAATATTTGGTCTCCTGCTTTATCTTCTTCTGAAAAATTACCCGTGCTGGTCTATTTTTATGGTGGCGGTTTTGTGGCCGGTGATGGCTCAGAGCCCCGATATGATGGCGCCGCACTGGCGAAAAAGGGAATTGTTAGCGTCACAGTAAATTACCGACTCAATATTTTTGGGTTTTTTGCGCATCCGGAATTGAGCAATGAAGCCGATTATGGCGCGTCTGGGAATTACGGATTGCTTGATCAGTCTGCAGCCCTGAAATGGGTTTACGAGAACATTGAAAATTTTGGTGGAGACCCCGAAATGATTACGATCGCAGGTGAATCTGCCGGTTCTATTTCTGTTAGCGCTCAAATGGCTTCGCCTTTGTCTACAGAATTTCTGGCCGGCGCTATTGGAGAAAGTGGCGCATCCATTAAGCCCACGCTGGCGCCCGTGCCACAGGCCGAAGCGGAACAGGGAGGTGTTGAGTTTTTGGAAAAGGCGGGATATACTTTTGAAGAATTCCGGAAACTCCCGGCCGATACGATCTATAAAATTTACCAGGAATCTGGCCAGTTTGGTTTTCCTACGGTGGTGGACGGCTATTTTTTTCCGAAGACCTTACCGGAAATTTTTCGAGCTGGCGAGCAGGCACAGATCCCGCTTCTGGTAGGCTGGAATTCTGCGGAGGTTGGCGGCGAAGGTCTCTTTCAGGGAAAAGAAATCAACAAGGCCAATTTTCAGCAGGTCTTAAAAAATATGTATCCCGATCATTTTGAAGAAGTAGCTGAACTCTATAATCCCGAAAATGACGAATTTGTGAAGATGGTTGCTGCAGATCTGGCTTCAGACCGGTTTATTTCGTACAGTACCTGGAAATGGGCAGCTCTTCAGGTAGCTCACTCAACTGCGCCCGTGTATCGCTATTTGTTCAGCAGGATCAGGCCTTCTGATCCCAATGCGCCCTATCAGCCTGTGGGAGCTTCTCATGCTTCGGAAATTGAGTATTTCTTAGGCAATCTTTCCAAAGAGCGCTTCCCGTATCTCACAGAAACTGATTTTGAGATTTCTGAAACCATTCAGCAATACCTCGTGAATTTTATCAAAACCGGGAATCCGAATGGCGAAGGTCTGGTCAAATGGCCTTCCGTCGAAAAAGATGAAAAAATGCCTCCTGTCCTGATTATGGATGAGGTATTTGAAGTAGTGCCATCCAAAACGGAAGCCCGCTATCAGTTTTTAGATTCCTATTACGGCAATGACCAATAAAAAAATCCCCGCGACCAAACGGGGATTTTTCAAAAAACCAAACAAAAAGGAAATCAATTTAAAGCAAAGCTACTTAACAAATTGATCTCGTTACCTTTATAGCTATACTGATAAAGGATGCCGTCCCCGATCATAAGCAGCTTATCCTCAAGTGGGATAACATCATAGGTGTTAATGTTGCTGAATTGATCTATTAACCTAAGATCGGGGGTTTCTTCAATGTCGTAAACCTTCAGTCCTGCGCTGCCATCGCAAACGAAAAGCCAGTCGTCTTTGATGCCAAGACCGTGAGGATTACTCATTTCATATGTTTTTATTATTGATGGGTTCGTTTTATCACTGATGTCAACAATGTCCAGTTGGTTAAATTCCTGCCCACAGCCATTTCCGCCGCGAATCGTTACATAGGCGAGGTCATCTTTGACGACCACGGGATCACAGCCCATAACGTGCTGAACGTAGGAGGCAAATTGTGGGTTAAGAGGGTCTTCGATGCTGTAAATAAAAAGTCCTCGCGGGCTACCCATATACATGTAGCCGTCATAGTGGAAGAGCGTCTCGATGTCCCATCCTACACTCACGCTGTTTAATACGGAAGGTTTGCTGCCGCTGGTGATGTCCAGGACAGAAAGTTTCTGCTCGTCCGCGATATATAGGAGATTGTCCAGAATGCTGAATCTTGCAAAAGAACCACCGGTACCGCTTCCGCTGCCTGCATCATTGGATAAAGCGCCATTTTCTGAAAAGAAAACGCCTCCAGTTTCAATGGTTTCCATGGCGTATTCAATTTTCTTGGTTTCCATGATGTAACCAATGATCACTTCTTCGGAAGGATTAAAATCCTGAGTATCTATATACGCGACGCCTTCCGGAACCACCTGATGGTAATTGGGAAAAACATCTTCGATTCTGCCGGTTTCCTTGATATTGTCTTTGTCTGAAATATCGAAAACGACCAGATCCATACCGTTGTTTGCGTAGAGTTTGTCATCTTTAACGGCAACATCGGTATTTCGAGGAATTTTTAAGAATTGAATGTTTTTCGGATTGAAGCGGTCAGAATTATCAATAACATGAACTCCTTCATTCTTATCATTGACAAAAATATAGTCTTGGTAGGCGTAGATTTTTCCAGATTCGCGAATCGATTGCGGCTCTTCCACTTTGACGGAGGCCCTGAAATCGGCTACCGACTGTGTGATGGGAACAGCCACCGTTACCGTTTCTCCGGTTTCCTTATCGCAGGAAACCAGAAAAAAACTGAGTAACAGGAATGGAATAAATATGTAATATTTCGCCATTATTAGACTAGGTTAGCAATCTTTAGATGTAGGAGGTTTCAAAAGGTTGCGTAGAAAACTAAAATTTTTTTCTGTCACTTTGTCAGAATGGTGTTTAGCACTATCTTTGCCAGTCTAAAAACCTTCAGGTTATTAAGGAATTATGGAGAAGATCATAGACGAAAAAAAGCAGGGGAATACCCTGGTGATGGAGCCTCAGGAGAGAAATGGCAGGAAACTTTTTATTGAAAGTTACGGCTGCCAGATGAATTTCAACGATAGTGAGATTGTGGCTTCCATACTTTCAAAAGAAGGATATAATACTACTCAAAATCTGGAAGAGGCAGATCTGGTTCTGGTGAATACCTGTTCCATTAGAGAAAAGGCAGAACAAACCGTTCGCAAAAGACTGGAAAAATACAATGCCGTAAAAAGGATCAATCCAGGGATGAAGGTTGGTGTGCTTGGTTGTATGGCTGAGCGCCTGAAAAGCAAATTCCTGGAAGAAGAGAAAATTGTAGACCTCGTCGTTGGTCCTGATGCCTATAAAGATCTTCCGAATTTGATCAACGAAGTAGAAGAAGGGCAAAATGCCGTTAATGTGATCCTGAGCAAGGAAGAAACCTATGGTGATATTTCGCCGGTAAGACTGCAGTCTAATGGTGTTTCGGCTTTTGTTTCGATCACCCGCGGTTGTGATAATATGTGTACATTTTGTGTGGTTCCGTTTACCCGCGGAAGGGAGCGAAGCCGTGATCCACAAAGTATTATTGAAGAGGTGAATGACCTGGCCGAAAAAGGTTTCAAGGAGATCACGCTGCTTGGTCAGAATGTGGATAGTTACCTTTGGTACGGTGGCGGACTCAAAAAAGACTTTAAAAATGCTTCGGAAATCCAAAAAGCTACCGCTACCAATTTCGCTTCATTGCTGAGAATGGTGGCTGAAGCTCAGCCAAAAATGAGGATCCGTTTTTCTACCTCCAATCCGCAGGATATGACCCTGGATGTGATCGACGTGATGGCAGAATACCAGAATATCTGTAACTATATTCACCTGCCGGTTCAGAGCGGGAGCAACAAAATGCTCGAGAAAATGAACAGGCTGCATACACGTGAGGAATATTTTGAGCTGATTGATAACATCAAAAAGCGCATTCCGGATTGCGGAATTTCGCATGACCTGATTACTGGTTTTCCTACAGAAACGGAAGAAGATCACCAGGATACCATTTCCCTGATGGAATACGTGAAATATGATTTCGGATTTATGTTCGCTTATTCTGAAAGACCTGGAACGATGGCGGCACGAAAATTCGAAGATGACGTACCGGAAGAAGTGAAGAAGCGAAGACTTACCGAGATCGTGAACCTGCAACAGGAGCACAGTAAATACAATACCGAGAGATTCCTGGGTAAAACGGTGGAAGTTCTCATTGAGAAAGAATCTAAAAAATCTGATGCTCACTGGGCTGGAAGAAATAGCCAGAATACCATGGTTGTCTTTCCGAAAGAAAACTACCAGATCGGGGATTTTGTGAACGTCAGGATCGAAGACTGTACCAGCGCTACCCTTATTGGTGAAGCGGTGGGTTACAGTGAAAATAACTAAATCTAAGAACCTTATGAAGAATTTCGGCTGGCTGTACGCGTTTTGCTTTTCCGTGGTATTATTATCCTGTTCGGGAGAAGATTCGCCCAGGTATGATGGAGAAGAATCAGGAAATATTGGCAATTTCATCGGTTATAAGCAAACATATAGTCAGTCAGGTGACGTTTATGAACATTCTTACGCCGATGGGAAACTACTGAAAACGACCATCAACGGGCAAACGAAGCTGGAAGTAGATTATAACGATAGCGACCAGCTGGTGCGAATGACCGAATATGTGGCTGGAGAAGTGTATACCGATCTTAAATATTCTTATGACAGTTCCGGAGAATTATCGGCTGTGGAAGAATATGATGCGGAAAGTGGCAATTTTGTGAACCGGCAGATAAACTGGTCTGGTGACAAACTGGAAGTGCAGAAATTGAATACTACGCAGGCTAATTCCGGCAGAGTGGTTTTTACTTTCAACAATGATCGCCTGGATTTGTTTGAAGATTTCAATGGCAGCGGAACCCTGTTGCATTCCGATGATCTGAGTTACGACGCAAGTGGAAATGTGACCCAGAATTCAGTCTATACTTTTTACGAGGGACTGGGTTCAATTACAGAAGTTTTTGGTTACGAATACGACGATAAAGCCAATCCGCTTCAATATTTCTTTCAAAACTACACCTTACCTTTCCTGATCTTCGGTTCAAAACAGAAACTTTACAATTACGAAATTACTACGGCGCTTAGGGCTTTCGGTCCTAATAATCGTGTTAAAAATATTTATCCTTCAACATATTCTGAAAATCAAAAACTGGATATAGAGGTGGAATACGATGGCGATGCCATTATGAGTCAGACTTTTATTTTTCGTCCGGAAGACGTGGTGATCCAGTATTTAGAATTTTTATATAGCGAATAACTTTCATGGAATCAGTTCAGGCAATTAAACAACGTTTTGGAATTATCGGGGATGACCCCAAGCTGAATCGTTCAATTGAAAAAGCGATACAGGTTGCTCCAACCGATATTTCGGTCCTGGTGACCGGTGAAAGCGGTGTGGGAAAAGAAAGTATCCCAAAGATCGTTCATTCGTTGTCCCATCGTAAACATAACAAATACATTGCGGTGAACTGCGGTGCAATTCCGGAAGGGACTATAGACAGTGAACTTTTTGGTCACGAAAAAGGGGCTTTTACCGGTGCGACTCAAACCCGTTCGGGATATTTTGAGGAAGCTGATGGGGGAACCATTTTCCTGGACGAGGTTGGAGAACTACCGCTGCCTACGCAGGTGCGGTTACTTCGCGTTTTGGAGAACGGTGAATTCATCAAGGTGGGGAGTTCCAAAGTTCAGAAAACCGATGTGCGCATCGTGGCGGCGACCAACATCAATATGTTTGAATCGATCAAAAAGGAA
The DNA here is from genome assembly GCF_001951155.1 of Christiangramia flava JLT2011. NCBI lineage: Bacteria > Pseudomonadati > Bacteroidota > Flavobacteriia > Flavobacteriales > Flavobacteriaceae > Christiangramia > Christiangramia flava. Next base: position 2,002,560 of record NZ_CP016359.1, read on the forward strand.
AAATTCCGCGAGGACCTCTATTACAGGCTGAGCACAGTGGAGATCAATTTACCCCCATTGCGGGAAAGAAAAGGGGATATTCACCTGCTTTTCAGAAAGTTTGCTGCAGATTTTGGGTTGAAATATAAAATGCCTACCATTAAACTGGAGGACGATGCTGTGGAATTATTAACGAAATATCGCTGGGGCGGGAATATCAGGCAGCTTCGGAATATTGCGGAACAAATATCTGTTCTGGAGCAGGAACGAAGCATTAATGCAGAAGAACTGAAACATTACCTGCCCGATGTAGGCAGTAATCTCCCTGCGGTGATTTCTGAAGCCAAAAAAGATTCCGATTTCAGCAACGAAAGAGAGATCCTCTATAAGGTGCTTTTTGATATGAAAAGCGACCTGAACGACCTCAAGAAACTCACGCTGAAGTTGATGGAAAATGGAAATTCCAAGGAAGTGCAGGATGAAAATGAAGGCTTGATCCAGAAAATCTATGGCAGTAATGCGGAAGATATCGATGAAGCCAGTATCGATGAAGATGACCTGGAAGTGCTTCAAATCCCGCAACAGGGAACGCCTTCCAAACCTTCTGAAAAAGATAAATATTATTTTGCCGAGGAAATTGAGGAAGAAGAAACGCTTTCCCTGCAGGATAAAGAGCTGGAGTTGATCAAAAAATCGCTGGAGCGCCATAACGGGAAAAGGAAAGCCGCTGCGGAAGAACTGGGGATCAGCGAGCGCACGCTTTACCGAAAGATCAAACAATATAATTTATAGCTTCCAGTTATTCTGTAATCCGGTTTACATGCCGGTTTTTACTGCGGAAAGCTAAAAATATAAGGCCTAAATAAGAATGAAAAAACCAATGATCATATTTTGCGCGGTGTTGCTGTCTACACTTCAGTCCTGCGGAATATATAGTTTTACCGGCGCTAACGTGGGTGAGGCGGAAACCTTTCAGGTGAACTTTTTCCAGAATAATGCCGATCTGGTAGAACCGGGAATAGACCGGGCTTTTACGCAATCGCTTCAGGAGTTGATCCAGAACCAAACTCGGTTAAGCCTGGTGAACAATAACGGAGACCTGATCTTTGAAGGCGAGATCGTGGAATATTACATTTCGCCAATGTCGGCAACCGCCCAGAGCACGGCGGCTCAAAACCGGCTCACAATTGGAATAAACGTACGGTATTACAATACCCTGGTGCCGGAACAGGACTTTGAAAGGCGTTTTTCGTTCTTTTATGACTACCCGGCAAATGTGCAGTTAGTAGGGGCTAATTTACAAACTGCGCTGGATGAGATCTACAACCGCATCACTCAGGATGTATTCAACGCGGCATTAAGTAACTGGTAATGGATCAGGAACAGCTTACATATTTACTCGATCACCCGAAGGAAATTTCGGCGGAGCAAACCCGTGAGCTGGAAAAGATCATCGCCAAATATCCCTATTTTCAGGCTGCAAGAGCCATCAGGTTAAAAGGTTTGAAGGAATTCCAGGAATTCAGTTACAACCCGGCCCTGAAGAAAACAGCGGCTTACACGGCTGACCGCAGCGTACTTTTCGATTTTATTACTTCGGAAGAATTCAGCCAGAATTCGATTGCCAAACAAATCAGGGAACAGGAAGAAAGGTTGAAGGAGATTACGGTTTACGAGGCGGAGGAAATACATGGTCGCCGCAGCATCGATATCGATGAGGCGATCAAGATGAAGCAGTCTGAATCTGAAAGGGTGATGGATCCCGGCCTTTTTGAGAGGGCGCCAAAGCAGGAGGTTTCCAAAGAGGAAATTTCGGAAAAGGATCAGCTCGGAATTGGAAAGCCTCTGGAATTCAGCAAAAGTGAATCACATTCTTTCTCTGAATGGTTGAAGCTAACGAGGGCAAAGCCGATCGAACGCGAAGAAGAACAGGTTTCAGAAACCGATTCAGATTCCGAAGAACGCTCACGAAAATTTGAGCTTATCGAAGAGTTTATTTCCAAGAATCCGAAGATCCAGCCTGTAAAATCGGCTCCGAAAGCCAACCTGGCAGAGCAGAGCCTGGCAACTCCGGAGGCCCTGATGACCGAGACCCTGGCGAAAGTTTACCTGGAACAGAAAAACTATAAAAAAGCCATTCAGGCATATAAAATTTTAATTTTGAAAAATCCCGAAAAAAGTGGTTTCTTTGCAGACCAAATTCGGGCAATACAGAAATTACAAGATACTAATAACGAATAAGAATGAGCACATTCACAATCTTTTTAGCGCTAATAATCATCGTGGCATTTTTGCTAGTGGTGGTGATCATGGTTCAGAATCCTAAAGGAGGCGGACTTTCTTCTTCTTTTGGTGGCGGCGGTCAACAAATGGGAGGAGTTAAGAAAACAACAGATTTTCTTGACAAGTCTACCTGGACACTGGCTACGGTTTTACTGGTTTTGATCCTTTTGTCTAACGTGACGATCATGGACAGCCCGGTAGCCCAGGAAAGCGGGATCTTTGAAAGCGATGAGCCGGTAGAAACCAATATTCCTGCTCAGCCTGCCACAAATACGGCTAATGATCAGGCTACTCAAGCTGACACGGCGCAGTAGAAATACTCAAAATAGTACTATGAAAATGCCAGCTTATGACAAGCTGGCATTTTTGTTTTCGGCTTTGGCAGAAATCCCCTGATGGCATAATTTTCGAAATATTCGTTACCGATCATTAAAAATTTATTTAACCTAAATAATTAGAGAAAAAAATGGGACTAAACGTTAAACCGCTTTCAGACAGGGTTGTTGTAGAACCTGTTGCAGCAGAAACCAAAACTGCTTCTGGTATCATCATTCCTGAGACCGCAAAAGAAAAACCTCAAAGAGGAAAAGTTGTGGCCGTAGGAAAAGGTACCAAAGATCATGAAATGACCGTAAAAGAAGGAGACATGGTGCTTTATGGAAAATACGCCGGAACCGAATTCAAATTCGACGGGGTAGATTACCTGATCATGCGGGAAGATGACATACTAGCGATAGTATAAGTTTCAAAAAAGTATAGGAAGGTTTCTCTTCCGCAATTCAAAAAAAATTAATTAACCAGTTTAAGAGAATTCATTCTCTCAAAAATTAAAATAACATGGCAAAGGATATAAAATTTGACATCAAGGCACGCGATGGAATTAAACGCGGTGTTGATGCATTGGCAAATGCAGTAAAAGTAACTTTAGGGCCTAAAGGTCGTAACGTGATCATTAGTAAATCTTTCGGAGCACCAACTGTTACTAAAGATGGTGTGACCGTGGCGAAAGAGATCGAACTGGAAAACGCGATCGAAAATATGGGAGCGCAAATGGTAAAAGAAGTGGCTTCTAAAACCAACGATATCGCTGGTGATGGTACTACCACTGCAACTGTTCTTGCTCAGGCTATCGTAAAAGAAGGTTTGAAGAACGTTGCTGCCGGTGCAAACCCAATGGATCTTAAAAGAGGAATCGATAAGGCAGTAGAAGCTTTAACTGCTGATCTTGCCAAGCAAACAAAAGAAGTTGGAGATTCTTCTGAAAAAATCAAGCAGGTAGCTTCTATCTCAGCAAACAACGATGATGTGATTGGTGATTTGATCGCTCAGGCTTTCGGGAAAGTTGGAAAAGAAGGGGTGATTACTGTAGAAGAAGCAAAAGGTACCGAAACTTACGTTGATGTAGTAGAAGGTATGCAGTTTGACAGAGGTTACCTTTCTCCTTATTTCGTGACAAATTCTGAAAAAATGACGGCAGATCTGGAAGATCCGTATATTCTTCTTTTCGATAAGAAGATCTCTTCCATGAAAGATCTTTTGCCAGTTCTTGAGCCAGTAGCTCAGTCTGGAAAGCCATTATTGATCATTGCTGAAGATGTGGATGGAGAGGCTCTTGCAACTCTTGTAGTGAACAAACTTCGTGGATCACTGAAAATTGCAGCTGTAAAAGCTCCAGGTTTTGGTGACAGAAGAAAAGCAATGCTTGAAGACATCGCTATCCTAACTGGTGGTACAGTAATTTCTGAAGAAAGAGGATTCTCTTTAGAAAATGCTACAGTAGATATGCTTGGTACTGCTGAAAAAGTGGCGATCGATAAGGATAATACGACTATCGTTAATGGTTCAGGAGATGATAAAGCGATTAAGGAAAGAGTGAACCAGATCAAAGCTCAGATCGAAGCAACTACTTCAGATTATGATCGTGAAAAACTTCAGGAGCGTCTTGCGAAATTAGCAGGAGGTGTAGCCGTACTATATGTGGGAGCTGCTTCAGAAGTGGAAATGAAAGAAAAGAAAGACCGTGTGGATGATGCGCTTCACGCAACGCGTGCGGCTGTGGAAGAAGGTATCGTTGCCGGTGGTGGTGTAGCCTTGGTTAGAGCACAGTCTGTATTGAGCAGCATCAAAGCTGAAAATAATGATGAGGCTACGGGTGTTCAAATCGTTTCAAAAGCAATCGAAGCACCACTTAGAACGATTGTTGAGAATGCTGGAGGAGAAGGTTCTGTAGTAATCAACAAAGTGCTGGAAGGTAAGAAAGACTTTGGATACGATGCGAAGACTGATACGTATGTGGATATGTTGAAAGCTGGTATCATTGATCCGAAGAAAGTAACCAGAGTAGCACTGGAAAATGCAGCTTCTGTTGCCGGTATGATCCTAACTACCGAATGTGCATTGATCGACCTTCCTGAAGAGGATAAAGGTGGTGGAATGCCAGGTGGAATGGGAGGCGGAATGCCAGGAATGATGTAATCATCTCCCATAGATAAATTAAAAACCCGACTTGTATGTCGGGTTTTTTTATATTCCTAGACCATCGTTGAAATGTTCCCAATCCTGTATGATATGGTAACAGGCTGCAACGACCAGTATCAGGATCGCCCATTTCAGTAATTCTTTTTTAGGTAATTTTTTCATTTGTAGCGTTTAGTTGTTCATAAAATCGAAAGCCCCTTTTCTCAGGTTGATGCCATATTCCAGATATGCTTTCAGGCAGGCTAGAAAATTAGCCCAGCCCTCGCTGTTCCTTCCGTACCATGCAATACCTTCCTCGCTCTGAGGCATTTTGCCCTCGGTTATATGAACGACGGTTTTGTTCCCCTCCCGTTCTTCCAGTTTCATCGTAACCAGCAATTGTTTTCCCTGGGAACCTTCCCAACGGAAACTGATGAATTCACCCGCTACGACTTTTTCTACTTCCACGGGAAAAGAACCTTCAAATTCGGGAAATCTCCAGGTTACTATTTTCCCGTTTTCCATTCTTCCGGTACTTTCAGAAATGAAATAATGAGACATTTTCTCAGGGTTTACGATCGCTTCGAATACTTCTGAAGCGGGTTTCAGGACCTGTATGGAGGCTTTGATTTCCAGTTCGTTCATTGTCGTTGTTTTTTTAAATTTCTGAAAAATATTCCGGCAGGCCATAATCTGGCTGGAAAGACTTCTAAAATTAAGTATCTTCCCGATGAAAACGCGATTGGAATGTCTTCAGTTTTAAAGAAAATCACCTTATTCGCCGGTCCGGCGATTTTTTTATTCTTGCAATTTCTGGGCGGGCCAGAAGGTCTGTCTGAAAATGCCTTTTCCGTCCTCTGTGTGACCATCTGGATGGCGCTCTGGTGGGTGACGGAGGCGGTTCCGATTGCTGTGACTGCTCTTTTGCCTATCGTTCTTTTTCCTTTGACCGGAGCGATAGACATTGGAACTACGACGGAATCTTACGGCCATAAATATGTGTTTTTGTACCTCGGTGGGTTCATCCTCGCGGCGGCTATCGAACGCTGGGGTTTACATAAAAGAATTGCTTTGAACATCATCAACCTTATCGGGTCGAATATCAAGAAGATTATCTTAGGCTTCATGCTGGCGACTGCATTCCTGTCTATGTGGATCTCCAATACCGCGACTTCAGTAATGATGCTGCCTATTGGAACGGCTATTATCGCCCAGCTGAAAGATAATCCGAAAACGGTCGAAAATGAAACCGAGATCTTCGGAAAAGCCCTTATGTTGGCCATTGCCTACAGTGCCTCTATTGGTGGGATCGCTACGCTTATAGGAACACCGCCTAACCTGGTCCTGGCCGGAATCGTGGAAGAATTATACGGGATCGAAATTTCCTTTAGTAAATGGATCGTCCTGGGTCTCCCGGTTTCCGCGCTGGTTTTGTTCCTGTGTTATCAATATTTGACATCCAGGGCATTTGATTTTAAACAAAAGGAATTTCCCGGTGGTAAACAGGAAATCAGGCGGCTTCTGAAGCAATTAGGGAACATGCGCGCTTCGGAAAAAAGAGTGATGATTATTTTTATCATTACCGCCTTTTGCTGGATCAGCCGAAGTTTTTTACTTCAGAAGCTTTTTCCGGCAATAGACGACACGATCATAGCGATGGCGGCGGCGGTCCTGCTTTTCCTCGTCCCGGCAGGAGACGCTGACCGAAAATTGCTCACCTGGGAAGAAGCGGTGCAGATTCCCTGGGGCATTATCATTCTCTTTGGAGGAGGGATGGCGCTGGCTACCGGTTTTAGCGAGACCGGCCTGGCAGAATGGATCGGGAGTCAGTTGGTGAACCTGGAAAACCTTCCGTTATTGTTACTGGTTGTGATCCTGGTAGCCGCCGTAAATTTCTTAACCGAAATCACTTCGAACCTCGCAACAACAGCCATGCTCTTACCCATTTTGGCCTCGATGGCGCTGGCCCTTAACCTGCATCCATACTTTTTGATGGTAGGAGCCACCCTTGCCGCATCCTGTGCTTTTATGCTTCCCGTTGCCACGCCGCCCAATGCGGTGGTTTTTGGTTCCGGATACCTGAAAATACCCGATATGATCCGAACCGGTTTCTGGCTGAATATACTTTCGATAGTAGTGATCAGCTTAATAATCTACTTCGGTCTGCCGTATTTATGGGATTTTGATCCCCGGGAAATTCCTTCGAAATTCACCGGAAATTAATCCTGGTCATCCAGTTCTTCCTTGATAGCTTTCCGGGCTTTCAGGAAATATTTCGGACTCACGCCGTAGTTCTCTTTAAATACTTTTGAAAAGTAGCTTCTGTTATTCAAACCTATCGCTGTCACGATCTCTGAAATATTCTTTTCAGAATTCATCAGCATTTCCTTCGCGGCTTCCAGTTTTACCTGCTGCATGTATTTGTTCACGGTAAGATTGTACACATATTTGAAGCCTTCCTGAAGTTTGTTCACGTTGGTTCCGGCCTCCTTGGCGAGCGCTTCCACCGTATGATTGGTGCTGAGGTCGCCCTGGATGCGTTTAGCCACGTAATCCACTTTTTGGATGTCTGATTTCCGAAGGATCTGCGGAAGATTGTCACTGTTTTCGTCATCCTGGTACTGTGCGATCTGGATCACCAGCATCTCGAAAGCTTTTCCCTCCAGGAACAGGCTTCGAAGGAAACCGGTGTGCTCCTTGATGTTGATCTCTTCCATCAAATCAGCAGCTTTGATGCTGTAATTTCCCTGGTAAAAGAACTGTTGCTTGGAAACGGAATCCTTGAAAAGCTCCTTCAAAGTTGGATCGAGATCTTTGAAATCGTAATTGGAACGATGAGCGAAAACTGAGCGAATGATCTCCAGGCTCGACACATGCGTGGGAGTGTTCTTTTTAAAATAGAGCACATGGCCATCGTAACCGCTGCTGCTCACCACTATGTTCTGGTAAGTGTCGATGCTGTTTACCTGATCGGTCTTCTGAAAAGAATGCCCCACCATTCCTTCTGAACAGAATATAAATTTTAAGGGATGTACTGTGTTAAGACTGAAATGAATTTCCACATCCTCGTAAAATTGACAGTTATAAGTGATAAAACCAATGCCTGAATCAAAGCTGCTCCCCCTTATATAGCCAACTCCGCAATCTTTGGGGATATCTATGCGAAATTCTCCGCTATTATTGAACAATTCGGTTTTGAAACCTTCGGAAAGGTCTTGCATTATTTCGTTGACTGGCAGGGTTTTAACGTCAATTCTCATGGTGTAGCTCATAGAAAAAGCGCTATTAAAGTTAACGCTTTTTAACATTCAATTGTAAAAAAATATTAACGTAAAGTTATTATTTGGCTGAAAAAATTAAGAATTGTAAGGCTATTTATCAGCTATTGGGATAAATCTAGTGCGAAAAACGTTATAAAGCCCTGTTCACGGGGCTTTTCCGTTATTTTGATCGATCGAAACTGTTAATTTTCGTTGCGCCCGCGTGCGCAGTGGTATTTGGTTTTGGATAGGGTTTACGAATGCCTTACCTTCAGATGCAAATCTTCTAAAACTGGAAGACCAATCTATTCGTACATATTATAAAGAATCAACAGCATGTCTAAAAATTATTATGATCCGGCAGATCTTCGGAAGTTTGGGGAGATCACTGAGTGGAGTGAAGAACTGGGAACGAAATTTTTCGATTATTACGGGAAAGTTTTTGAGGAGGGAGCACTGTCTGCAAGAGAAAAATCCCTGATCGCACTGGCGGTAGCACACGTGGTAAAATGTCCGTATTGTATCGATGCTTATACCAAAGATGGTTTGCAGCGCGGGATAACCAAAGAGGAAATGATGGAGGCGGTTCATGCGGGCGCAGCCATCGAAAGTGGAGCAACCTTAGTTCATGGCGTGCAAATGATGAATAAATATAAGAAGCTGAGTATGTAAGCAATTTTTGCTTTCAGCTACTAATTTTTAAAACCAATTTATGTCAGTTAAATCGCTAAAGGCGCGGAAAGATGATCTTTCCAGTCCTAAAAAGCAATTGGAAATATTAGATAACGGAATGTTTGAAGATGGTGATCTGCCTCGATTTAAAGATAAGATTGCCAACACAGGTCATAAGCCGTTCAAGCCAGGAAAACTGGAAATCCTTCAGATAAATCTCGGCTATATGTGCAACCAGGTCTGTTCGCACTGCCATGTTGATGCAGGTCCCGACCGAAAAGAGATCATGACCAGGGAAACCATGCAACAGTGTTTGGAAGTGATCAAAACTACCGGCGCGCATACCCTGGACCTAACGGGGGGAGCTCCAGAAATGAATCCGGAGTTCAGGTGGTTTGTGGAGGAAGCTTCAAAAGCCGGAATTAAAGACTTTATCGTTCGTTCCAATCTTACTATAATCCTGGCGAATAAAAAATACCACGAACTACCGGAATTCTTCAAAAAGCACAACGTTCACGTGGTGTCTTCTCTTCCGTTCTATAAAAGAGAGAAAACAGACAAGCAGCGTGGCAGCGGAGTTTTCGATAAATCGATAAAAGCTCTTCAAATGCTGAATAAGGTTGGTTATGCTAAGGAAGGAACCGGTTTAAAACTGGATCTGGTATACAATCCTGCAGGAGCTTTTCTGCCAACCAATCAGAAGGCCATGGAAAATGATTTTAAAGTTGCTTTGAAAGAGGACTTTAATATCGATTTTGATAATCTTTTTGCGATTACAAACCTGCCAATTAGCCGATTCCTGGAATATTTAATAGCTTCTGAAAATTATGAAGATTATATGTATGCACTGGTAGATGCCTATAATCCTGCAGCTGTAGAAAATGTGATGTGCAGAAACACCATTTCGATAAGCTGGGACGGCTGGCTGTATGATTGCGATTTCAACCAGATGCTCGAGCTGAAGGTAGACAGTAAAGTGAAGCATATCAGTGAATATAACGAGGACTTGCTGAATGATCGGGAAATCGTGATTTCTCAGCATTGTTACGGTTGTACTGCCGGTGCTGGAAGTAGTTGCCAGGGAACTGTAGCCGAATAACTTTATGACCGGGAAAACCGCCATACTCATTTTTGCCAATTCTTCTTCGGAAGAACTGAAGACCAAGAAAATCCAAAGGTCAGCACTGCTATTTGACCATCTTAATCAAAAGGTGCTGAAAATTGCCAGAAGCACCGGTCTGCCTTATTTCCTTTTTTCAGAAGAAGAACAGAAAGGCTCTAATTTTGGTGAGCGGTTTACGCACGCTATTGCCTCTGTTTTTCAGAAAGGCTATCAAAATGTGATTAGTATCGGGAATGATACACCGGGGCTGTCAAAAAACCATATTCTAAGAACCGCGACCTCGCTTAAAAACAATGGAATGGTTCTGGGGCCATCTTTTGATGGGGGTTTTTACTTAATGGGTATGCGGAAGGAGTTGTTCTGTAAAAAACAATTTCTGAAACTGCCGTGGCAAACGGCTCAATTAACTAAATGCATCAGGCGCTTACTCGGCAAAAAGTTCGAAAACATTGTTTGGCTGGAGCGCCTTAGAGATATAGATAACGAATCTGATCTTAAGCATATCGTCAATACATTTCAGTTTGTTGGAGATGTATTACGAACTATAATTCTTAAAATTACGAAGTCTGCACAGACATTTTTCTCCGAAATGATTCAAGTGCAGCAACTCGTGTTCATTCGTCATTTTTTTAATAAAGGTTCGCCTTTTCAGATTTAAACCTGGATCATAAAACAAATCTGAAACCTTTAAGAGGCTAACCAATGAAATATATTCTTGTAGGCATTGCCATGTGCCTGTCATTACCAATTTTTGCACAGCAACGCGTCACGGGTAAAGTCACCGATAGTTCGGGAGCCGCGCTGCCATTCGTTAATGTTATTCTGAAAAATTCGCCTGTTGGAACCACAACAAATTCCGACGGCTTGTATGAATTGCAATTAACCGATCTCAACGGAGATCTGGAATTTTCTTCGCTCGGTTTTGAAAGTAAAACAGTATCTATTAACGGTCGCGATCGAATAAATGTTAGCCTGATCGAGGCTGAAGCATTGCTAAACGAAGTGGTGATCACCGCTCTGGGGCTGGAACGCGAAACAAGGGAGCTTGGTTACGCGGTTCAAAGTGTGGAAAGCGGTGAAATAAGTGAGGTAAAATCTCCTAATTTCTTAGATAATTTAGGCGGAAAAATGGCTGGTGTTACGGTCAGTCAGGGTGCAACCGGAGTCGGCTCTTCCACTAAGATCGTTATTAGGGGAGAAGCATCCTTTTCTAATAATAACCCGCTTTTTATTGTAGATGGCACTCCTATAAATAATAATACAGTTTTCCCTCGAACATCTGAAGCTGCTGCCGGTTTCCAGGAAGTAGATTTTGGTAACGGTGCAATGGAGGTCAATCCTGATGATATTGCTTCGGTTTCTGTACTGAAAGGTCCCAGTGCCGCTGCACTGTATGGTACGCGGGCATCTAATGGGGTGATCATAATTGAAACGAAAGATGGTTCAAAAGCTCAGGGAATGGGAGTGAGTATTAATTCCAGCGTATTTATTGATACACCATTTCAGCTGCCAAAATTTCAAAATGAATATGGTCAGGGAAATTCTAGAGAATTTGAGTTCGTGGATGGTCTTGGCGGCGGTGTGAACGATTTGATCACTTATAGCTGGGGGCCAAGGTTGGATGCAGGTAACATGATCCCGCAATTTGATAGCCCTGTAATGCTTGCTGACGGTACCGTGGTTCGTGGTGGGGATACCTCGGTTTATGGGAATGAAGCTATTTCTGCTACACCTTTTGTTTCGCATCCAGATAACCTGAAAGATTTTTACCGAACTGGCGTTACCACGATCAATAACGCGGCAGTATCATCTGGTTTTTCCAATGGAAATTACCGCCTCGCCTTCACCGATCTTCGCAGTGAATCAATTTTACCAGGTGTAGATCTCGACAGGCAGACGGTTGCCGCAAAATTGAATTTCAAACCTTTAAAAGGACTGGTAGTAAATGCGACTGTTAATTATGTCAATTCTGGCAGTGATAATAGGCCTGCTAACGGTTACGGTTCAGAAAACCTGAATTATTCTTTGGTTGCCTGGGGACCTCGATCTCTAAACATAAACAGTTTGAAAGATTACTGGCAGCCTGGGCTGGAAAATATTCAGCAGTTTTCGTACAACTATACTTATTTTGATAATCCTTATTTCATCATGTACGAAAACACCAATTCCTTCGGAAGAGACCGTGTTTTTGGGAATATTTCTGCAAAACAGCAGATCACACCAAATCTAAGTCTGCACATTCGTTCGGGAATGGATTATTCTTCAGAATTGCGGAAATTTAAAAGAGCTTTCAGTTCAAACAGGTTTAAAAATGGAGCATACGGTGAACAGGAAGTAGTTTTTCGTGAAGTGAATACCGACTTTTTGCTGAATTACAACCGAGATTTCGGAATCTTTTCCGCAGATATTTCCCTTGGTGGAAACAGACTGGACCAATATGCTTCCAACAAGCAATCGCAAGCTTCAACCCTTGCACAGCCCGGAATTTTTAAGCTCACCAATGCAGCATCGCCGGTGGAAATTTACCAGTACGAATCAGAAAAACGCATCAATAGCTTCTACGGAATTGCAAAATTTGGTTACAAAGATTTCTTATTTCTGGATGTTACGGGCAGAAATGACTGGTCGAGTTCGCTTGCCACACCATTTTCGGTAGATAACACATCGTTCTTTTATCCATCTGTTTCCTCTAGTTTTATTTTGTCTGAAGTGACCGATCTTCCAGAGGCAATTTCTTATGCACAATTGAGGGCCAGCTGGGCGCAGGTTGGGAATGACACTGATCCCTATCAGACCACAGGAGCTTTTGTTGCACAGACGCCATATTTGTCTCAGCCAACTTTCAGCGATCAGGATTTTATTGCGAACCCTAATTTAAGACCGGAACAGACCACTTCTTTTGAAGTTGGTGCGGATATCAGGTTTTTTAGGGATCGCCTGAGTTTTGATCTCACATATTATAATGCGCTGACAGAAGATCAAATACTCTCTTTGCCAATCGGAATTTCTTCAGGATACACCCAAAAAGTGGTAAATGCTGGTAAAGTGCGGTCAAAGGGTGTTGAGATCATTGCCGGGGCTGTGCCTGTACTTTCAGATAATTTCAGGTGGGATACAAAGATCAATTTCAGCAGAAATATTTCCGAAGTAGAAGAACTGCCGCAGGAAGCCGGACGTCTTACCCTGGCTTACAACAGGGTTTATGACAATCCTGACCAGACCGTTTGGTTGCAGGTGGAAGAAGGTGGAAGAATTGGTGACCTCTATGGAACGGGTTATCAAAAAACTGATGACGGGAGATTTATTTTAACTGAAGATGGCCGTTATATCGCGAATAATGACCTGCAAAAACTTGGGAATTACAATCCTGATTTCATGATGGGAATTAATAATGAGTTCAGTTACAAAAACTGGAATCTCTCATTTTTATTTGATTGGAGACAGGGCGGAATTCTGGTTTCCAGAACGCTTTCTCTGGCAGCCGTTGGTGGACAGTTGGAAGAGACCTTGCCTGGCAGGGAAGACGGAATTGTGCCAAGCGGAGTAGTAAATGTTGGCACGCCAGAAAACCCGACCTATGTAGAAAACACCACGCGTGTTTCGGCAGAATCTTATTACCGTCAATTCTATGATCGCAACCATGAAGAAAATAATGTTTATGATGCTTCCTATTTGAAGCTGCGCCAGTTTTCGCTGGGATATACTTTTGACCTGAAAAAGAATGCTCTTGGATTTATGAAAGAAGGCGGGACGGTGAATTTGGCTTTGATCGGCCGTAATCTTTTTGCCTTCAGTGAGATTCCACATTTCGATCCGGAGCAATTGGCGGTTCAGGGAAATGGTTTTGTTAGCGGGGTGGAAGATATGTCTTATGCCACCACAAGAAGTATTGGCTTTAAAGCCGGAATTAATTTTTAAAGGAATTAGCAATGAAAAAAGTAGTTTATATATCAGCAATTTTGATTTTGATTCTTTCAGCGAATTCCTGTACCAAGGATTTTAAGGAGATCAACACCAATCCTAATGCACCGCTGGAAGTGGAGCCTTCTTTATTGCTTCGTGAGGTTATTTATGATTACGGCGAGCAAATGTCTTATGAAGGTTTTGTGGCAGGTAATCTATTAGGGCAATATTTAACAGCCCTGGATTTTAACCTTTTTGACCGTCATGCACTTAAATCTCCGCAATTAGGTGGTAATCCCTGGCCGGTTATCTATACCAATTTACGGGATAACGAAATCATTTTGCAACAATCACAAAATGAGCCTGCCTACAGGGTTTATGAAGGTCCGGCTTTGATCTTAAAGGCTTATATGGCTGCGGCTCTTACAGATCTTTATGGCGATGTTCCTTATTATAATGCTTTTAGAGGAAAAGAACTTACTACGACTCCCGCATACGATGCGCAGGAAGATATCTATTTAGGTGAAGGAGGAATTCTTGATAACCTAGCAAAAGGAATCGCTGCGATTCAGGCGTATGAAGGCAGTATTCCACTGGAAGGTGATATTTTATTCAATGGCGATCTAACTAAATGGGTTCGTTTTGCCAATTCTCTTCGAATTAAACATCTTATGCGAATTTCCTCGAAAATGGATGTTTCGGCAGAACTTCAGCAAATATATTCGGAGGGAGATTATATCATGAATAACCAGCAGAATGCCGTTTTTGATTTTACTTCCGGTGAACCGAACAGCTTCCGAATGGAGCAATTAAGAGTTGGTGATTTTAATAATTTTGTGATGGCTGAAACGATGGACGAAATTCTTTCTGAATTAAATGATGCTCGGGTGGCAGTTCTTTTCCGTCCAACAGCCAATGATGGCAACACCTATAACGGTCTCATAAATGGTATTGACGCTTCGCAAACCTCTATTTCTCCAGCAGATTATTCCTATGCTGGAATGATCTTTCGCGAGAACACGGCAATGCTGGATGCTAATTTTCTAACAGCCTGGGAAACGAAATTCTGGCTGGCAGAGGCTGCCGAAAAAGGGTATATTTCGGCCGATGCGGAAATGCTTTACAACGAAGGAGTGATGCAGGCTTTCGACTATTGGAACACGCCTTTACCAGGTGATTATCTGGAAGGTCCTGCGGCTTATGATGCAGGGGAGAATCCTTTGGAACAGATCATTACCCAAAAATGGATCGCCAATATGATAAACGGCTACGAAGGCTGGATAGAATGGAGACGAACGGGCTTTCCTAATTTAAAACCCATTTCTGCCAGTCTGAATAATGATCTTTTGCCTGTGCGCATGCCGTATCCTGCGGAAGAGGAAGCTTTAAATGCTGAAAACTATGATCAGGCAGCCGAAAATACGAATGGTAACAGCATCAACGCGCCGGTATGGTGGGACAGCGAATAATTTATAAATGCTCATAGATTTATCTGAAATAAACCCGGTTTACTGGCAATGGTGGCTGCTGATATTTTCCAGCATTGCCTTATTTATCATTTCTCCAAGAGCGCGATCTAAAAACCAGTTTTTTAGTGCCACGCTGGGAAAAAAGGCTCCCGGCTTTTTAACGCTCACGGGAAGTCTGATCATTTCCTGGGTTTTTGCCAAAAGTATTACCAATGCCGCCAATCTGGGGCTGGACTTCGGGATTGTTGGTGGTCTGGCTTATGCCGGTTACTACCTTTCTTTTGCTGTAGCTGGTGTGGTGATCTATTTATTACGAACGAAGGGCGGTTACAGTAGTATTCATCACTTTTTAATTTCGAAATTCGGAAGAGGCGCGATTGCCATTTTTTCCATTTTGATCAGTATTCGTTTGTTTAATGAAGTATGGTCCAATACCATGGTGATTGGTAGCTATTTTGGCGATATTGGAACATCTGAATATTATTGGTCGATTCTTGTCTTTACAGGTCTGACACTGGCCTACGCTATAAAAGGCGGGTTAAGCAGTTCTATTTTTACCGATGTGATCCAGATGGTTCTTTTTGGTTTGATGCTTTTTGTGATTCTCGCCTGTATTTTTAGTATTGGTGAACTGGAAGTTTCTGAAGTGATAAATTCCGGAACCTGGAGCATGTCTACCGGACTGAATTTACTCCTGGCGGCACTTTTACAATCCTTCAGTTATCCTTTTCATGATCCTGTGTTGACCGATCGAGGCTTCATTAGCAATCCCAAAATTACATTAAAGAGCTTTCTGTATTCCAGTGTCTTCGGCGGACTTTGTATCGTACTTTTCAGCATAATTGGTGTTTACGCACAAAAAGAAGGAATGGCAGGTCAGGCTGCTGTTGAGGTAGGAAAAGCTTTTGGTGTTGGAATATTGCTGATCATTAATTTTATAATGATCACTTCTGCTGCCTCCACACTCGATTCTACATTTTCTTCCTCTTCAAAATTATTGTCGGTAGATCTGAAATTTGGGAAAACAGTAAGAATAGGGAGGCTGGTGATGATCGGCGTGGCAGTTTTGGGTACGATCCCAATTTTCCTAGAAGCCGAAATTCTTTCAGCAACGACTATAAGTGGAACCATGGTCATTGGTTTGACCCCGGTTTTTATTTTCTGGAATAAAAAGGTTCCGAAAATTAGCTTTTATTTGAGCGTTTTCTGCGGATTATTTTTCGGGTTGCTGCTCGTTTTTGAAACTTTTCCCAAAAACCTGATTTTAACCGAAGGCCCTTATGCAGAGCTGTTATGGATCAATGTTTGGGGAATTTTAAGTTGTATAATCTTATTCTTTATTCCGAAATGGATAAAAAAATAAATGATATAGGAGAGTTGTCTGGAAAAATTCTCGTTTTTGGGGGAGTTTACAGCAATCTTCAGGCTTTGCAAAGCCTGCAAGAACTGGCTGAAGATCTTGATATTTCTCCGGAAAACTGTATTTGCACGGGCGATATAGTCGGTTATTGCTCGCAACCCGAGGAAACTATCCAGTTTTTCAGAAGTTGGGGAGCACAAACGATTGCCGGGAATGTGGAAATCCAGTTGGCGAATGATGAGGAGGATTGCGGATGCGATTTTCGCGAAGGTTCGCGTTGTGATGACTTTTCCAAAGAATGGTATCCATTTGCGAAAATGATGCTTTCAAAAGAATCGGTTAACCGGATGAAGAATATCCCTGAACACATTCAGTTTAGGTATGCCGGGAAAAAGGTTTTTGTGGTGCACGGTTCATTTTTCAATACTTCAGAATTTATTTTCAAATCAACCAGCTGGGATAAAAAACAGCAAAATTTCGATCATACGAAAAGTGATATCATCCTGGCGGGGCATTGCGGTTTGCCATTTTCAGATTCTAAAAACGAAAAACTTTGGATCAATCCTGGGGTTATCGGGATGCCGGCCAACGACGGCTCAAACAAGACCTGGTATGCGATCTTGGATGATAGCTCCAGTAATTTAGTTGAATTTCAGCAGCTGGAATATGATCACGTAAAAGCCAACGAGTTAATGCTTAAAAATAACCTGCCTGCTGCATATGCAGCTACTCTTAAAACTGGAATTTGGGATAATATGGAAATTCTTCCAGCCGAGGAAGCGTCCAGGCAGGGTGAATTGATCAGGTTTTAGATTACCATAACATCTACCGCCTGAATATTTTCGTAACTATTAAAAAATGATGAAATTATATATAAACCTGATAGTGATCCTTTTCGGCCTGAACCTGGCTCACGGCCAGCGTGATCTCAGGCATTTGCTTGAGAAATACAATAATCAGGAAGTGCCTTATGTATCGGTTCAGGAATTGAAAATGATGCAGACTAATCAAAAAGTGCTGGTTGCAGATGCAAGGGAGAAAAAGGAATATGATGTTAGTCATCTGCCTCAGGCCGAGTTTATTGGTTATAAAGAATTTTCCATTGAAAAGTTTTCACAGAAATTTAAAAATAAGTCTGCGCCCATCGTGGTATATTGCTCGATAGGTATCCGTTCTGAAAATATCGCTGAAAAGATCAGGAAAGCCGGTTATTCTAATGTATCTAATTTATACGGTGGAATATTTGAATGGAAAAATACCGGTTATGACGTTTTCAGGAATGGAAAGCCCACTGATAGTGTGCATGTTTTTTCTAAAAACTGGGCTAAATGGCTTACGAACGGTAAAAAAGTATATTAGTGACCTCAGAACAATCAGAAAAAAATCTTCTTTTAATCTTTACTAAAAATCCGGTGGCTGGAAAAGTCAAAACCAGGCTTGCAAAAGATGTAGGAGATAAAAAAGCACTGGAGATTTACCAGTTTTTATTAGATCATTCCGTTAAATTCACATCAAAAGTCGTTGCGACCAGGCAGGTTTGGTATTCCGATGAGATCAATAATAGTGATATCTGGGATAATGATCTTTTTCAAAAGAAAGAACAATTGTCCTCTCCGGACCTTGGTGAAAGGATGCAACATGCTTTTGAAAATGGATTCAGTGAGGGTTTTGAGAGAATTCTAATCATCGGGACAGACCTCTATGATATTTCTGAAGAAGATATCCGGCTTGCTTTCGAGTCTCTTAATAATCATGATTTCGTTATTGGCCCGGCAACTGATGGCGGATACTATTTATTAGGAATGAAATCCTTAAATTCGGAAATATTTAAAAACAAAAATTGGGGAACCAATACAGTGCTGGAGAATACGCTTCAGGATTTGCAAGAGTACCAGCTGAAGTTGATGGAGCCCCGAAATGATGTAGATTATCTGGATGATATTAGAGATCATCCGGCCTTCCAAAAATTTATAGAATTATGACAGACCGTATAGATGAATCGGTAGATTATTTGAAATCCCGCGGCTTCGGGGAGCCGGAAGTGGGGATCATCCTGGGCACCGGCCTTGGGCAGTTGCTGGATGATGTTGAGATCGAGAAAGAAGTAAGCTATAATCATATTCCCTATTTTCCCACGGCCACGGTCGAATTCCATAAGGGCAAGCTCATCTTTGGCAGTCTCGAAGGGAAAAAGGTTGTAATCATGCAGGGAAGATTTCATTTATATGAAGGCTATAGCCTTTTTGACGTAACCTATCCCGTTCGCGTCATGAAGCGTTTGGGAATGAAGCGTTTGCTGGTTTCCAATGCTTCCGGTGCGATCAATCTAAACTTCGGAAAAGGGGAGTTGATGCTCATCGAAGATCATATCAATTTGCAGGGTGGTTCGCCGCTGGCATTCCATGGAGTTGAAAAACTTGGGGAACGTTTTGTAGATATGAGCGAACCCTACAATAAAGAGATGAACGATATTTTTGAAGTGGCTGCCAAAAAGCACGATATCACGCTTCATAAAGGTGTCTATGCATCGGTCTTAGGTCCTCAACTGGAAACACGGGCGGAGTACCGCTATTTAAAAATGATCGGCGCAGATGCTGTGGGAATGAGTACCGTTCCTGAAGTGATCGTGGCTAATCATTTGCATATTCCTGTTGCCGCAATTTCAGTTATCACAGATCAGGGCGATCCTTCGAACCTTGAAAAGGTAGATATTCAGGATATTCTGGCCAATGCCGCGAAAGCAGAACCCAGTATGGTGAAATTATTTAAAGAATTACTTCAGCAAGTTTAATATGAGCAGTTACTTAGAAACAACCAAGAATGTCTATCGAGATGCGGCCTTAACGCCAGAAGTGGGGCTTTGCTGCACCACGAATCCTATTTGGGAACTTCCGGGGTTGAAAATTCCGAAGATCATGCAGGAAATGAATTATGGCTGCGGAAGCACCGTTCATGCAAGGGATCTTACCAATAATCCGCGAATTCTTTATGTTGGTGTTGGCGGAGGTATGGAACTGCTGCAATTCGCCTATTTTTCTCGTCAGAAAAATGGTGTGGTGGGCATTGATGTGGTTGATGAGATGCTGGAAGCTTCCAGGAAGAATTTTAAAGTTGCTGAAGAACAGAACCCCTGGTTCAAATCGGAATTTGTGGACCTGAAAAAAGGTGATGCTACAGATCTCCCTGTTGAAGACAATTCTATCGATGTTGCCGCACAGAACTGTCTTTTCAATATTTTCAAAACGGAAGAACTTACGAAAGCGCTTAAGGAAATGTATCGCGTACTGAAGCCTCATGGCAGGCTCGTGATGAGCGATCCAACCTGCGAACAGGAGATGAACGAGGAACTGCGTAATGATGAGCGCCTGCGAGCTTTATGCTTAAGCGGAAGCCTTTCAATAGCCGATTATGTTAAGGCGTTGACAGATGTTGGTTTCGGAACAATTGAAATTCGCGCAAGAAAACCTTACCGAATTCTGGATCCTAAAAACTATCCTACCGAAGAACTCGTATATATAGAGTCTATTGAAGTTGCTGCGATTAAAGATCCAATGCCCGAAGACGGACCATGTATTTTTACCGGTAAGGCGGCGATCTATTATGGAGAAGATGATCATTTTGATGATAAAAAAGGTCATGTTTTACTCAAAAATCAGCCACTGGCAGTATGCGATAAAACTGCGGGTGCACTGGCAGCGCTTGGACGAGACGATATATTCATCAGCGAATCTACTTTTCATTATGATGGTGGAGGCTGCTGCTAAAAATTAAACTATGAAAAAGTCATTTTTAAATCTTTCAGTTTTTGTAATAGGTATTTGTCTTTGCGCGTCCTGCTCGTTGCTTTCCAGCGCGGGACTGACAAGTAAAGGCCTGCCTTCTACACAGGTGCCAGATAAACTTACTTCTACCACGGCAAATTCCGCTGTAAATGTGGATCACGCTATATGGGACGAGTTACTGAAAAAACACGTGAAATCTAACGGAATGGTAGATTACAAGGATTTTAAAAATGACCGGGAGAAACTGAATAAATACCTGGAAATGTTATCTAACCAGGAGCCAACGAAAGACTGGTCTGTACAGGAACAATTGGCCTATTACATCAATTTGTACAATGCCTATACGGTTGACCTGATCTTAAAAAATTATCCGGTGAAAAGTATCAAGGATATTAAAGGAGCATGGACCAACGATTTTGTGAAAGTCGGCGATAAAACTATTTCGCTGGGAGGAATTGAGAATAGTATTCTTCGGAAAATGAAGGAACCGCGAATTCATTTTGCCATTAACTGCGCTTCCATGTCCTGCCCAAAATTGATGAACGAGGCCTATACCGCTGCGCATATCAATGAACAATTGGATAAAGCAGCCATTGAATTTATCAATTCCGATAAAAATGATATTTCGAAAAATTCAGCGAAACTTTCTTCAATTTTCGACTGGTATAAAAAGGATTTCACTGAAAACGGAACTGTAATAGATTATGTGAACAAGTTCTCGAATACCAAGATCAATTCGGGAGTGAGAATTACTTATAAAGATTACGACTGGAATTTAAATGAAATTAAATAGGATGCTGAGTATCATCATCCCGGTTTTTAATGAAGAGGCACAACTTCCGAAGCTGCTGGAACATTTATCGGTTGCTTCCGCAGGATTGATAAAGGAAATAATCGTGGTGGATGGTGGTAGTACCGATCGTACAGCCAGAATTGCAAAAGATCATCCAAAGGTTTTTTACCTTCCTTCAGATAAAGGGCGGGCGGTGCAAATGAACACGGGTGCCAGTATCGCAAAAGGTGAAATCCTGTATTTTCTTCATGCTGATAGTTTTCCTCCAGTGCATTTTGATCAGCTTATAATTGATGCGGTCAAGAAGGGAAAGAAAGCCGGTTGTTTTCAAATGAAATTTGATAAAAATCACTGGTGGCTTAACTTAATGGGCCAATTCACCAAAGTGAACCATATTTCGTGTCGGGGAGGCGATCAGTCTTTATTTGTCGAAAAGGACTTATTCCATGAAATAGGAGGTTTTGATGAAAATTATAAGGTCTATGAGGATAATGAGATAATAAGGCGCCTATATATTAAAAAGCAATTTACGGTTATCAAGCAGTGGATCACTACTTCTGCCAGGCTCTACAATCGTCTTGGCGTTTGGAATACCCAACGACTTTTTATAGAGATTTACTGGAAGAGAAGGCGAGGTGCTACAGCAGAAGAACTCTACAGCCATTACTACAAGCGGGTTAACGCTTAAATTTCCTGTAGTATTCTTTTATGGTATTTTCCGCAGGTTTATTTTGCGGAGTAAAACGATCGTTTTCAAGTCCGCCGCTGGTTTCATGCTGATGCCATTTCCAAAGAAACCCTCCTGCAAACCAGTTTTCTGTCCAGAATTCCTGGTAGGTGGCTTCCAGAGCGCGAGCTTGTAAACCATGATTCGTTTCAGTTTTTTCCCTGCCCGAATGCCAGGGCTCTTTTACAGCAAAATCAATACTTCGGTAACCGTATTCTGTAAAGAGAACGGGTTTGTCATATTCCTCGGAAAGATCTTTCAACATCGATTTATGTTTCTGCCAGCCCGACCTGATTTCCTGTAGTTTCGGTGCGACTTTGTCGCTTAATGGGAAGTATGCATCGACACCAATATAATCCAGCGATTTCCAAATTTCTGTTTGATCTACTTTATCCCAGTTTTCAGCATAAACAAGTTTGCCATGATATTGATCACGAATTTCAGCAATCAATTCACCCCAGAATTCAGGCCTGTTTTTTACAAAATTGTAGAGTTCTGTGCCGATACAGAAAAGTTCCACCTGGTGTTTTTCGGCGATTTCAACATACAGCAAAATATATTCCCGGTAAGAGTTTTCGAATTGAGCCCAGTCTTGATCAGTTTTAAAATTAAGATCTCCGGTAAATGATCCATTCCGAAGCCAGATGTGTGGCTTCATCATCACTTTTATGTTATGCTGATGCAATTTGTCTATTGCCTGTTCAATGCCTTCCACCCGCTCCCCAAACCATTGCCTGTCTGAATTAAAATGTAACTCGGGAGAATCTTCCGAACTAAGAAAAGCATAGGGCATCAACGCAGCGGCGTTTGCGTTGATATCTATCAATCGGTTTGCCTGTTTTTCCGTTAGGCTATCGCGAGAAGCGACCAGGCTTATCCCATTGTACTTTTTCAGTAATTGATCAGATTGGCAGGAACTGGCAGAAACCCAAAGCAACATCAGCAAAAGCATGCTGGAAAAATCATTTCTAAAAAGCAATTTGGTAGTTTTCATCTTAATTGAATACGGTCTTGGGATTCTGCTATATTTCTGCGTACTTTACTATGCAGGACTTCCGCAATTCTCAGCGACAGTTCATTGCCAAATTATGAAATTTTCATGAAGCATATTGTTATTCTTGGCAACGGAATTTCCGGCATCACTGCAGCTCGTCATATTCGGAAAAGATCAGATCATAAGATCACGATAATTTCCGGGGAATCAGATTATTTCTTTTCCAGAACAGCTTTGATGTATGTTTATATGGGTCATATGAAATGGGATCATTTACAGCCCTATGAAAACTGGTTCTGGGAGAAGAATGACCTGAACCTGGTGAAAGCCTGGGTGGAAAAGATCGATTTTGATCAGAAAAAATTAAGACTTTCTTCCGGAAGCCCGATAGAATACGATCAATTAGTCCTGGCTACAGGTTCAATCCCGAATAAATTCGGTTGGGAAGGGCAGGATTTGCCTGGCGTGCAGGGACTGGTTAGTAAACAGGATTTGATCGAGCTGGAAGAAAATACCAAATTCACCCGAAAAGCAGTGATTGTTGGTGGAGGTTTGATAGGCGTGGAACTGGCAGAAATGCTTAGAACACGTAAGATCGAGGTTACTATGCTCGTTCGGGAAAAAGAGTTCTGGCATAGCGTTCTGCCACTAAAAGATGCTAAAATGATTGCTGAACATATCGAATCTCACGGAGTGAAAATTCTGAAAGAGACCCAGCTTGAAACGATCAATCCAGGTGAAAATGGTAGGGTGCGATCGGTTACTACCTCAACCGGAGAAGAAATTGAATGTGAACTGGTAGGCCTTTGTGCCGGGGTGAGACCGGCAATTGAATTTTTAAAAGGTTCAGAATTAGAAACTGATAATGGAATTCTCGTTAATGAATTTCTGGAAACGAATATTCCTGATGTTTATGCAATTGGAGACTGCGCACAGCAGCGAAAGGCGATCGGTCAGCGAAAACCTGTGGAGGCTGTTTGGTATACAGGCCGTATGATGGGTGAAACTGTGGCCCTGACTTTAACCGGGAATAAGCAAAAATACAATCCCGGAAACTGGTTCAATTCGGCTAAATTTTTCGATGTGGAATATCAAACATATGGCTGGGTATGGTCAAAACCGAAGGAATATGAAAAACACTTTCGCTGGCAACATACCACTGAACCTAGAGCAATCACGATTTCTTTTAATTCGGAAACAGAATTGTTTCAGGGAATCAATACGTATGGAATCAGGCTTCGGCATGAAGTGATCGATCGCTGGCTGAATGAACAGCGTAAAATTGGTTATGTACTGGCAAATCTTAAAGAGGCCAATTTCGATCCGGAGTTTTATGATCGTTATGAAAAACAAATATTTCAAAGTTTTAAAAATAACCTGCAGCAGGCAACGATATGAGTAGAATAGAACATAATATGGCTATGACCGGTGAAAGCCCGGCATCTATTTCAACAATTCAGAAAATTGCCACAACCGCGGGATTAATTGGTTTGAGCATTTTGCTGTTGGCAGTTGCAAACGTCAGTTTTCCGAATAAAGCACTTTTTCTAAGTCTGTCTTTAGGTTTGATCAGCATTGGAACCATTGTTTTTGCGGTCCATGCTTACAATGGTAAGCATGCCGGAATCAAAAATGACGGTGTCTGGTTTAAATCCATGACCAATCGTGGAATTCTGGGTTGGATAGCAGGAATTGCCCTCACACTGTTTTATATTATTCTTTATTGGTTTCCACAATATTTGGGACTCAATGCGGAAGGTGACAATACGGGTGTCATAGCACTTTTTGATCCTTTAAGCCGAATTATTAGTGGTAATCCTGCCAGCCAGTGGTTTGTGTACGGAACGCTTTATACGCTGGCAATTTTGATTTTCGGCTTTAAATTTATTCTGAAATATCGCCATAACAGGTACGAAGTGATTCGCACAATTTCGGTCATGTTCTTCCAGACTGCTTTCGCGTTTATCATCCCGGAGATTCTGGCAAAACTGAACGAACCTTATTACGATTTCAAAAATATCTGGCCACTCAATTACGACCTGTTCGCCGGTTATCGCATCGACGGATTCCTGTCTGCTGGTAATTTGGGTGTTTTGATGCTCATCTTCGGAATTATTTCCATTTTCGTGATCACACCAATCCTTACTTACAGGTATGGCAAAAGGTGGTATTGCTCCTGGGTTTGTGGTTGTGGTGGTCTCGCAGAAACTGCCGGAGACCCTTATCGCCATTTGTCTGATAAATCGCAGTTTGCCTGGAAGGTCGAGCGCTGGGTCATACATTCCGTTTTGGTTTTTGTAACGGTAATGACCATTGCCGTTGTTTATTCCTACCTCGGTGAAAATGCCGATCGTTTCTGGCTGACCAAAGATCTCTTTTTATGGGGCATGGCCGGACTGCTTACGGTAATTTTCAGTTTGATCATGATATTTAAGCGCAACGAACTGGCAAAGGATGCCAAAATTGGTGCCATTGCGTATCTCGCCATCATTTTAGGAATTATTTCGATCAACTATTTCGGTGGGAATTATAATATCTTCTTTTTTGATGCTTATAAATTGCGTGAATGGTATGGTTTTCTGATTGGCGCAGCATTTTCCGGGGTAATTGGTGTTGGATTTTACCCAATCTTCGGAAGTCGCGTCTGGTGCCGTTTTGGATGCCCTATGGCGGCGATCCTTGGAATGCAGCAGCGTTTGTTTTCCAAATTCCGAATAACGACAAATGGGGGGCAGTGTATTTCCTGTGGTAATTGTTCCACTTATTGCGAAATGGGCATCGATGTTCGCGCGTACGCCCAGAAAGGTCAGAATATCGTTCGCTCCAGTTGTGTGGGCTGCGGAATTTGTTCTGCGGTTTGTCCGCGTGGTGTTTTAAAACTGGAAAATGCTTCAACAAAAAACAGGATTAATTCTGAAGAAGTGCTTCTTGGAAACGACGTAAACCTGTTAGATTTGCTGAACCAGAAATCAGAATAATGGAAATTATTGATCTGAGCCAGGAAATTTACGATGGAATGCCTGTCTATAAAGTTCTTCCTGAAGTGAAAATCTGCATGCATGCTTCGCATGAAGAATGGAATGGGGAAGAGATCATTGGCGAGCCAACTCCAAGTGTATATAAGCTGGAAATGAGCGAACATACCGGCACGCATGTGGATGCTTTAAGCCATATGCGGAAGGAGGATAAAGGTAAATCTATAGACACCATGCCGCTGAGCATGTTTTATACGGAGGGTCTTTGCCTTGATTTTTCTGAAAAGGGATTGAAGGAGATCATTACTTCTGAAGAAATTCAGCAAAAACTAAAAGATATCGATGAAACTCTGAAAGCTGGCGATACTATTTTGCTCCATACGGGTCATTATCAAAAGCATTTTAATACTGAAAACTGGCCCGACGGACCGGGAATTTCAGCTGAAGCCGCCAGGTGAATGGGAAACCATGGGATCTCAGCATTTGGTGTGGAGACCATGTCGCCAGGCGTTCCGAAGATTTCCAATAAAGAAGTCCACCACATTTGCGGGGAATTGGGATTTACGCATTATGAAAATATGATCAACCTGGATAAACTGGTGGACCGAGGCCGTTTCAGATTTTGTGCTTTTCCGCTTAAAATACGAGGAGGAACCGGTTCGCCTGTAAGAGCCGTGGCAATTTTCGACCAATCACAAAATTTTTAGCAACTCTTGCAGCATTCAATAATCAAGGTTATTATTCCAGCCCATAACGAGGCAGATTCGATTGGTCATGTTATAAACGATATTCCAGGCTATGTTGAGGAGGTGATCGTGGTAAGTAATAATTCGACCGATGCTACGGAAGAAGTTGCAAGAAAAGCCGGAGCTACGGTACTTTCCGAAGCTCAGAAAGGTTATGGTTATGCGTGTTTAAACGGAATGGCGCATATCGCCGCACAAAACCAAAAGCCTGATATTATCGTATTTCTTGATGGTGATTATAGTGATTTTCCGCAGGAAATGGACCTGATTTTAAAGCCGATCCAGGAAGAAAATAAAGACCTGGTCATTGGTGCCAGGGTTGCTGAATGGCGGGAAAAAGGCTCCATGACCTTTCCGCAGATCTTCGGAAACTGGCTTGCCACATCACTGATGAAAGTATTTTTCAAATCAGAGTTTACAGATCTTGGACCATTTCGGGCGATCAAATATGAGAAATTGCTGCAATTGCAAATGGAAGACAAGACTTATGGCTGGACCGTTGAAATGCAGCTGAAAGCTTTACGACAAAACTTAAGCTATGCCGAGGTTCCCGTTCACTACAGAAACCGGATAGGCGTATCAAAAGTTTCCGGAACGGTGAAAGGTGCTATATTTGCAGGCATAAAAATCCTTGGCTGGATCTTTAAATACAGTTTTAAATGATTGATAGTGCGATAATTGTTGTGTACACGCTGGCTTTACTGGTGATTTTCCTGTACAGCCTGTCCCAACTGCATTTATTGATCAATTATTTCCGCGCGAAACGAAGCGTCGATACTTCAGAAAAATTTGATTTTAATGTTGAAGGGTATCCGCAGGTAACCATCCAGCTGCCACTTTACAATGAATATTACGTGGTGGAGCGACTGCTTCGGAATATTGCCAAAATAGATTATCCAAAAAATAAGCTGGAGATCCAGGTTTTAGATGATTCCACCGATCAGTCTGTTTTAAAAACGGCAGGAATTATTTCGGAATTACAAAATGACGGGTTGAATATTCAGCATATCCGAAGAGAAAAACGTGTCGGTTTTAAAGCCGGGGCATTGAAGGAAGGTTTGCAGATCGCCAGCGGGGAATTCATCGCGGTATTCGATTCTGATTTCGTTCCGGGAGAAAACTGGCTGAAAGAAACCGTTCCATATTTTAAGAACGAAAATATAGGCGTGGTGCAGACGCGCTGGGGTCATTTGAATCGCGATTATTCATTGCTGACCAGAATTCAGGCATTTGCTCTGGACTTTCATTTTATTCTGGAGCAAACCGGTAGAAACTTCGGGAGGAATTTTATCAATTTTAATGGTACAGCCGGCATCTGGCGAAGAGAGTGTATTCTTGATGCCGGTAATTGGAGTGGCGATACGTTAACCGAAGATCTGGACCTAAGTTACCGCGCCCAGATGAAAAAATGGGATTTCAAATACCTCGAGAATGTCGAAACTCCGGCTGAATTGCCGGTTGTGATCAGTGCGGCACGAAGTCAGCAATTTAGGTGGAATAAAGGCGCAGCTGAAAATTTCAGAAAAAATTACTGGAAATTGCTGAATGATTCATCGGTTTCTTTTAGTACCAAATTTCATGGTTTCTTTCACTTGCTGAATTCCAGCATGTTTTTGATCGTTTTACTACTGTCGATCCTAAGTGTTCCAGTTCTGTATATAAAAAGCACCAATCCTGCATTCAGCTGGTATTTTAATGTTCTTGCCGCTTTTGCCGTAAGTACCTTGATCTTTTTTGTTTGCTATTATGTGGCTTATGCCCGTATTCATGGAAATTCTTTCAGAACATTTTTCAGGTTTATCGGGATGTTTTTGACGTTTTTCTCTATCGCTATGGGATTTTCTGTTCACAACAGCCTGGCAGTTCTGGAAGGACATTTTGGAAAAAAATCTGAATTTATTCGTACGCCGAAATTTAATA
Source organism: Christiangramia flava JLT2011 (assembly GCF_001951155.1). NCBI lineage: Bacteria > Pseudomonadati > Bacteroidota > Flavobacteriia > Flavobacteriales > Flavobacteriaceae > Christiangramia > Christiangramia flava. The sequence goes on from NZ_CP016359.1 coordinate 2,031,003, forward strand.
TCTCCAACCTGAAAGACAGCTGGAAAGGAAATCGTTATTTAAGCGGCCGCTTTTCTAAAAATATCGTGATCGAAGGTTTGCTGTTTCTCTATTTCGGTTTTGCCATTTGGAGCGCATTCCATTTAAATGACTTCGGATTACTTGTTTTTCACCTTATGTTGTTCAGCGGATTCGGTTTTGTTTTCTTCAATAGTCTGAAAGCCGAAGTTTAGCTATTTTAGCGGCAAAGCTTTTTGATGGATCTTAAGAAATTGCAACTTTACAAATTGCCGATCATCTTCGTGCTGTCCTGTACAGCTTTCTATTTTTCTTTCGCTTACGATCTCGATCGTACCGATTTTTTCAAATTAGCCGGATTATACCTGGCATTATTTTACTTAAGCTTTAATCTGATACAAATGCAGAAAAATAATTTCTGGTTTCTGGCCGGAGCTGCATTGGTATTTCGGTTAGTGTGGTTACTGGCGCTTCCAGATCTTTCCCAGGATTATTTCCGGTTTATTTGGGATGGAAGGCTTATTGCTGAAGGAATGAATCCATATCAGTTTACGCCAGATCAACTAATGCAGCAACCAGATTTTAATTTATCCCAAGGCGGGGAACTGGTTGCCGGAATGGGTAATTTAAGTGCTGGTCATTATTCGAATTATCCTCCGGTGAGTCAGTTGATCTTTGGAATCGCGGGATTTCTATCGCCAGAAAGCATTCTTGGCTCTGTGGTGGTCATGCGCATCATTTTAATACTGGCAGATATCGGGACGCTCTTTATTGGCTGGAAGCTGCTAAAAAAGCTTGATTTGCCCCAACATCGTATTTTCTGGTATATTCTGAATCCTTTTGTGATCATCGAGCTTACCGGTAATCTGCATTTTGAAGGTGTTATGGCTTTCTTTCTGGTGTTTTCCCTGTACTTGCTCTATCAGAAAAAATGGTTGCTTTCGGCTGTTTTGATGGGTTTAGCCATCTCGGTAAAACTTTTGCCCTTAGTGCTGTTGCCATTTTTGATTCCTTATTTCAGGGAAAAGAGAAATCTTTTAAAATTGCCGGTTTATTATCTTGTTACCAGCCTCGTGGTAATGGTCAGTTTTCTTCCATTTTATTCCGAAGAGGTGGTTCAAAATTTTTCTTCCAGTATAGGGCTGTGGTTTGATAAATTTGAATGGAATGCGAGTATTTATTATATCGTTCGCTGGTTCGGTTACCTGGATAAAGGCTATAATATTATCGAAAGTGCAGGGACAGCTCTGGCGATCTGTACCTTTTTACTAATTATGATCCTGACTTTTCTTCGGAAAGCTGAAAACCTGAAACAGCTTTTCACCAGTATGCTTTTTGCGGTAAGTATATATCTACTGTTTTCCACGACCGTTCATCCGTGGTATTTAACCATCCCATTGATGCTCTCGATTTTTACAAGTTTCAGGTATATGATCATCTGGACCCTGGTGATCATTCTTAGTTATGTTGCCTATTCCAACCCGGAATACCAGGAGAATCTATGGCTGGTAGCACTGGAATATCTGGCAGTTGCTTCGTATTTTATGTTGGAATTATTCGGAAGAAAAAAGCCTTTTCAGGCACTGCTAACATAAATGTTTTGGATGCTCTTCCTGGCAGCTGGCTTTCTTGATGAGGTAAAGATTTCGGACATAAATTAACGCGCCGAAAAAGTGAGCCGACATTAAAACCGGATCTTTTCTGAAAATTCCATAAGTAAAAAGAATACAGGAGCCAATTAAGCTAAGAATCCAGAATATTCGAGGCAGGCTGGATTCGTTATGTTTTTCTGAATAATACCACTGATAGAAGAATCTGGAGGTGTAAACGATCTGCCCAACGATTCCCATAATTACGATCCATTCCGAAAGATTCTCACCTTTAAAAAGATCGCTCCAGTTCAGGTTTCCGAAGAAAATCACGTAGGCGACCAATAGAAAAGGGATAATGGTTGTGCTAATTTTGAAGATAATATTGCGATCGCTCCATTCATGCTGAATTTTAAGATTACGCCAATAAAGACCATAGGTTAGGAACTGGCCAATCATGATCGCAAGGTCATTCCGAAGAAAACCGTAGATAAAAAGAAAAATGGCGCCGAGCAGGCTCAGTTTCCAGAAGAGTACCGGCGTTTCGACTTTTTTGGACTTTTCAGATTTTAACCATTGCGTGATCAGCCTCGCTGAAAAAAGCAATTGCGCTAAAAATCCTAATCCGAATACCAACCAGTTTCCCATAATTAGTCGATATAATTTTTCTCAATTCTTGAAAGTATCTTTTTGAAAGATTTGTCCATCATTTTTTCCGCTGTGACGGCAAAGGAAAAATCTTTGGTATCTTTATAAGCCTGCAGAACGGAGTAAACTTCCTGAATATAAATACTTCCTGGTACGTTTAAATCGATGATTTCGAGGCTCACCGAAACACTGTTCCTGTCAGATGATGACAGATTCCCAATTTGCATGGAACCTATATCATCGCTTGCCATATTCGTATGGATATTGATTAGATAATCGAACGATTCTGCCCCAATTTTCAGCTCGTTTAGTAATTTTTTATCGGGCGAAATAGGAATTCGGGCTGGCAAAATGAGTCCGCTGGTTTCACTGGCCAGCTTTAGATTATTACGCCCAACATAAGCTGAAAAATTTTCCAGTAATTCTTTTTCAAAATCTTTTTGCAATCGTGTTGGGATATCTCTTGTATAAACCAGGTAGTTCCCTTCTTGAAATTTGATTGGATCATTTGAAGACCTGGTGCTAAAAGTATAGCTTGGTGTATGACAGGAGCTAAGGATGAAAAGAAATAAAGAGACGAAGGTTAGGATCAGTTTTTTCATAAAGCAAAAAGCTACTCAATGTTAAGCAATTATTTACATCGAGTAGCTTTAAGTTGTTGTAAAACTGTGTTAATTACATATCTAAGAGATAGGCAAAAATAAGCGGCGCCACGATCGTAGCATCACTTTCGATTATATGTTTTGGAGTGTTAATATCCAGTTTTCCCCAGGTGATCTTTTCATTTGGAACGGCACCGGAGTAGGAACCGTAACTCGTTGTAGAGTCTGAAATCTGACAGAAATAGCTCCAGAAAGGGGTATCTGTTCTTTCAAGATCCTGGTATAACATTGGCACTACACAAATTGGGAAATCACCTGCAATACCACCACCAATCTGGAAGAAACCAATACCTTTTTCAGAATTATCGGTATACCAGTCGGCTAAAAAGGTCATGTATTCGATACCCGATTTCATAGTAGTCGCTTTCAATTCCCCTTTGATCACGTAGGAAGCGAAAATATTCCCTAAAGTACTGTCTTCCCAACCCGGGCAAACTATTGGTAAATTCTTTTCCGCAGCGGCGTACATCCAGCTATCTTTCAGGTCAATTTCGTAATACTCTTCCAGCACTCCGCTTAATAGCAATTTGTACAGGTATTCATGCGGCAGGTATCTTTCTCCTTTATCATCTGCATCTTTCCAGATCTTGAAAATATGTTCCTGTATTCTGCGGAATGCCTCTTCTTCAGGGATGCAGGTATCGGTCACGCGGTTCAGTCCTTTTTCCAGCAGATCCCATTCTTCCTGCGGGGTTAGATCACGATAATTTGGAACGCGTTTGTAATGGCTGTGTGCAACCAGGTTCATCACATCTTCCTCCAGGTTGGCACCCGTACAGGAAATAATATCTACTTTTCCCTGACGAATCATTTCGGCAAAAATTTTACCTAGTTCTGCAGTACTCATCGCACCTGCAAGGGAAACAAGCATTTTAGCACCATTTTCCAGCTGCTTTTCGTAATCTTTAGCAGCATCTACCAGTGCGGCAGCATTGAAATGCAGGTAATATTTTTCTATGAACTGGGAAATATGTCCTTTATTCATCTTCGTCGTCTTCTTCGTTATAATTTAAATATTTGAATTTGTAGCTGAGCATCTTATAATAAAGCTTCGCCGCAAGAAAATCTGATGATTTCTCCTCTTTATTCGGGCAAAGCTCTACAATGTCAAAGCCAACCACATTTTTTTTCTTGAAGATCATTCTTAGAAAATCAAGCGTCTCGTACCAGAAAAGTCCGCCTGGTTCCGGCGTTCCGGTAGAAGGCATAATGGAAGGATCAAAGGCATCCAGATCAATCGTTAGGAATACGTTGGGTGTCATCTGGCCAATGGCATCATCCATCCAGTCTTCATAAAGATCATGAGCGAAATAAACCTGGTTTTCGTCCATATGTTCCGTTTCTGAAACATCCATAGAGCGAATGCCAACCTGTATGAGGTTGGTCTCTTTACTGGCTTCGTAAACGGCACAGGCGTGATTGCATTTGGAACCCTCATATTCCGGTCTGAGATCGGCATGAGCATCGATCTGAACCACGGTAAGATCTTCAAACGATTCATTGAAAGCGCGAATACTTCCTATGGAAATAGAATGCTCCCCTCCAAAAAGCGTTACGAACTTTTCCTGTTTGATGTAGTTCTTCGTCGTTTTGTAGACAGCCTCCACCATTTTTTCAGGAGAAGCATCCTCGGTAACCGGCGGTGCAAGATAAACCCCTTTTTTATAGACTTCGGAACGGGTTTCTATGTCATAGAGTTCCATATTCTCTGAAGCATCCAAAAAAGCATCCGGGCCTTTATCGGCTCCTTTTTGCCAGGTGCTGGTACCGTCGTACGGCACAGGAATCAATACCACCTTAGCCTCGTCCAGACGGGCATATTTATCGGGTATCCCGGCGTAATTCTTTCTACTCATGGTTTATTTAATTGGTTATTAGTTGTTTAAATGTATAAAAATTTAACGGCATTAGTTGTATCCCAGAATTTCCAGCATTTCACTTGCTTTTTGCTGTTCGGCAAAAACTTTAGTGCTGATGTTCCCATTCTCGTCCTTATCGATGAGAATATGCTTTGGAGTAGGGATAAGGCAGTGTTGCAAACCACCGTAACCGCCAATCGTTTCCTGGTAGGCGCCGGTATTGAAAAAGCCAATGTAGAGCGGTTTCTCCCGTTTGAACTTCGGCAAATAGATGGCGTTGGTGTGCTGCTCAGAGTTGTAATAATCGTCGCTGTCACAGGTAAGGCCACCCAGTAATACGCGCTCATATTCATCATTCCAGCGATTGATCGCCAGCATGACGAATTTTTTGCTGATCGCCCAGGTATCTGGCAGGGTGGTAATGAAAGAGGAATTGATCATATTCCATTTTTCACGATCGTTCTGCTGTTTCTGGTACAAAATCTCGTAGATCGCACCGCCGCTTTCACCAACGGTGAAACTTCCGAATTCTGTGAAAATATTGGGAACATCTACCTCTGCCTCTTCACAGGCCAGTTGGATCTGGTTCACGATCTCTTCAACCATATAGGCATAATCGTAATCAAAGGCCAGGGAATTCTTGATCGGGAAGCCGCCACCAATGTTCAGGCTATCCAGAGAAGGGCAAATGCGCTTCAGGTTGATGTAAACTTTTAAACATTTATTGAGTTCGTTCCAGTAATAGGCGGTATCACGTATACCGGTATTGATAAAGAAATGCAGCATGCGCAGGTCTACCTGCTCATTTTCCATGATCTGCTTCTTGTAGAACGGAACGATATCTTTATAGCCAATCCCAAGTCTCGAAGTATAAAATTCAAATTTCGGCTCTTCTTCTGAGGCGATCCTGATGCCAACCTGGAATTTACTGTCGATCTTTTCAGTCAACAGGTCAAGCTCCTCGTAATTGTCGATCACCGGAATACACTTTTTATGGCCGCCATTCAATAACCTGCTGATGTTTTCAATGTACTGGTCTCTTTTAAAACCGTTACAAATCACCCAGTTATCATTGCTGAGTTTGCCGTTTTGCTTCAGTTTTTCAACAATATTGATATCGAAAGCTGAAGAGGTTTCGATATGGATATCATTCTTCAGCGCTTCATTCAGCACATGTTCAAAATGCGAGCTTTTCGTGCAATAACAATAATTATAAGACCCCTTATAATTGTGCTTTTCAATAGCACTTTTAAACCAGCCTTTTGCGCGGTTAATGTTGTCTGATATCTTTGGCAGATAGGTGAATTTCAATGGAGCACCGTATTTCTTAACCAGCTCCATTAGGTCGATGTCGTGGAACCTGAGTTCAGAGCCTTCTAAAGTGAATTCCTCCTGAGGGAAATAATAGGTCTGATCGATCAGGTCGCTGTACTTGGTATTCAATTTTTGCGGAAATTTTTAAAGCTAAAAATTAGAGAATAATTTAAAGGGTCAAAAAAATCGACTGGTAAATTAATGTTAAGAAAGCCTGCGGAAGATTTTCGGAAAGTTCGAATGCCATTGACGGCCAGCGATCTGGCGTGCGTGATTCGGGATTTTAAGCTTTTTCTCAATTACATACAAATCGATAAAAAGCCGGAATTTTCACCCGGCTTCTGTATTTTTTGACAATGTAAAAGTATTAAAAAAAGTAAACCTTGCTTAAAAAATTTATAGCATTCCCAAATTGATCACTTCCTGCTGCGTCAGGTTGCGAAAACGACCTCTTGGTAGGTCCTTTTTAGTGAGTCCGCCAAAGACCACGCGGTCGAGGCTTTCCACATTATAACCAAGACTTTTGAAGATTTTGGTCACGATGTGTTCCTTGATACTGTTGAGTTCCAGTCCTACTTCAGTATGCGGGCGATCCTCGATAAAACTGATGGCTGTAACCGAAACTTTGGAACCTTCAATAAACACCCCACCGGTTTTGATCTTTTCAAAATCTTCGGAAGATAGGTTCTTATCCAGCGTGATCTGGTAGATCTGGCGAATCCCGTTTTTTGGTTTGGCCAGTTTCTTTGCCAGCGTACCATCATTGGTGAATAATAGCAGGCCTTTTGCCTGGTTATCGAGCTTCCCGATAGGTGAAACCCTGGCTGAAGTCGCCTTGGAAATAAGCTCCATTACGGTGCGCCCGCCTTTTTCGGGGTTCCCGGTAACGAAAAATCCTGCGGGTTTATTCAATAAAATATATTCCGGTTTTTCCGGGTTGAGCCTGCGATTGTCAAACCGAACATCATCTGTAAGTTTCACGCGGTAACCCATTTCGGTCACCGTTTGCCCGTTTACGGTTACGTTCCCGGCTGCAATATACATATCGGCTTCTCTACGGGAACAAACGCCGCTATTGGCGATGAATTTATTGAGCCTGATCCCATCTTCATTAGAAAGCGGACTCTTTTCCATTTTTTTCTTAATAGGAGAGTTACCACGAGCGTAAGACTTGCGCCTTTTTCCGCCGCCCTGTCTTCCGCTGTATTTGGATCCTGAATCGTTACTGCCTCTACTCATAGCTCAAAATTTTTGCGAAGATACGTTTTAGCTTCGGGGAAGCCAATTTTATTGAAATGTTTTAAAATGAATCGCTTAGCGCTAAAAAACCCTGTTGATCACCTCATCCAGATCGATCAATAAGATACTGAAAACACCGGCGACAATGATCAGTTTCAGGATATTATGCAATAAAAGATACTGCCATTTTGCTTTGCTGAAGAATAACAGGAGTAAAAACAGCACCAGCAGGAAAAGGGAAGCGTAAAAATAATAGTCCATTTGCCCAATTTCAAAACGTGAAACCAGCAACATAAGCGGGATGACCGCCAGAACAGCACAGATGCTTAAAAAGAACTTGCTCCATTTTTCGCCATACACCAGTGGAATGGTCTGGTAATTCTGTGCGAGGTCGCCCTGCATGTTCTCCAGGTCTTTTACCAGTTCCCGCATGACGATCATCAGGTACAGGAACATCGCATGGATAAAAATGACCGTTTCAAAGTTCTTGTAATAAATGAAGATCACGAAAAAAGGGGTGATGGTGAGGATCGAAGCGATGAGGTTCCCGAGGAAAAGAATGCGCTTCAGGCGGTAAGAATACAGCCAGATCACAAATATGTATGCCGAAAAGAATACTACTGCGCGAAATGAAACATAACTGGCAAAGAAGATCGAAGCGAAATTCAGCATAAAATAAACCGAAAGCTTGGTTCGCTGGCTGATCACGCGGTCCAGCATGGTTTTCTTGGGCCGGTTGATGAGGTCTTTTTCGCTGTCGTAAAAATTATTGATGATGTAGCCAGATGCAATGACGCTGGAGCTTGCCAGCACCAGAAAAAACAGGTTTGGATCAAAAAGGATCTTGCGAAGAGGCTTATCGTGGGCCAGGATAAAGGCCGAGGTCAGGTATTGTGCAATGATGACCACGAGAATATTGTAACCGCGAACCACCGAAAAAAGGCTGAAAATTTTCAGTAGCAGGCGTTTGTTGCTGGCCGACATGTAATTGAAGTTTTAGAAGTTGTAAACGACCTCTAAATTGTAACCTTTAAGCGCTTTACGGGCTTTTTCAATATCCTCGGTAAAGCCAAGAATATACCCGCCGCCACCGGAACCGCATAATTTCAGATAGTAATCGTTGGTTTCGATACCTTTTTTCCAAAGTTTATGGAACTGCGCCGGGATCATAGGTTTAAAGTTGTCCAGTACCACGTGAGAAAGTTTCTTTACGTTAGAAAACAGAGATTTTACATCACCCTTCAGGAAATCTTCCACACAGGAATCAGTATGCTTAACGAACTGCTCCTTCAGCATTTTTCTGAAAGGTTCCTGTTTCATGTTCTCCATGAAAATGCTCACCATTGGGCCTGTTTCACCCGTAATCCCTGAATCCAGAAGAAAAACGGCTCCCGTGCCATTTTCGGTCTGAGAAGGAATACCGGCCGGTTCAATATTTTCTTTAGAATTGATCAGGATCGGGATGCTTAAATAAGAATTCAGTGGGTCAAGACCAGAAGATTTTCCGTGGAAAAAAGATTCCATTTCTCCGAAGATCTTCTTCAGTTTCAACAGCTTGTCGCGGGTAAGATTTTCCAGGACAGTGATTTTATCGGTCGCATATTTATCGTAAATAGCAGCGACTAATGCGCCGCTACTTCCAACGCCGTATCCCTGAGGAATGCTGGAGTCGAAATACATACCTCTTTCAATATCTGCTCGAAGTGACTCCAGATCGAAATGAACCAGCTCCGGATTATTTTCCTGCAATTCTTCCAGGTATGCAGCAAATTTCCGCAGATTCTCGTTCGATTTTTTACTGATGTCGCTTAGGTTTTCATCCACCTTCAGCGCACCGTTATAAAAATTGTAAGGGATGGACAAGCCTTTGGAATCTTTGATAATTCCATATTCACCAAACAAAAGTATTTTCGAGTAGAATAGAGGTCCTTTCATATGCTTTCAATTGAAAATTGATAATTGAAAATTGAAAATTACTTTTGTTTTGAGCTTTTAATAATGGCTATGAGTAATCTCAATATTTCCTCAATATCATTTCTTATTTCTTCAAACTAATCTTTATCTAAATAATTACATTCATTTAAAAGATCAATTCAGTATTCTGTTTCGTTGGCTTCTTTAAGGCCAATTGACAATTTATGAATAAAATCTGCCTTGCTCTCAGCATGTTCTGCTTCACGACCCAATGCTCCTATTGCCGTTCCAGATCTTAAAACCTGCATGGACATTACAAATTCTTTCTTCTCAGAAGTAAGAAACTTATACAAATTAACAACTTTTGCTGAGAACTGAAAACTCTTGGATTTTATCACATTCTCTCTACTCCATTATCCATTGTCAATTATCCATTGTCAATTCGTCGCGCTCCACTGCCAATTTCGTCGCAAATATAGTGACCGTTCTCACAATACGCAACTAACTCATTCTTAATCAATTCTAAAACTTCATTTTCAGAATGTTGCGGGTAGAGCACATGCACATTGGCACCGGCATCCAGGGTAAAGCATACCGGGACACCTGTTTCCCTGCGAAATTCCCAGATTCGCTGAATGATTTCCAGGGTGTTCGGCTTCATTAAGATGAAATACGGGATACTGCTGAGCATTACGGCGTGCAGGCTGAGCGCTTCACTTTCCACGATCTCGATGAATGCCGGAAGATCGCCGCTTTGCAGGATCGGGATTAATTTAGCCAGGTTGCTGTTGGCCTGTTTAAAACGCGCTTCGGCAAACGGGTTACCGTGCATCAAATCGTGTCCCAGGGTACTGCTTACGGTCTTCTGCCCTTTATCAACCAGTAAGATCGTATCCTTATAAGTTTTGAACACCTCATGAAGGTCATGTGGATAGTTTATTCCGAAAAGATCTGAAGATTCTTCAAAATCTGCATGTTTTCCCCATTCTACTAGTGGGCCTTCAATACTTCTGCTCGCGCTTCCGGAGCCAAGACGAGCCAGAAAGGAGGCTTTCCGATTAAAATATTCCAAAGACATTTCCGGGAAAATAGCTTTCTCCAGGCTCATTACGCAAAGAGCTAGCGCACTCATTCCGCTGGCCGAAGAAGCGATACCGCTGCTGTGAGGAAAGGAATTCTCACTGTGAATCTCCAATTTATACGATTGCAGGTAAGGTGAATAATCCCTGATTCTTTCAAAAAACTTCTGGATCTTCGGTTTAAAATCGTCCTTTTTAACCCCTTCAAAATAGAAATCGAATTCCAGCGTAGCGCTCTCAGTTCGTTGATACTGAAAGCTGGTCGTGCTGTGGCAATTGCTCAGGGTAAAACTCACCGACGGGTTTGCCGGGATCTGGTTTTCTTTTTTTCCCCAGTATTTGACCAGGGCGATATTGCTGGGAGATTGCCAGGTCACTTTCCCTTTTTCTGGGAGGTTCTCGCTGGTTTCCGGAACGAATTCCTTGTGAAGCATCTTCAGAATTTTTTGTCAAAGTTAAACTTTTCTTCACGCCGGCAGGTGAAATACAATTCAAATAAATTGTTATTTTAGTAGTCCAACCAACCACCAAATGTCTAAAAAGCTATTCATAAGGAGTTCTTTTGCCATTGGCGTCTGCCTGGTTTTTGCGGTTTTAGGCGTGGTGGCAGCGCAGGCTGGTTTCGAAAACTGGTATTTTTCCCTCCAACGTCCCTGGTTCGAAGTACCGCAGGGAATTTTCAGTCCGGTCTGGATCATTATGTACATTCTGATGGGAATTTCTGCAGGAATCGTTTGGAGTAAGGGCTTTTATCATAAATGGGTAAAAACAGCCCTCTACCATTTCGGGTTTCAGCTTTTTCTGAATGGATTCTGGTTTCTTCTTTTTTTCGCTTTTCAGAAACCTTTTTTAGCCTTGATCGATATCACCGCGCTTTTTATCCTCATCCTGATAACCATTCGATGGTTCAGGATCGTCAATGCTACTGCGGCATACCTGCTCGTTCCTTACGCGGTTTGGGTGCTGTTCGCCATGGCGCTCAATTTTGAGATCTGGCGACTGAATTAATTTTTTGCCATTGCCTTTGCGGCAAGAAAACCACCCGTCCAGGCATTCTGAAAATTAAAACCCCCGGTGATCGCATCGATATTGAGGATTTCTCCTGCGAAGAATAAATTAGGATGAATCTTGCTTTCAAAAGTTTTGAAATTCACCTGTTTGAGATCAATCCCGCCGGCTGTCACAAATTCTTCCTTAAAAGTACTTTTTCCGTTTACCTGAAATACGGAGGCGGTTAGCTCTTCAGCGAGACTTTGCAGCTGGTTTTTGTTTAGGTCTGCCCAGTTCGTCTTTTCAGGAATATTGGCTGCGCTTACGAGTTTTTGCCAGAGCCGTTTGGACAAATCAAATTGCGGTCTGCTGGGAACGAACTGCCTGGAATGGGCAATTTTCAGTTCTTTTAGTTTTTCCAGCATACCATCAGCCTCCATGCCCGGAATCCAGTTGACCTCGATCTGGAATTGGTACTTCAGCCGGTGTAGTTCACGGGCGCCCCAGGCCGATAATTTGAGAATGGCAGGGCCACTCATTCCCCAGTGTGTGATGAGCAGTGGCTCGGAACTTTGTAATTTGGTTTGCTGAACGCGCACTTCTGCTTCCCTGGCGACCCCTGCAAGCCCGTCAATACGGTCATCCTGAATATTGAAAGTGAATAAAGACGGTACCGCTTCTACCATATCGTATCCCAATTTTTCCAGTAACTGCCATATCCTGGAATTGCTTCCGGTGGCCAGCAGTAATTTCTTGGCGGAAAAGTTTCCCTGGGAGGTTTTCAACTTCCAGCCTTCCTCTTCCTGCTGAAGATTCTGTAGGCTCGTTTTCGTGAGAATTTCGATCCCGAGGCGGCGGCAGCTTTTCGTAAAACAATCAATAATGGTTTGAGAATCATCTGTAACCGGGAACATACGCCCGTCTTCTTCGGTTTTTAGCTCAATTCCTTTTTCCGCGAACCAGGCAATGCTGTCACCGGTCATGAAATTGTGAAAAGGGCCGATCAGCTCTTTCTCACCCCGCGGATATTTTTTTGATAATTCCTTCGGAAGAAATTCAGCATGAGTCACATTGCAGCGGCCACCACCCGAAATTTTGACTTTTTGCAGCACCTCTTTTCCGCGTTCGAGAATCGCGATGCGCAGTTTCGGATTAAATTCCGCAGCATTGATGGCCGCAAAAAATCCTGCTGCGCCACCACCTACTATCAAAATATCGTAAGCTGAAGTATTCATGCTGCAAAAATAGGCTTTCTCAGGGATTCAGTTTCAGGAAAGGCTGATTTAGCCTGTCAGGAAAATCGGAAATGATCCCGTCCACACCAAATTCGAGCATGCGTTGGATGTCATTATATTCGTTAACGGTCCAGACATTCACTTTCAGGTTTTCTTCGTGGCAGCGTTTCACGTTATCACGCGTGATGATACCAAGGGAAGGATGGATCGCGCTGGCATGAAGTTTTTTAGCCAGCTCTATCGCTTCCGGTACGCTGGCCTTGCTTAGAATGCCAATTGGCACCTGCTCATCATACTGCCGCACCTTGAAAAGTTCGTTCTTCTGAAAACTGGAAATGATAAAATTGGAATAGGTCCATTTTCCAGCCTTGATCTTTTTAGCGATCAACCGGCATACGGGACCGGCGGTGTTCAGGCCTTTCAGTTCAATATTGATGTCGCACCGGCCCTCGATAAGATCAAGCACTTCTGTGAGCAATGGTATTTTATAGCGGCCTTCAACTTTCAGACTGGCAATTTCTTCCGCAGATCTTTTTGCAATTTCCCCGCTGCCGTTCGTGGTGCGATCCAGCGTGAAGTCATGGAGGATCCAGAGTTCACCGCTGGCACACTTATGAACGTCGATCTCGATGAGATCCACGCCAATTTCCAGGGCTTTTGAAATGCTTTCCAGCGTATTCTCGGCCATATGGGCTTTGGCGCCACGATGACCAATTCTTTTGATTCTGAAATTATTCTCCATTTAGTTCAATCGCTTTGGATGTTGCCGCAAATGACACCGAAAACGCGAATTTTTGAAATGCTTAAGACGGCTTAACATTTAATTGGCGTCAACAGGCTGTAATTTAATTTTTTAAAGAACAAGAACGGCCTAACCGCTGAAATATTCTGAAAACCAACCTAAAAAAAGTAGTATGAGTAAAGTGAAGGAAGTGCCTGATCAACAGCAGTCACAGCCCGGAGAGGAGCACCAGATGCATCCGAAACCGGAAATCATCCGGAAGAATTATCGCGGGAGCGAAAAATTAACAGGTAAAGTCGCGCTGATCACCGGGGGAGACAGCGGGATTGGCCGCAGTGTCGCAGTGCATTTTGCCCGCGAGGGAGCCCATGTGGCGATCATTTATCTCGAGGAGCAGGAGGATGCTCGGGAAACGAGGAAACTGGTAGAAAAGGAAGGCCAGAAATGCCTGATTTTGAAAGGTGATCTTCGAAAAGAGGATTTTTGTATCAAAGCCCTGGAAAAAACCATCAGTGAATTCGGGAAGCTGGACATTCTGGTAAATAATGCGGCAATGCAATTCCCAAAATCAGACGTAGAAGAGATCTCCTCAAAACAATTTCAGAAGACCTTTGAGAATAACATATTTCCGTACTTCTATATGGTCAAGGCGGCACTTGAACACTTGGAAGAAGGCGTGATCATCAATACCACTTCTGTTACTGCGTACCGCGGGAGCGAGCATTTACTGGATTATTCCAGCACGAAAGGAGCCATCACCAGTTTCACCCGTTCGCTGTCGAAAATGTTGGTGGACCGCAAGATCAGGGTCAATGCCATTGCTCCCGGGCCTATCTGGACGCCGTTAATTCCTTCCACATTCGATGATGTTTCAGACTTTGGAAAGAAAGTGCCGATGGGAAGACCCGGCCAACCCAGCGAAGTAGGACCTGCCTATGTGTTTCTTGCCTGTGAAGACAGCAGTTACATGACCGGCCAGGTAATTCATATTAATGGTGGCGAAATCATTGGAGGTTAAGATGAGTAGTTCTTTTGAAAAATGGTTCAGTACAGACTGGGTCACGCTCCTTGCCATTGTTTTGAGCGCCGTAGGAATCTACATTGCGATCATCGTTTTTACGAGACTGGCGGGTAAACGCAGTTTTTCCAAAATGTCCAGTTTTGATTTTGCGATGACCGTGGCCGTAGGATCGGTCATTGCGACCACGGTGCTTTCTGCCAGCGTGAGTTTGCTGGAAGGCATCATTGGGCTGGCCTCGATCTATCTCCTGCAGTTGAGCGTGGCGCTGTTAAGGCGTTTTGAATTCATCAAGGCCGCGGTAGATAATTCCCCATTGCTGCTGATGAACGGTACTGAAATCTTACATAAAAACTTAAAAAAAGCCAGGGTTAGTGAAGATGATCTGCGCTCGAAACTGCGAGAGGCTAATGTGCTGAAACTGCAACAGGTACGAGCGGTAATCTTTGAAACGACCGGTGATATATCGGTTTTGCATACTTCAGATGAAGAAACAGAACTGGAACAATGGCTTCTGAAAAATGTTAAAAAATAAACCTATGAAAACCATCGATACAACTACCCGAAATTCTAAGAATATCACTCAGGATCCTAAGTTAAAGCTGAAATCCGACTTTGAGGATTTTATCCTGGAAAACGAGCACCCGTGTATGATGGCGCAAACCGTTTTCAGTATGGATAAGGTGCAATTATTTGAATATCCCTCATTCGGAACCGCGGAAACTGCGCAGAAACTGATTAGGGATTTGAAAAGTTACGTGGAGAACTATGATTTTGAATCAAATGATTTTGAAACATTTTTAGCGGTATTTCCGAATTCGCCGAAATATTCCGAAATTGAATTTGAAAAACTGCTGTGGAAACAGTTGCATTTTCTGCACCAGGCAGATCATTGCGACTGGGACCAGGAGGTGAGTGCCGATCCTGAAAATGAACATTTCAGTTTCAGTCTCTGCGGGAAGGCTTTTTATATCGTGGGTTTGCATCCACAGGCTTCGAGAAAGGCCAGGCAGAGTCCGCATGCGGCTCTGGCGTTTAACCTTCACTGGCAGTTTGAAAAGCTGCGGGAAATGGGAACGTATGAAGCCATCAGGGATCGCATCCGTGATCGGGATCGCGCCTTGCAGGGAACGATCAACCCGATGCTCGAAGATTTTGGAAGTAATAGCGAAGCTCGCCAATATAGCGGTAGAGCAGTTGAAAAAGGCTGGAAATGCCCTTTTCATCATTAATCAGAATAAAATGTACAGACCGGAAAAATATCGGAAGGACGAGAATGCTTTTTTTTATGAGTTCATCAAAAAGCACCCGTTTGCCACTCTAGTAATGAACGGCCAGCGGTTGCTGGCAACCCATATTCCGGTCCTCCCTAAGGGAAGTGCAACTGATTTTTTGCTGTTTTCACATATGGCCAATCACAACGAACAGCAGCAGTATTTAAAAGAGGGTGCAGATGCGCTCATCATTTTCCAGGGGCCACACGCCTATGTTTCGGCTTCGTGGTATCGCGAAAAAGACATCAGCACCTGGGATTATTCTGCGGTTCACGTAAATGCCAAAATCAGGATTCAAAGCCGGGAAGAACTGGAGCTTAGCCTGAAAGAGTTGGTAGCATTTTTTGAAAAGGGAGAGGAAAAACCGCTGTTTTACGATGAAATTCCGGCCAAAATGCTCGCTGATCACCTTCCTCTTATTACCGGTTTCTGGTTGCAGCCAGTTAAAATCGAAGGAATTTCCAAGCATCACCAGTCCTATCATCCTGAAGATGTGAACCGGGTCATGGACCAACTCCGGAAACGTGGTAAGGGAGGGGATTCACAGCTTGCAGATGACCTCGCAAAAACCCATAATCTATAAAAAATGGCAAAGGATTTTCTGAAGAAATACCGGGAAAAGCGCGATTTTGATATTTCCGCGGAACCGTTCGGCGATGAGGTGCACAAAAAGGACGAAGACAAACAGATTTTTGTCATTCAGATGCATAACGCGACCAACCTGCACTTCGATTTCAGGCTTTTAGTAGACGGGGTGCTGAAAAGCTGGGCAGTGCCTAAAGGCCCTTCCACAGATCCTCATGTAAAGCGACTGGCCATCAGGACGGAGGATCACCCGTTGAATTATGCCGATTTTGAGGGAGTAATCCCGGAAGGCCAGTATGGCGGGGGAACGGTCATGGTCTGGGATGCGGGTACTTACGAGAATGATAAAACCAACGATCAGGGCGAGAAGATCAGTATGGCCGAACAATTGAGGGAAGGGCACAGTACTTTTATTTTGAATGGAAAGAAGCTGCGGGGCGGATATACGCTTATTCGTACGCGGAAAGGGGAAAAGGAGCAATGGATCCTGAAAAAAGTGGATGATGACCAGGCTGATGCCAGGAGAAACCCGGTGAGCACCGAGAAGAAATCGGTTTTAACAGGAAGAACGATGAAAGAAATTCAAAAGGACGCGGAAAAAAATGGCTGATCTTTCTGCGGAAATTTCTGAAGAATTTCGGGAGCTTCTTCAAAAAGAAGCGCAGCCAGACTGGATGGAACCCATGCTGGCAAAACTCACCCACGAGGTCTTTTCAGACGAAGAATGGATCTACGAACGAAAACTGGACGGGGAACGTTGCCTGGTTTTCAAAAAAGGGAAAAAAGTGCAGTTGTTTTCCCGCAATCAGCAGTCTGAAAACAATACATATCCCGAATTGGTTGAAGCCCTCGAAAAGCTGAAAATTGATTTTATAGCAGATGGGGAAATCGTCGCCTTCAAAGGAAAGATCACCAGTTTTGCAGAACTTCAAAAACGCATGCATTTAAAAGATAAAAAGGAAATTGCCAGTTCTAAAACGGCGGTTTTTCTCTATCTCTTTGATGTAATGCATCTTGATGGATTTAATCTCGTTGGACTGCCGCCTTTGTTGGAGAGGAAAAAATTACTTCGGAAGGAATTTGATTTTAATGATCCTATCCGCTTTACTCCCTACCGAAAAAAGATGGCGAAAAATTTTATAAGGAAGCCTGCCACAAGAAATGGGAAGGTCTCATCGCCAAAAAGTCAAATTCCACCTACTCGCACAGCAGGTCTTCAAACTGGATGAAATTCAAATGTGAAAATCAGCAGGAATTTGTGATCGGCGGGTATACCAATCCTCAGGGCGAGCGGAAGGGTTTTGGGGCTTTGCTGATCGGTTTTTATGACCAGGAAGGGCTGCAATATGCAGGTAAAGTTGGAACAGGTTTTACAGATTCCATGCTCCAAAAGATCAAAACTGACATGACGGAAGTGGCACAGGAAAATTGCCCTTTTCAGCATCCTGGTTCGCTGCCTTCCAAAGAAGTACACTGGTTGCAACCCAAAATGGTTTGCGAGGTGGCTTTTACAGAGTGGACGAAAACCAACAAATTGCGACACCCGCGGTTCCTGGGCCTGAGAAAAGATAAACCGGCCAAAAAGGTCGTTAAAGAAATGTAGCATGGATCAAGAACGGAAATTCGGAAAACGAAATGTAAAATTGAGTAACCTGGAAAAGGTTTTTTTCCCGGAAGCAGGTTTGACCAAAGGCGATCTGCTGGATTATTATGAGAAAATTTCCGAAGTCATCCTGCCCTACCTGAAAGACCGGCCGCTTACCATGATTCGGTTTCCCAATGGCATCAATGACAAGCAGTTTTATCAAAAGGATACGCCTGATTATTTTCCTGATTGGATCCCTACCAAAACTATCAAAAAAAAGGAGGGAGGGGAAACTCATTATGTTATCTGTAATGATCTAGCCACCCTCATGTATCTCACAAACCAGGCCTGCATTACCCCGCATATCTGGCTTAGCCGAAAAGACCAGGCAGATCTTCCAGACAGGCTCATTTTTGACCTCGATCCTTCAGAAGACGATTTTCAGAAATTGAAATTGGCTGCGCGAAAAATCAGGAAATATCTGAAGCAGGAATTCGAACTGAAGAGTTTTATCATGACCACGGGAAGTCGCGGGTTTCATATTAGTATTCCCATCAAACGCCAGTATGATTTTGATGAGGTACGCAGTTTCGCCCAGGCAGCTTCCAAAGAACTGGAAGCGGAATTCCCTGAAATGTTCACTACTGCTTCCCGAAAAGCAAAACGGGATGGAAAAATCTATCTCGACGTGGCTCGGAACGGTTTTGGGCAAACTGCGGTCACTCCTTATTCCGTCAGGCCGATCGAGGGAGCACCTGTCGCGACGCCTTTAGACTGGGACGAACTTTCCAAAAAAGATCTTTCCGCGCAGCGTTATACCATAAAAAATATCTTCCGAAGACTGGGAAGTAAAGATGATCCCTGGAAAAATATGGATGCTGAAGTTCAGGATCTTTCCGCAGCGATCAAAAAACTGCAAAAAGATTAGTCGTTCTTTTTCCGGTAGCGCATGTTCAGCATTTCTATGGCCAGCGAAAAGAATACTGCAAAATAGATATAGCCTTTGGGAACATGATAGTGAGCGCCTTCCACGATCAGCATCACGCCAATCAGTATCAAAAATGATAATGCCAGGATCTGAATGGTTGGATGATCGTTTACGAATTTCCCTACCGGTTTGGCAAAAATCATCATCACGATAATAGCAATTATTACCGCAATGATCATCAGGATTAGTTGATCCGTTAGCCCAACCGCGGTTAAAATGGAATCAAAGGAAAATACAATATCTAGCAGGACGATCTGGATAATGGCAGAGGAAAATCCAAGGTGGGTAGCAGTATTTCCGGTTTTGGTACCGTTTTCTTCATGACCTTCTACTTTATGATGTATTTCCAGGGTGCTTTTGACCAGTAGAAAAATTCCACCGGCAATAAGGATGATATCGCGCCAGCTTAATTCAAAATCTGCAAGCGTGAGAACTGGTTTGGTTAGACCAATGATCCAGGTAATGCTTAGGAGGAGTAAAATTCGCATGACCAGGGCGATGGAAAGACCGCCAAGCCTCGCTTTTTTTTGATCTTTTTCCTCCACTTTGCCCGCAACCAGGGAAATAAAAATGATGTTGTCGATTCCCAGTACAATTTCAAGGAAAGTAAGAGTGAGCAGGGCGACCCAGGTATCAGGTTGAGCAAAAATTTCCATTGTGCAGGCTTAGTTCCACTCAAAAATAGCCAAATTTTGACCAGTGCTAGTTAAAGTTTTCTCAAGAGGAAACCCAAATATCAGTTAAATAAAGAGGTGATAGTCCGGTTTTAGACAGGCAAATTCTGATCATTATCAAATTCACTATTGAGCTTTTCGTATAGTTTTTTCTGGCGTTTGAAGAAAGGTCTTATTTTCCGGATATAGTAAAACCGATGAGCCAGCAGCACCAAAACAGGAACAAGGCTTAGAAAAAGACCGATGAGTAGGAATCGTGACATTTTCTGTAATTTGACTGGAAGTAAGTTAAAAAAATCTAAAAATTGAAAATTTTAACTGTTAAAGAATAAGTGTCTTTTGCGTACTTTTCAGCGTAAAGGCTAATAATTGGCATCAACATGAAAAATTCTTAGTCTAAATTTCTAAAAATTACAATTTCGAATGCAGGCGTTCACGGTTCTTACAATTCTTATTTTGGTCATCTTGGCAAGCGAATGGCTGGCCAGGAATACAATTTTACGAAATATCAGTGCGTCGCTTTTGGTGATCTTGTTCGGGGCCATCCTGGCAAACACTGGGTTAATTCCCAGCGCTTCCACTGCCATTCCCTTATACGGGCATATTTTCCATTACGTGGCTCCTGCCAGTATTTTCTTTCTCCTGCTCGGTGTAGATCTAAAAAATATCAGGAAAGCGGGAGTGCCTATGTTGCTTGCTTTTGGCCTGGGCGCTTTGGGAACAGCGATTGGGGTGATTGTGGCTTTGCAAATCATCGATTACCAGTTGGTTTTTGGGAAAGATTACGCGGCGATCAGCGGGATGATGACCGGGACCTATATTGGTGGAAGCGCCAATTTTAACGCGCTGGCCATTGAATTTGATATGCTTCGGAAAGGTGCTGAATACACCGGCCTGGTCGTGGCCGATAATATAGTCACTACGGTCTGGATGCTTGTGACACTGGTTATTCTGCCCGTTTTTCAGAAGATTTTTCCGCATCCGAAGAATATTCAGCATACGGCCGAAAAAAATACCGATGTAGCGAAACCGGTTAGCCTGATGCAATTACTAATCGTCTTGAACCTGGGGATGCTCACCATTCTTTTTTCTGAAGGTATAGCGAACTGGTTCGCCGAACAAGGGCTTAACCTGCCTTCGATCCTGGTGCTGACAACCGTAGCCCTGATTTTGGCGCAATTCCGGAGTATCCGAAATATGGCTGCTTCCAGGATGCTGGGATTGTTCAGTATTTACCTGTTTTTAGCGGTAGTTGGTGCGTATTGCGAGATCAGTGCCCTGGTGGAAGTTGGGAATTATGCGTTTCAGATCTTGATCTTTACCGTTAGTATTGTCGCCATCCACGGAATTTTCCTGCTGGGAATGTCGGTTTTGTTGAAATTAGACTGGGCGATCGTCGCGATCGCTTCTCAGGCCAATATTGGTGGTTCCAGTACGGCCCTGGCTCTTGCTGAAAGTTTTAAAAGGGATGATCTGTTGCTTCCGGCAATTCTGGTAGGCTCCCTTGGAACCGCGCTGGGAACCTATATTGGATTCCTGGTTGCGGCATTGGTGTGATGAAAAATTACCAGTTTCTTAATAAGCAGCCGTGGCGTTTTTCCGTAATTTCCTGGAGAGAAAAACCTGAAAATGCCTGAATTACCTGAAGTTTCCTATTTTAAAAAATACCTCGACGCCACCGCTCTTCATCAGAAAATCAGGAAAGTTTCCGCGCCTGAGGAGCTAATCCTTGGAACTAAGGAAGTCGCTTTTCAGCAATTGCAGGGAGACCAGCTGAAGGAAAGCAGGCGCTTGGGAAAATACCTTTTCGTAGCTACTGAAAATAGAAATACCTTGATCTTTCACTTTGGGATGACCGGGAATTTTGAATACCGGCAGGGAGAGGAACCACCAAAATATACCTATTTCACGCTGCATTTTGAGAATGATTTTCAGTTGTTCTTTACCTGTCCAAGAAAACTCGCCAGGGTGTATTTAGTGGAAGATGCGGAAGTTTTCCGGAAAGAACATGAATTGGGACAGGATGCTTTGGAGGCTTCAGAAGAAGAATTTCTGGAACTGGCCGATGGTCGCAGAGGCAGTATGAAAGGTTTTTTGATGAATCAGAAGATCATTTCCGGGATTGGCAATTTATATTCTGACGAAATACTGTTTCAGAGCCGTATCCATCCAGCTACTGCCGTAAACGACCTGAATCAAAAAGAACTGAAGGCAATTTTCCGAAATATTGAAAAAGTATTGCTGCGAGTAACGAAAAGTAAAATGGACAGTTCGAGTTTACCGCAAAGCTATATCACGCCATATCGAAAAGCGGGAGCCGCTTGTCCGCGTGGTAATGGAAAGATTGAAAAAGCTAAAATTGCCGGAAGAACCAGCTATTTTTGTGTAAACTGTCAGCCAGCAAAATGAAATATATAGCCTTGTTACGCGGGATCAATGTGGGAGGTCACCGCAAGATTAAAATGCAGGATCTTCGTAAGTTTTTGGAAACAGCAGGTTTTGAGCAGGTACAAACCTATATCCAGAGTGGAAATTTGATCCTTGAAAAACCCGGTGTTGGCTCCAAGGACATCGCCGGAATGATCAAAGAGCTGATTTGGAGTAGTTTTGGATTCGAAGTGCCTGTGGTAGCGTTGGAAGGAAATTATGTTACCGAAATAATTTCAGCATATCCTTTTGAAGCAGAACTGAGCGAGAAGCATTTTGTGTTCCTGGCAACCGAAGTTTTTTCAAGAGATTTTGAAAGGGACAAAACCTATACGAATGGAGCAGATCAATTCCAGCTAGGTTCGCACGGCGTATACCTGAAAATTCCTGGAAAATATCACCAAACGAAACTTTCAAACGCATTCTTTGAGAAGAAACTAGGCGTTGAAACCACGACCCGAAACTGGAAACCATCCTGAAACTGGAAGAGCTGATTCATTTCACAAAAGATTAACTGCGATTTCTTTTTTTCACTGGTCGCCGGGAGTACATTTAATCTATGAAATTCTACGTGCTGCTAGCCTTTTTGGTAACTGCCTGTAACTTTCCGAAAGATCCGGAAAACACTTTTGAAAACGCCCAGGAACACCAGTTGAAAATTGGTGTGACCGAGAATATTCCGTTTACCAGCAAAAATGAAGAGGGTAAAGAAATCGACTTTCTTAAGGAATTTGCCCGTAGTGAAAACCTGGAGACGGAATTTATCTATGGTTCAGAAAGTGACCTGATCGAAAAACTGGAGAAACGGGAAATCGCGATCCTGGCCGGTGGTTTCGATAAAAATACGATCTGGGTTAAAAAAGCTGGGCTTAGCAGGCCGTATGACAGTGTACATGTATTTCTTATTCCGAAGGGGGAGAATAAACTTTTGCAGCATCTGGAGTTGTTCATTCATAAAAACAAGCAGCCATGAGAGGGATCAGAAGTTTTGAATTGCCCCCTGAATTGCAGGAGTCTCTCGAAAAAGCCAAAAAGCTGGAATGGGCAACTATTGGCTATCAGTTATCGGTAGTGGTGGTAATGTTCCTGGTTATGGGAAGTTCAGAAGCTATGAAATCTGCCTGGCTGGAGGATACGCTGGGAATGGTACCATCGGTGGTTTTTCTCATAGCCACGAAGATCAATAATAAGAAACCAGACGATAAATTTCGGTATGGCTACCACCGTGTGTTTACGATCGCTTTCCTGATTGGTGCCACGGCCCTGCTGGTCATGGGCCTATTTCTGGTGATCGATTCCAGTATCACTTTACTGAAAGGGGAACACCCAACTATTGGAACGGTGTTTTTGGGAGACACGCAGGTATGGCTGGGCTGGGTGATGATTGCAGCTTTGCTGTACAGCTCTTTACCGGCGATGTACCTGGGATTCAAAAAGCTTCCGCTGGCGAAAAAACTGCACAATAAAGTATTGTTTACGGATGCGAAAGCTCAAAAAGCCGATTATATGACCGCGTTCGCGGCTATAGCGGGAATCATTGGGCTTGGTGCCGGATGGTGGTGGGCAGATGCCGTTGCGGCGATTTTTATTTCGGTGTCTGTTTTGAAAGACGGACTCACCTATGTGACCACCGCGATACAGGATTTGATGGACCGCTACCCCGTAACGCTCGAAAAAGAAGAGAAAGACCCGATCATCGAAGAACTGAAAGAAAAGATCCTGACCTGGGACTGGGTGAAGGCGGTAAATGTGCGTTTTCGAGAAGATGGTCAGGTTTACCTGGGCGAGGTGGCCTTTATCCCAAATGGGGAAATCAACTTGGAAAAAATGGAATGGGCCTACCAGGAAATTCTTGGTTTTCACTGGAAGATCAATGATGTGGCTATTGCCCCGGTTAAAACCCTTCCGGAATGGTAAGCTCTGCTTCTGAACTAGTATCTAATCTTTTTCTAACTTTAGAAAAGAAACTTGAAATATGGCAAAAAAACTGAATGCGGTTTGCTTCGGAGAAATTTTATTCGATGTCTTTCCCGATAAAGAACGAATTGGCGGTGCACCTTTAAATGTAGCTTTACGGCTAAGCAGCCTTGGTGTAACTACGGAAATGATCAGCAAAGTAGGAGATGACCTTAAGGGAGAAGAATTGCTGGCGTACCTCAAGGCCAATAATATCATAACGGAAAATATCGAAAAAGACCCCAGCTTCGAAACAGGCAAAGTGCAGGTACAACTATCGGCAAGTGGTTCGGCTACTTATACTATAGATTACCCGGTGGCCTGGGACAAGATTGAAGCGACTGAAGCCATGGAGAAGAGTGTGAAAGAGGCTGATTTTTTCGTTTTTGGAAGCCTGGTTAACCGGGACGACAAGAGTCGGGAAAGCTTATTCCGCTTGCTCCCACAGGGCCGTTACAACATCCTGGATCTCAATTTAAGGCCTCCCCACTATTCCAAGGAATTGCTGATCAAACTTTTGGAATACACCGATTTTATCAAATTCAATGATGACGAGCTGTATGAAGTGGCGGCAATGCTTGGGTCCAAGTATCACTCTCTGGAACAAAATCTGCTGTTTATGGCAGTGAAATTTCCAGATCGCAGCATTTGCGTGACTAAAGGTGCCTATGGTGCCGTTCTGATGCACGACAAAAAGCTATATTACAACAGTGGATACAGGGTACAGGTGAAAGATACTGTTGGCGCGGGAGATTCTTTCCTAGCCACCTTACTGGCTAACCTGCTAGGGGAGGAAAATCCACAGCATGCGCTGGATCGTGCCTGTGCGATGGGAGCTTTGGTAGCTTCAGAAGAAGGAGCTACACCGGAAATCACTTCAGAAAGGCTCGAAAAATTCATCGACCCCATGGCAAAGGACTGAAAATGAAGCAACTGAAATGTTAAAATTTACTCTTGCAAAACAATTATTTCGAAATAAATAATATTTTAGGCTCTGATATAAAGAGGATTACGTTTTTTAGATAGGCCCTACATCTATGTTTTACGTAAGCTCGCCTAAATGGTCAGTATGAAAAAACGCTACTCAAACCTACAACTGGTTCTCAACCTTCCGAAGGAACTTTTCAATTTGCTTTTGCTGTTTTTAAGATCTCAGGATCAATTCCCGAAGCGGGATGGAAAGCTGGTTGCGATTAGAAGGAACACTCATACTGAAATTCCATTCTCATACTACTCTCAACCCAAATCTTTTAAAATGAACCGAATCAAATTATTAGGCATCATCACCGTAATGGTGAGCCTTTGCATTGCTTTCCTAAGCGACCGGAGTGACTACCAGTTTTTTAGTACCATTATGATCTTCTTCGGAATTGGCTGGATCATAAAAGGTCGAATTTCCGAAATGAAGGCAAAAAGGGTATAAAAAAACGGCCCTTGAAAGAGCCGTTTTCAAAAATATATAGAGATTATTTGAGGTCAAATCTATCCAGTTCCATGACCTTGGTCCATGCTGCTACAAAGTCGTTCAGGAATTTCTCCTTAGAATCTTCGCAGGCATAAACTTCAGCCAAAGCACGTAATTCAGAATTGGATCCAAAGATCAGGTCTACTCGGGAGCCTGTCCATTTCACCTCGCCAGTACGTCGGTCTTTTCCTTCAAAAAACGCCTGAGAGTCATCAGTAGCTTTCCAGGTTGTTCCCATATCCAGTACATTCACAAAGAAATCGTTTGTTAACTGGCCTGGTCGATCTGTAAATACACCATGTTTAGACTGATCATAATTCACATCCATCACTCTTAAACCAGCTACCAAAACTGCCATTTCAGGAGGAGTTAGTGTGAGGAGTTGTGCACGATCCACCAACATTTCTTCAGCGGCGGTCGAAACATTATCCATTTTTCTGAAATAGTTTCTAAAACCATCTGAAGTTGGCTGAAGTGCATCAAAAGCTTCTACATCGGTTTGTTCTTCCAGCGCATCCACGCGGCCTGGGGTAAATGGAACCTGAATACTGTGACCGGCATCGGCTGCAGCTTTTTCGACTCCGGCACTTCCCGCAAGAACGATCAGGTCTGCAAGAGAAACTTTCTTGTTTCCAGATTGGGAATTATTGAAGTCTTCCTGGATAGCTTCCAGTTTGCTAATCACTTTCTGTAGTTGTGGCGGGTTGTTCACTTCCCAGTGACGCTGCGGTGCAAAGCGAATACGCGCTCCATTGGCACCTCCACGCATGTCTGACCCTCTAAAGGTAGAAGCCGAAGCCCATGCTGTAGAAACCAGCTCAGAAACCGATAATCCGGAATCCAGAATGCTTTGTTTTAGCACATCCACATCGCTGTCTGAGATCAACTCATGATCTACAGCCGGAAGCGGGTCCTGCCAGATCAGATCTTCCGAAGGGACATCTGGTCCCAGATATCGGGATTTTGGTCCCATATCTCTGTGCGTCAGTTTATACCATGCTTTGGAAAATGCCTCGGCAAATTCATCAGGATTTTCATAAAAACGCTTGGAAATTTTTTCATAATCAGGATCCATTCTCAAAGCAAGATCGGTCGTCAACATGAACGGCGCGTGCTTTCTGGAAGGATCATGAGCGTCTGGAACGGTTCCTGCTCCGCCGCCATCTTTTGGTCTCCACTGGTAAGCTCCTCCGGGACCTTTATGTACTTCCCAGTCATAAGAGAACAGGTTTTCAAAAAACTTGTTGCTCCATTTTGTAGGGGTATCAGTCCAGGCTCCTTCAATACCACTGGTAATAGTATTTTCAGCATTCCCGCTGTTGAACGTATTCTTCCATCCAAGTCCCATTTCCTCGATGGTAGCACCAGCTGGTTCTACGCCAACATATTTTTCAGGATCGGCGGCACCGTGTGTTTTTCCGAAGGTGTGTCCACCGGCAATAAGAGCGACGGTTTCCTCATCATTCATGGCCATTCTACCGAATGTTTCCCGAATATCTTTAGCGGCAGCCACTGGGTCTGGATTTCCGTTAGGTCCTTCCGGGTTCACGTAAATCAGTCCCATATGGGTTGCTCCAAGCGGATTTTCCAATGTATTGCCTTCAGCATAGCGCTCTTTGTTTCCAAGCCATTCGCCTTCCGCTCCCCAGTAAATATCTTCTTCCGGTTCCCAGATGTCTTCACGACCACCGGCAAATCCGTAGGTTTTGAAGCCCATGCTTTCCAGAGCCATATTTCCGGTCAGGATCATCAAATCTGCCCATGAAATTTTCTTACCATATTTTTGTTTGATTGGCCAAAGAAGCAGGCGTGCTTTGTCCAAATTGGCATTATCGGGCCAACTGTTCAGGGGTGCGAAACGCTGCGAACCTGATCCGGCTCCACCGCGACCATCACCAATTCTATAGGTTCCGGCGCTGTGCCAGGCCATACGAATAAAAAACGGACCATAATGTCCGTAGTCTGCCGGCCACCAATCCTGGGAGTCGGTCATTAGTTGTCTTAAATCGTTTTTAACGGCTTCAAGGTCCAGTTTTTGAAATTCTTCCGCGTAGTTGAAATCTTCTCCCATCGGGTTAGATTTGGAAGAATGTTGTTTAAGAATGCGAAGATTTAACTGGTTTGGCCACCAGTCTTCGTTGGAAGTTCCGGTTCCGGCCGTAAATTTCACCGCGCCGCCCATAAAAGGGCATTTGCTGGATTCATTCACTTCCCAAACCTTATGGTTATCTGAAGAACCATTGTGATTTCCGTTATTTGCCATTTCTGAAAGTTTTAATTAGTAACAATCTAAATTTACAATGTTTATTTCTTATAGTTTTAAAATTTTGATAGTTAATAACTATTAAGCTTCAGTAAAACTTATTGTCTTATAAAACTGCCAGTTCAAAAAGCTTTTCAGAGAATTAGGCGGTGTTGCAAAATACTTCGGAAGAATTGGAATTCCTGGAGTTCCATAATTTCTGAAATTCGGAAAGCGCTTCCGAAGCTTTGGAACAGTCAGTCTCTGTATTGGGAATTTCTGTTTCCACTGATCCGGCATTTGAAGTTCTCTCGAAATTTTTCTCCAGGCATTGAAGAGCCTTACCATTCAGAAAATACAGGCGCGATTGCGTGATCTGGTCCCTGGTTTGCGTTTCGCCGCCAGATTGCCTATCGAAACTCCAGTCGAGCCGATCTAAAAACACGAAAAATGGCTCCTTATTATATAGGTAAAACCAGTCGGTCGCTTCATGGTGAGAATATTCATTGTACCGATGTTCGATAAGCACAAGCTTCTCATTTTCCGAATAAAATGTGACTTTCCCGGAGCGTTCATTATAGCAATGGTAATTGAAAGATATGGTATCAAGTTTGCCAGTTTTCCGCACGGTTTCAATTTCCGAAAAGCGTTTTTTAATGGTCGCCAGGTCTTTGGGGGGAGTAGTTGCACGAGCAGAAATTTCATTGGTCACTTCTTCAGAATTTCGGTCTGCCTGACGAGTTTTTTCGGTTTGCTGCCTGCAGGAAATCAGCAAAAGCAGGTTCAGCAGCAAAAAAATGATTTTTTCAATACGCATTGCAAAGAGTTTGAGAGCTTTGAAAATACATATTAAATCCTCGGCAGGCGTATGATTTTGACCTGTTTAACCTTTTATTGGCAGGTCATGTGTATTTCGATTCATTCTAAAAACTGTTCGATAGGAACCAATTCCATATCGCGAGAATCTTCGATCAATTGCCCAAGTATTTTCAGGTGTCCCTGCCCGTAGATCACCAGTATGCGATCGTCATTGGAATTTGCCAATTTTTGAATATTCCGGTAGATATTGAGATTCGATTTATACCATTCTCCCACAATTTCGGTCCCGATGCGATTTTCTTCATCCCCAATCTGGGTGGTAAGCAAATAGCCAAAATGATTTTTATTGATCGCTTCTTCCGAATTTAAATACTGTAGCGCTGCCGTCAGTGATTTTTCTGCGAGGATACGGTCATAATTTTGAGCTAGTTCCCTGGCGTTGCTGATTATGGAATCCACGAGCTGCTGCTGGTCATGCTGGGAGGCGAATTCCATAGCCGACTCAAAGTCAAAATTCACCGGGGCATAAGCCAGATACAGTTTTTCATGACCCAGATCTTTTGCCAGTCGAAACGCCAGCTGATCGGTTTCTTCATCAGTCAGTTCATAATTTCCATGGAGAAATTGCTGATATGCCCGATTTAATTCTTCTTCTGATCGATAAGGCCTTTCCACGGCGATCTTGGTAGGCTGAAATTGCTTCAGTTTGGAGATAAGAATTTTGATTTCCTGTTGGGTTTTCTCATTGGAAATGTCGGTTTCTTCCTGGCTAACGGTGTTGTTTTTGGAAACGAAATGCAGCATTCCGAGGATGGCAACAGATGCTTTAGTAGTGGTTTTTTCGGCTTTTTCCGAATGTTTCGTGATTTTTTCAACAGGCCGCTGGCAACAAATGTTCAACAGCAATAACAACAGGAAAACAGGAAATTTAGAAAGGAAAAATTTCATTTTTAAGGAATAGGCCAGTGGTTTCCGCCTGAAGTTAACCTATTTCTTTGAAAATCGCGTCAGCCTATAGTCGGTTTCTAAACTGCCGGGGCGTGCAGCGATATTTCCTTTTAAAGGCCGCAGAAAAATGGGTGGCGTTTTTATAACCCACTTCTTCAGCGATCTGGTAGATCATTTTATTCGTGTTTTCCAGGTCCTGCCTGGCTTTTTCCATTTTCTGGGAGATACTGAATTCGTTGATGGAGCAACCGAAGACCCTTTTAAATTCGTTGTTCAGGGTATGAGCGTTCAGGCCAGATTCCATAGCAAGGTCTTCCAGAGAAAAATTGGTGCGCAGATTAGACAGGATGGTTTTTTTGATATGGGATAATTTTTTCAGAATATGATCAGGAGTAGCGCTTAGGTCGTTCGTAGCATTTTTAGTGTGGGTTTTCAGAAGAATGGCAATCAGTTCCAGGATCCTGGCCCGAAGCAGGATGACATCTGCCTGCTCGCTGAAATCATTTTCCTGAATATCCTCTAAAATGGAGAAAGCCTGTTCGTGAATAGGTAGCAGGATGATTTCTTCTTCGATTCCAGCTTCATTCTTAAAAACGTCATATTCCTTTAAATAATCCAGAGGCACAGCGATCTGTATCTCCTTCAGGATCTTATCAGCCAGGATACGAACCTCCTTCTCAAAAGTCTTTTGGATCATACAGGCCTGCATGCTTTCTAACAAATATTCCTGGTTATTGGCCGTCCTGAAAATCTTTTCACCGCTAAGAATAAAGAAGAGTTGCAGGAATCCCGGTGTTTCTTTCGGCAAAAAGTGAAGATCTTTTGTTAGATGGATTTTGCTGATGTTGACGCAGAGTCTGCCCGTCTTTAACCGAAGAATATTACCAGTACCAAAATCGGGATGGAGTTCGAATTGTTCTTTACTCGTCGAAATACTGCTGGATTTTCTTGAAATACTGCTGGCCAGAGACTCCTGTCCATTCCTCAAGTCCAGTATGGGAACATTTTCCGAATCACGTCTTTTTTTTATCATTTTCCGTCATTTAAATAGCAGGCGAACTCTATAAATTTGCGTCAAACTTATTTAGACTAATTAAAAATAGCAAATATTAGATGAAAATAATTACCAGTTTAATTTGTGTATTATTCGTTTCACTGGCGCTGAATGCCCAGTCAGGAGTGATTGAGGGAAAAGTTACCTCGGGAGATCAATCGCCTATTCCCGATGTGAATATTATGATTGAGAGTCTGAATCTTGGTACCATCACCAATAAACGCGGAGAATTCAGGTTGAAAAATGTGGCAGAAGGATCGTATAATTTGAAGGTTTCTTCCGTAGGATATATTTCCCGCGATATTCCAGTTCAGGTGCAGGCCGGTAAAACTGTGAAAGTTCCGGTGATAGTGTTGCAGGTAAATGAAGAACAATTAAGTGAAGTGATCCTGGAAGGCCACCAGAACCGCTACGTGACCAACGAGCCCAGTTCGAGCCTTCGATTGAATACTGAAATTTTCAAGGTTCCGCAAAATATCCAGGTGATCAGCAATGACCTGTTACAGGATCAGCAGGTCACCAATATGATGGAAGGAGTGATCAGGAACGTGAGCGGGGTGACCATGATCGAACATTGGGGCCATTTTGCCAGGGTGAATATGAGAGGTTTCCGGTTGCCAGCCTTTAGGAATGGAGTGAATGTGCAGGGAACATGGGGGCCTCTTTCTGAGGATATGAGCACCGTGGAGCGTATCGAATTTGTGAAAGGACCGGCAGGTTTTATGATGTCTGCCGGGGAGCCTGGCGGGTTTTACAATGTCGTGACCAAGAAACCAACCGAAAACCCGGTCGCCCAGGCCTCTATCATGCTGGGGAGTTATGACACGTATAGAGGGACGCTGGACCTTGGCGGGAAACTGACCAATAACGGCAAATTGCTCTATCGTTTAAACGGAATGTACCAGACTTCAGATTCTCACCGCGGCAATGAGGATGCGCAACGCTATGGGGTTGCACCGGCCTTAACGTACCAGATTTCTGATAAAACATCGGTAACTGGAGAATTGAATCTTCAGCAGGCCGAAAGCTACATCGGTACCGCCTATGTGTTCGCCCCCAGCGAAGATGGGTATGGCAGCCTGGACCGCGATTTTAAGTTTACTGACACCAATTACCCGGTGACCGATATTCGGGAACTTTCAGCTTTCATCAATGCGAATCACCAATTTTCTGATAACTGGAGCGTTCGCGTTCAGCTGGCGAGCCTTCGTTACGACCAGGAGGGGAATTCTACCTGGCTGCTGGACCTTGCCGATAATGGCGACGCTCATCGCTACGTAAGCATCTGGGATGCGCTTTCTACCGGAAAATATTTCCAGACTTATCTCTACGGAAATTTCAATACCGGCAAGATCAATCACAACATTCTTGGAGGTTTCGACTTCAGTGAAAAGGAATATTGGGCAGATTGGAACCAGCTGGTGGCGATAGATACGGAACAGGCTTTCAATATCTATGATCCGGTCTACGGAAATACAGAAACTCCGCAGTTCGACCGATCAGTAGACCTGAAAGACCGGGAGAATGTTTACAACACCGGGAATACGACGCGAGGTTTTTACGCCCAGGATGAGATTGGCCTGTTTGAAAACAGCTTGAGACTTACTCTTGCCGGAAGATATACCGAACTGGTGACTCTTGGCAAGGAAGAAACCGATCATAAATTCACTCCAAGATTTGGTTTGAGCTGGGATATTTTGCCAGACTTCACGGCCTACGCGCTTTACGACCAGTCGTTTTTAGGGCAGAGCGGGTTAAGTTATGACGGGGAAACCTTCGATCCTGTAGATGCCATCGACGTGGAAGGAGGGATCAAAAAAGCATTTTTCGGTGGTCGTTTGAAAGGTTCCCTTGGAGTTTACCAGATCACCAAGAAGAACGTGCTGGTGACCGATCCCGAACATACCGATTTTTCCATTCAGCTGGGAGAAGTACAGTCTAAAGGAGTGGAATTGGACCTGCAGGGACAGATCACTCCAGAGCTGAACATCATCCTGAATTACGCCAATACTGATGTAGAGATCACCGAAGATACCAATCCTGATAATATTGGAATGAAAGTGGCCGGTCACGCCAAGCACCTGACCAACGGCTGGCTGAACTATAATTTTCCTTCCGAATCTATACTGAATGGTTTTGGGACTTCGTTGGGCTATCAATACCAGATTGATCGTTCTGCCTGGTCCTGGGGAGCCGACAATCAAACTGATCTGCCGGATTATTTCCGACTGGACGGCGCGGTTTCCTGGAAAAATGACAAAGTGCGAATTCAGCTGAATGTGAACAACCTTTTGGATGAATACCTGTACTCAGGGTCTAACTACGGCTCATACCTGTATTGGCAATCAGAGCCCGGCATTAACGGGAGACTGACCCTGACCTATAACTTTTAATGTTGTTTTTGTTTGAGTTTTTCAATGTTTAACCAACAGCCCTTATTCCGATAAGGGCTGTTATTACTAAAATAATACGATGAATACTAAAAAAATTATCCTCACAATTTTGTTTATAATGGCCATTTCAGCCCAGTCTTTTGCTCACTATTTATGGGTCGAAACGGCTGCTTCAGGAACCTTGAACCAGCAGCAGGAAATCAGGGTTTATTTCGGTGAATATACTTACGGAGTCATTGAAGAAGTGAAGGGCGAGAATTTTCCGAATGTAAAAGATTTCAGCCTTTGGGTGCTGGACAGTGAAGGGAATAAAACGCAGCTGCAGGTCACTGCACAAAAAGACCATTATGTGGCGCATTATGTGCCGAAATCAGCAGGAACTTACACCGTTCTATTGAATAATGATTCTATAGACGTGATCGATTATACCGAATATGATTTCGGGATCTTTAAGACACACTATCATTCCGTAGCCAAATTCCAGGTGGGAGCAGCGGAAAACGAGACGATTGTTCAGAATGAAAAAGGATTGAGCATCAAGCGATTTCCTGTTTCCGAAGAGGCGATCAAACTCCAGGTGTTTTTCAAAAATAAGCCTCTGGCAAACAATGAACTGAAGGTGTTCGTAAAAGATCTTTGGTCCAAAACCCTGGAGACCGATGAGAACGGAATGGTCTCTTTCCAGCTTCCCTGGGATACTAAATACATCGTGGAAACGACTTTTGAAGAACGCACTCCGGGAACCTACAAAGGCGAGGAATACGAGTTCATCTGGCATTGTGCGACCACTAGTCTTAACCCCTAATTACTGAAAAATGTTCTCAGTTGCTTTTTTATTGTGCTTTTTGGGATTTTACTGCTGGTACCTGAGCTCCAAAAGAGTGAAACAGTCTGGTTCAAAATTTCAAAAATGGATGAATAACCGCCCCAATTTCACGAAAGTAACTGGGAGCATCTTTTTGATCATTTCCTGCATGCTGCTTGTGAAATCTTCCGGAGTGGGCGCAGGAATATTCCTTTTTTTCATCGTGCTGATGAGCCTGGCAAGTTTAACCATCCTGCTGGTTCCGCTCAGGATCTTCCGCTACCCGTTGATCCTGGCCACTTTTTTAATCCTGTTGTTCACTGAAATCTTTCTGTTTTAATGCCTGCAAATCCGAAGTATTTAACACAATCCAACTGGCAGCGTTTTGCCAAGATCACCGCCGGTATCCTGGGGGGCTACGCGCTTAGCGTTACTATGCACATGGTTCTGGCACTCGTTTTCGATCCGGTAAAAGTTTTGATCACCAGCACCTATTCCATTTTTATCCTCTGGGCGGCCCTGATGATCCTGGCATTTCTGGCTCGGAATGGCTGGAAGATCCTGGGAATCTATTTGCTGATAAGCCTTGTTCTTTGCGCTATGGTCTACTTCGGAAATGCTCATAATCCAATCAATTCATAACATGGGAAACAGGACGTATAACATACTTTTTCATACGCACACCGTCAGCGGGATTGTGATCAGCGTGGCGCTCTACGTGATCTTTTTCGCAGGTTCATTTTCCTTTTTTCGGGATGAGATCGTGAATTGGGAAAGAGGGCATACGGTGGAGGATTATGATGAATTGTCGGTAGATTTTAACTCGGTCCTGAAAGATCTTAAAAAAGATCATGATCTATACGGAAGGGACGTGGAACTGGCTCATTATTTCAACGAGCGCCAGATTGGTGTAAATATTGGTCCGTCCAAAGACTCCCTGGCTTCGGAAAAAGCCAAAACGAATTCCTTCTTTTACCTGGATACCGAAGATCGCTCCACGCAGACCTATGTGGAATCCTATTCGTTGGGGGAATTCCTGTATCGCCTTCATTTTTTCGCCCAGGTTCCTTATCCTTATGGCTATTATCTTTCCGGATTCGTCGCTTTCTTTTTCCTTTTCGCGATCCTTACCGGGATCATTGTGCACTGGAAAAAGATCGTATCCAATTTTTACCTTTTTCGCCCTATGGCCAAGCTGAAAACATTGTGGACAGACGCTCATACCGCTCTGGGCGTGATTGGTTTTCCGTTCCAGTTTGTTTATGCGGTTACCGGCGCATTTTTTATGCTGAAGCTTTTACTGGTCGCACCAATGGTTTTTGGTTTGTATGATGGAGAGGAAGCTGAATTGTATAAAGACCTGGAATATACCCATCCTTCATTTGCTTTTCAGCATACAGCCCTTCCTGAAACACCAAATATTAACCAGTTCGTGGCCACTACGAAAGAAAAATGGCAAAATTTCAAGGTAACTGAAGTGCATATCTTTAATTACGGCGATACCGGGATGCATGTTTCCATTAGTGGGAATCTGGACCGCAGGGCCAAAATGAATGGTATCGGGAATATTATTTACAAGGTAACTGAAAATAGCCCGGTGGAGGTGAAAGATCCCACTGAAGCAGCTTCCTATCTTGATGGGGTAAAGAACATGATGTTTCGGCTTCATTTTGGGGATTATGCTGGTTACGGACTCAAGCTGATCTCCTTTATCCTGGGATTGATCTCCTGTTTCGTGATCATTTCCGGGGTAATGATCTGGCTGGTGGCACGCGACAAGAAACATGTCCTTGAAAAAAGGCGAAAATTTAATGCTACGGTGGTTCGGTATTACCTGGCGATCTGCCTGAGCATGTTTCCGGTCACGGCGCTGGCTTTTATCCTGGTAAAAATCAATCCGGCCTCCATGAGTTTTATTTATTACGCCTATTTCCTCAACTGGCTGGCCTTTTCTGTTTTCCTCGTGCTTCGGAAAGATGACCGTTTTACCAATAATTTCACCCTGCTTTCGGGAAGTTTGCTGGGTTTTCTGGTCCCGATCACCAATGGTCTGGTAACCGGTAACTGGATTTGGAAAAGCTTTTCCGAAGATCAAACGCAGATTTTTTTGATCGATCTGCTGTGGCTGATCCTTTCTGTAATTTCCTTGCTGGTTTACCTGAAACTGAGGCGAGGCCGAACTACAAAAGTATAGCGGTGAAAATTAGATCTTCTGAGCCTCGAAATAATGGTTTTCACCCTCATCCTGGAAAGTATCGATGATCTCCATCCCGAAATTGGAAAGCATGCTTCGGTATGTTGTGGAACCCAATGAGACCGATGGTTGCCCGGTAAGTACATCTTTCCATGTTGCCGGTTGCTCGGGAGCAGTGAACAAGAATCTTCCGCCGCGTACCAGGCTTTCAGAAGCTTTTTTGAATAGAGCAAGTTGTTCTCCTTCGGAAAGTAAAAAGAGCAGCCCCCAGGCGAGGATGCCGTCAAATTTTCTTCCGAAAAAATCAGAATTCTGCACCGCTTCCAGACGGTTGGGAACATCCGGGAAATTTTGCCTGAAAATAGATAATAGGGTGGGAGAAGCATCGATAGCATAGACCTTCACAGCCTGTTCGAGTAGAACTTTCGTGATCGGCAACCCCGTTCCGCAGCCCAACTCGAGAATACTGGCATGGGCGGGTAGTCCCTGTACCCAATTTTGAACACTGCTAACGCCAATTGTATTTTTACTTCTGATAGCGTTAAAAGTTTCGGCCAGCTGCTCGTAGCCATTTGAATGATCTATAAAACGCTCATTTTTCAATCGCTGTTTCATTTTTCATAAAACTACTGAAATTTCATGTTGGCGCTACAAAAAAACCGGTTCCAGATCATAGGTCTGGAACCGGCACCTTCTGTTGCCCCCAACAAAAGCACTTCAAATAAACTTCGTTTTTGGTTGGTTAATTATTTTGTTTTTAAAGAGATGGGTCGCTGAGCGGCACATTCGGATTGAATTCCGCGAAGATACCATCTGGATTTTCCAGCGGCATCCAAACGTGCAGTGTCCACGCGCCACCGGCCACATTGGGATTTTCTACCCAGTGATCCTGCTCGCCCATAAAACCTTCCGGTGCTTCGGGTGAAGCAGCAATTGGTACGGCATACTCCAGGCCTACCAGTTTCAACTCGCCATCCTCATTGGGGACGTAGAGCAGAATTTCGGGCTTATCCATTTCAAAAACCCCATCCATCAGGCCAACGTTGATATAATGATATCCCATTTGCGGCACGTAGGGAGAAGGATTGAACGGCAGGTCTTCCGCATAACCGGCTTTAGCAGCCTGTTCAAAACTGTGGAATTTCATCGTGCTTTGCCGCACGAACTTTAACTGGTCCTCGAGATTTTCCAATTTTTCGGCTTTCAGATCGGCAGTGAAAAGATCGTTTTCGGTGGTCGCGGTGTCTTCCATAGAACAGGAACAAAGCAAACTCGTAAAAATAAGCAGACTGAAAATGGAAGTAAGTTGGTTTGGTACTAAAAATTTCATCGTTTTAAGGTTTAGTGATACAATTGAACTGGCTTGTAAAAAGAAGCTTTCCAAATGTCTGTTTTGTGATCAAAACGGCTTAACACTGATGTTGCAGATGCTAACAAAATCATCCCAAAGCCTTTAGAAACGTTGAAAAAAGGAGGTTTCTCCTAATTATTCTGAAGATTCATTCACTTTGCTCGGCGCCACGCCAAAACGCTCTTTGAAGGTTTTGGTGAAATAGGAAAGGTTGGAATATCCCACTGCGTAAGCCGCTTCAGAAACCGTGCAGGCGTTATTTTTCAGGAGTTCGTGCGCTTTATTGAGCCGCATTTCGCTGATGAGCTGGTTCGGCGTTTTGTTAAA
The DNA here is from genome assembly GCF_001951155.1 of Christiangramia flava JLT2011. Classification (NCBI taxonomy): domain Bacteria; kingdom Pseudomonadati; phylum Bacteroidota; class Flavobacteriia; order Flavobacteriales; family Flavobacteriaceae; genus Christiangramia; species Christiangramia flava. The sequence continues at coordinate 2,068,376 of NZ_CP016359.1, forward strand.
CAGGCTTTTCATCTTTCGGAATAACTGCGAACGGCTAAACCCATTTGCCTCGGCCAGGATTTCTACGCTAAACGTCTCGTCGTCCAGGTGTTTACTGATCGTTTGAGTTACCTGTCCAAAGAATTCATCATCCATAGAGGCCAGGTCCAGTTCGTCTATTAGGATATTCTGGTTGCTCGTAATCTTACTCCAAAGCTGGTCGCGGCTGGAAAGCAGGTTTTTAATGCGCAGTAACAGTTCTTCGGGATCAAAAGGTTTGGTGAGGTACACATCAGCTCCCTGTGTAAAACCCTGCATTTTGGAATGATGATCTGCCCGGGCCGTGAGCAGGATTACGGGAATATGACTCGTCTTGATATTGGTTTTGGTGGCCTCACAGAGTTCGTAACCGCTTTTTTCGGGCATCATCACATCGCTAATGATGATATCGGGAATCAACTCGATGGCCATTTTTTCGCCCAGTTGGCCATTTTCTGCGGAATAGGTGGTAAAATGAGGTTTTAAGATCCCAATGATGAAATTCCGCAGGTCGGCATTATCTTCTACTACCAGGATTTTGGTTTGTGGGTTGGTATTTGGAGTTTTTAAATGTTCTTCTTCGGAAGGAATGTTTGTGGAAAATGGAATTGCCGGGTCCTCTTTTTCTGAAGGCTGAACCAGTTGAAGCTGTTGCGGAAGTTTCTCCAGGCTTACCGGTATTTGAACCCTGAAAGTTGTTCCCTGCCCGCTCCTGCTTGTTACGGAAATGATCCCGTTATGTAGTTCCACGAGTTCCTTACATAGTGCGAGCCCAATGCCTGAGCCCTTTTTTTCTGAACCTTCCACCCGGTAGAAACGGTCAAAAATAAGCTCCTGTTCTTTTTCGCTCAACCCCGGGCCATTATCCCGAACTTCAAAAGTAAGTTCCTCTTTTTCCAGTTTTACGGAAACATGGACTTCGTCCCGGGTGTATTTCAGGGCGTTTGAAATCAGGTTGGAAACGATCTTTTCCAGTTTGGACTTATCAAAATAATCAGTTGTGCTTTCTTCCGAAAAGGTTGCGCTAAAGGTAGTGCCATGGCCTTCAGCCATACTTTCAAACGAGAGAACGAGCGGTTTCAGAAAAGAAATGAGATTGCCCCTGCTAAGTAAAAGCTTCATGTTGCCACTTTCTATTTTTGACAATTCCAGCAGCTCATCGATCAGGTTTTGAAGCCTTTGCGTGTTTCTTTCCACGATCTTAAAACCTTCTTCAGGAATACGAATATTTTCACCTGTGCCGGTGGCGGCTAGTTTGGCCTGCTTGATAGGGCCCTGGATCAGGGTTAAAGGCGTGCGGAACTCGTGGCTGATATTGGTAAAAAAACGGGTTTTTAGTTCGTCCAGGTCTTTGATGCGCGTCATTTCTGCCTGGATTTGCTGATTCTTCAGTTTTTCCTGCTGCGAGATCTTCGAAAGTCGCTGCTGCCTGTAGGAAATTCCGAAGCTATAAATAATGATCTGTAGAAAAATGCCGGTCACGTATGGGTCTATGCGGAACGGCGGAACGATAAGGGAAAGCGTCCATAACAGCCCAATGATCAGGAAAATATTGGCGATCAGGGTCCCAATCCCGAAATACCTGGCAAAACTGTCTTTTTTCAGTGCCAAAATGACCGAAAGTGCCAGGCTAAAAACCGTATAAACCAAAAGGAAAATATAGTGGAACTGGATTCCGGTAAAATATAGCTGAGGTTTGGCTAAAATGATGTAAAGAATGACGCAGATCACCTCTACAAGCACGGTTAGAGCCAGCCCAAGCATCAGTCGATCTAATTGCTGGAACTTCTTTTTGGAATTAACAAACACTCTTCCGAAGAACCAGAAAGAATAAAAAATACCGTTCGATGCCAGCATCCAGATAGGATAGCGGTATTCAGGAAACCAGTCAAGGCTTAAACCCATAGACATCGCCTGGGTCAATGCACAAAAAAATAGCCAGACGCTGAACCAGAAAAAGACTTTTTGCCTCAGATAAAGAAATAGCAGGAAATGGTAGAGGAAAATAATGAATGTAACCCCGAACATGAAAATATTAAAACTGCTGTGAAACTGGTTGAACTCATGGTAAAACCCCTGTTCCGGGCTCCTGGCGGAAAGGTTGAAGTAGGCCGGGTAGCCAAAGATATTTCCCTGCACTTTCATCACGATATCAATGGGTGTATGCTGAGGAAGGCCCTCCAGGGAAACCCGGTTCAGAACCCAGTTATTTTTAATATCACGGTTTTTCCTGGGATATTCCACTCCCGCTTTCCTGTGAAATAACAGTTTTCCATTCGCGTAAAAATAAACATCTACCTTGCCGTTGCTTTTGGTCCAGGCTGGAGGGCCAATCATTTTATCCTCCAGGTGAAGCGTCCAACCCGTAAGTTCCTCTTTCGTCAGGATCCGGGTCTTTCCCCAGTAGAGCGTCCCGATCTCCAGCATCCTGGGTAATTCATCACCCTTCAGCTGTTTTTCGAAATGCTTGTTCAAAATATCTTCCGGAGTGAATTCCTTATTTTCATCAGGAATTACCTGTAACTGTCCGTCGAGCTTATGAACCGGGTAGGAAGTATCGATCTCGTATGCCTGTTGGGCATAGGAAAAAGACATCTTCAGAAGCAGCAGAATCAGAATTGCTCGCATAGCGGTTGGGAAAACACTACTGCAATTTATTGATTTTCAAATTATAAAGCTGCATTTGATAAAACCTCCAGGAATTGCATACTGTTAAATTTTGACGTGGAAACCAAGCTAGTTTTTTGCGGAATTACAGCTGCGACTCGAACCATTCGTTTTTCAGGATTCCGTAGAAAATGGAATCGCGCCTTCTGCCGTTGGCCAGCAGGGTATGGCTTCTGAGCACGCCTTCTTCTGTTAAACCGCTTTTTTGCAAGCCTTTTCGAGCTGCGAGATTCAATACATCGGTTTTGCTTTCTACACGCTCCAGCTGCAATTCTTCGAAACAGTATCTCAAAAGTAACTTTTTGACGTGCTGATTCATGCCGGTTCCACGTGCCGATGCCGCGAGCCAGGTCCACCCAATCTCGATACGCTGATCTCTTTCAGAAAAATTCCCAAGACTGGTTGTCCAATGATCTTCTTATGTTCTTTGTCGATAATGCTGAAAGCCAGTCTTTCCTGATTGTTCATGGCCTCCACTGCGGTTTGGATCCAGCGAAATAACTGTTCTTTCACCGCCAGGTTGCTGGTAAAATAATCCCAGACCTTTTCGTCTTTGGTAAGTTCTTTCATCTCGTCAAAATCTTCCTGGCAGATGGGACGAAGCAGTACTTTTTCGGTTTCTAGGCTTTTCTGAAAGTCGATCATTTTTTAAAATTCTGCAGTACTGGTAAAAATAAGTATCCAGGTTTATTTTTCGGGAGTTCTTTCAGGTAATAGTTGCTTGAGGTGCGGAATGTGACAAAGATTGCTTTCCGCAGAAAATCGTTGGAAGAGAGCAGGTGATTTTTCCGAAGCTGGAAAAAGTCCATAAAAAAAGCCGACTAAAAGTCGGCTTTTCTCTGTGCGGGTGAAAGGACTCGAACCTTCACACATTGCTGCACTAGATCCTAAGTCTAGCGTGTCTACCAATTCCACCACACCCGCGTGTTCTTTTCAATAAAATCACTTAGTTTCCCTAAGCGGATGCAAATATAAACATAAGTTTTAAATCACAAAGTATCTCGAGAAAATTATTTTAACTTTACGCTAAATTGATCCAATTTATGAGCACGATTAAAGAGTATCTCGATCAAAATAAAGATCGGTTCCTGGAGGAACTAAAAGAATTGTTGCGAATCCCGTCTATTAGCGCAGATCCTGAATATAAGCAAGATATGCTGAAAACTGCCGAGGTCGTGAAGTCCAGATTGCTGGATGCCGGCTGTGATACGGCAGAGGTTTGCGAGACACCGGGGCATCCTGTGGTGTATGCAGAAAAAATTTTAGACAAAGATCTTCCCACGGTCCTGGTTTATGGGCATTACGACGTTCAGCCGCCAGATCCGCTGGATCTGTGGGATTCTCCGCCTTTCGAACCAGTCGTTAAAAAAACCGATATACATCCGGAAGGAGCGATCTTTGCCCGCGGCGCCTGTGATGACAAGGGACAGATGTACATGCATGTGAAAGCGCTGGAATATATGACGCAAAACGGGGAACTGCCGTGCAATGTCAAATTTATGATCGAAGGTGAGGAAGAAGTGGGCAGCGAGCACCTGGAATGGTTCATAAAAGAAAATAAAGATCGCCTGCAAAATGAGGTGATCCTGATCTCAGATACCGGTATGATCGCGAAAGATGTGCCTTCGATCACTACCGGTTTACGCGGACTTTCTTACGTGGAAGTGGAGGTTACCGGCGCCAATCGTGACCTGCATTCAGGTTTGTACGGCGGTGCAGTGGCGAATCCGCTGAATGTGCTGAGCCAGATGATCGCATCCCTTACCGATGAAAACAACCATATTACGATTCCCGGTTTTTATGACCAGGTGGAAGAACTTTCCGAAGAAGAACGCCAGAAAATGGCTGAAGCACCTTTTAGTTTAGAGGAATACCAAAAAAAGCTGGATATTAATAATGTACATGGCGAAAAAGGTTATTCCACGCTGGAGAGAGCGTCTATAAGGCCTACTCTGGATGTGAACGGAATGTGGGGCGGCTATATTGGCGAAGGTGCTAAAACAGTACTACCGTCAAAAGCCTATGCGAAGATATCCATGAGGCTGGTGCCAGACCAGGACTGGAAAAAAATCACCGAATTATTCCAAAAACATTTTGAAAGCCTGGCTCCAGATAGCGTTCGGGTAAAAGTGAAGCCGCATCATGGAGGCTATCCATACGTAACGCCTATTGACACGGTGGGTTACCAGGCTGCTAGCAAAGCTTATGAAAAGACCTTCGGAAAAACGCCAATTCCGCAGCGAAGTGGGGGAAGTATTCCCATCGTTTCTCTTTTTGAAAAGGAACTGGACAGCAAGATCATTTTGATGGGCTTTGGGCTGGATACCGACGCCATCCATTCACCGAATGAAAATTTTGGCGTGTGGAATTATCTTAAGGGTATTGAAACCATTCCGTGGTTCTATAAATATTTTACGGAAATGCATCAGCAATAAATGAGAAAGCGCGGAAATCCGCGCTTTTTTTATGATTTTTTGACAAATTTCGTCAGGATCACGATTTGTTGACCTTCTACTTTACCTTCTATTTGTTCGGGATTATCATGAACCAGCGAGATTCTACGAACCGCCGTTCCCCTTTTTGCTGTAAGGCTGGAACCTTTCACATTCAGATCCTTAGTGAGGACAACGGTATCACCGGCTTCCAGGATGGCTCCATTGCTGTCTTTATGAATGATCTCAGCTTTATTGGATTTAGTTGAAATACCTGCCTGGGCCCAGTCTTTCACGTCTTCTTCCAGATACATCATTTCCAGCAGATCATTTGGCCAGCCTTCGTGTTTCAACTGGTGCAACATCCTGTACGCGACCACCTGCACGGCAGGAACACTGCTCCACATACTATCGTTCAAACATCTCCAGTGGTTCATCTCTACCTGTTCCGGCTGCTGGATCTGCTCGGAGCAGGTGGTACAAATAAGAATCTTATTTTCGGCATCTTCCGGGGAATCTGGAACTTCGAAAACCTGCAGGTGATCTGTCGCGCGGCATAATTCGCAGGTAGCATCGCTGCGCTCCTTTAAAATTTCTTCCGTGGTCATATTGTTGAATTTGAGCGCAAAGATAGCTGAAACTGCAGGCCGATACCTGAATTATTTTCAGTCTCTAACAATCTTCATCTTCCGCAGCAGGAACGACGCATTCATATTCTGGCAAACTCCGGTTTTCAGCAGGTAGTCAAAATGCAATTCATCGTTCACGATCTCGGCATCGAAGTAGTAATTTTCTACCGCTCCCAGGTTTTCACTCAGTTCGCACAGGCTTAGGTCGTGGGTGGCGATAATGCCCGTAGAATTGGTTTCCACCAAACGCTCCACAAATTTTTGAGAACCAATAGCTTTATCGGTGCTGTTCGTGCCTTTCAGGATCTCGTCCAGGATAATGAAATAGCGGTCTTTGGAAATGGTATCTACGATATACTTCAGGCGTTTTAATTCAGAAAAGAAATACGATTCGTCGTCACCCAGGGAATCACTGGTGCGCATACTGGTAATGAGTTTGATAGGCGAATACTTACAACTTTCGGCACACACGGGGAGGCCGGTGTTAGCCATCAGAATCTGCAAGGCAACCGTTCGTAAAAAGGTGCTTTTTCCGGCCATGTTCGCTCCGGTAATGATAAAGAAATTGCCGTTTTTGATCTCAAAATCATTAGAAATCCTTTTTTCTGAGGCGATTAGAGGATGCCCAAGGTTTTTTGCTCTTATTACCGGTTCGTCTATGATCTTCGGAAATGCATAATCTGCATGGTTAAAGGCAAAATTGCCAAGGCTGATGAGCGCATCGGTTTCCTCAACCGCTTCAAACCAGGCACCCATGGAATCCCTGTTTTCTTCGATCAGTTTCTCGATCGCGTAACTCTTCTGAAGGTCCCAAAGAAAAAATCCGTTGGCTGGAAACCCGAATAAAAAATTGTTACGCTGGTCCAGTGCATCAATGGCTTTTGAAAATTGCCGAACGATGTGCGAAGCTTTGCTTTTTTCGCTTCTGATGGAACGCTGGATCTTTTGCAGGTAAGCCGACTCAAAATTTTCGCTTTCAATCAAACCCAGTAACCGGTGATATTGCTGAAAAATGTCTTCTACCTTAGCCAGATCTCCGGAGAGCGCCGTGACTTTTTTGATGCGGAAAGCAGTAATCCCGATGCCGATGAAAAGCCAGAGCAACAGTTGCATAAATCCAATATAATCCAGGTACCATGCAAGGATCACAGCCAGTGAAATAAGCGAAAATACCGGAACCAGCCAGGTCGCGTATTTTGGGATGAAGCTTTGGTATTCCCTGATCCAGTGAGTGATGGTGGTAGATTTTGTTTCGGTTTTAACCAGTCTTGCAGTAGCCAGGAATTCCTGTCGCCAGTCGGTTTTCTGGCTGAGTTCTTTGATGCATTCCTGTTTTTCGGGTATGGAAGCAGTATCATTGGAAAGCAGTTTGTACGCCAGTTTTTCCCGGCCTTCTTTCAGTGAAGTTCGATTCAAATACTGAAAAAATGATTTTTTTCCGAAGAGGTCAATATCCCGACTAAAAGGATGCATTGCCGGTTCCAGTTTCTTTCCGTCTGGCAGCTTGCTGAAATCACCGGTTTCGAGAATGTGTATTTCCGTTTGATTCAGTTGTATCAATTCCAGGAATTTGTCACGTTCTCTTTTCAGGTCGGTATGCCTGGAGAGGAGAAACAGGAAAATGGCCGTTAATACCACCAAAATAGGCAACATCAGCTGGAAATTCCCCCAAAGAACATACACGGTGCCGCAGGCAGCCAGGAAAATTGCCAGTCGCATCAGGCTGCTGGCACCTAAACGGGATTTGAGCCTGGAGGCGGTTTGCTGATGTTTTTGAAGACGATCTTTGTAAAACGCTAAAGCCGAGTCATTCATAGGTTTACCAGTTCCTTTTTCAATTTTCCGGTAAGGCTGCTTACTACGAGTTCGTAAGAGTGATCTACCAGTTCCAGTATCAGTTTGGGGTCCAGGCGGTGATCCATCACCAGGGTATTCCAGTGCTGTTTGTTCATGTGGTAGCCGGGAATGATCTGGCCATCATATTCCTCACGGAGCTGAATGGCGCGATCGGGCTCACATTTTAAATTCGCCCTAAGAGGCACTTCATCGAGTGCGACCAGGGCGAACATTTTTCCCATGACCTTAAAAACGAGGGTATCCGGTCCAAAGGGAAGGCCCTCGGTTACCCCTTTTTTAGCGAGGCAATAATCTCTGAAACTATCGATAGTCATTTTAAGAATTTTCGATTTTGCGTGGCTCTTCAGCGGTGGTAAGCGCCGTATAATCCAGTTTCCAGCCAATGGTTTCCACGATTTTTTCCATAAGGACGATCGTGTCCAGAGCTTCTTTTTTCGCCTGGTCCATGAGTCCGCTTTGAGGGATCTTGTCTATAATATGTTTTTTCGCATCACGGTTGATATCGGTAAGATCAGAAGTAGTGAAGGGATTGGCCCAGCCTTCACGCTTGTCATAATATTTGAAATCGGTTTCCACGGTGAGCAGTTCCGGTTGCGGGAAATTGGTCAAAATGATCTTTTTATGTTCATTATCGCTGTTCATCCTGATCTTGCTCAGGTCAAAACCCACGTGGGCCTTAGCGTTTACGAGAACGATGGCTTTTTTCTTTCCGAGGATCAAATTCAGGTATTTATCTTTCATATTTTCGTAATGGTAGATTTCTGAAAAATCACCCTCCACGGTAATGAACTTGCAAACACTTTTGATTTTATCCATCAAAACAGCCGATTGTTCACTGGCTTTCATCCTGGAGCGATCTTTATTGAACGCCCTGAAAATGAAATAGGCGACCACAGCTCCAACGGCAAGACCAATAAAAAGTAAATCCATATTAATTATCTAAATTCCCTAAATGGGTATTTTTAAAACCTGATTCATATTTGAGGCCATAACCCAGCATCCGGTCAAAACTCGCATGAGTGAACAGGATGATCCCGGCTATTTCCAAAGCGGCAGACATCAAAGCCAGTCCGCAAACAAAAATTACGATCGCCAGGCCTTTATGATGAAACGCATTATAGGTCCAGGCGCCCACTTTACTGTTCCAAAGATATCCCAGCATTCCAATATCGGGAAGAAAAAATAATCCCGCAAACCACCACCAGCTATAGTCGAGCCTGGAAAATGCAAAAATCCCCAGTAGGAACATGGCCGTTTCTTCCAGTTTTGAGAGGCTTTTCATAGGTTTAGGATTTTATACAAAACCGGTTTGCAGGGAGCTGCGTCGTTTAAAAATGAGGCCGGCTGAAGGTTTAAAAAGTACTCCCCATCTTCGATCTTATTGGGAACATAGATCAGTTCAGTGATCGTGGCATCATAACGGGTCTGCTTCGGAAAGTTCCAAAAAGCCTTATGAGCCAGCAATTTTCCGTCGTCTTTTTCTTTATCTACTGAAGGTTGATCAATGAGCAAATGCCTGATGCCTTTTTCCCTGATCAGGACACTGGCAGCCTCCTCGAGATAGGGCCAATTGGAATGCGAATACTGCCTGCTGATTTTCCCAATGTAATTCGGAAGCGTTCTAATAACTAAGGCTTCACCTTCAAAACCTGAAAGTTTCTTTTCCAGCATGGCTTTGGTAATGACCTGGTCAGCTCCTTTTTTTTCAGGTTCTACGGAAATTAGCCGGCTTCGGAAAAAATAGGTTTTCAGATGCTTTTCGAGGCTTTCAAATTCCCGGCTGATGTGTCCCACACACTCGGTATGCGTGCTATGCGCATGCGGATTGAACCAGATATTGTTAAAATTCACCGAAGCACCTTCACTAACCTTCCCAATAAAATTGCCGTCACGTACCGGGCTGATCTCGGGATGTTTTAAATACCAGGCCACCGGGTTTTTATCGTCCCCGCGTAAACTGATTGAAATATCCAGGGGTTTGGAAAAATCGATCTCAAGTTCTGCAGACTGGTATTGAATTTTTGCAAGCATAATGGTTGGAACTCTAACAAATGTAGAGAGAAAATTTCAGTAAGAATGGGGCTTAATCGATATAAAATAAATCAGCGGCGATCCCGTCGCTCAGGAATTTCCCTTTTTTGGTAATGAGGTAGACTAAATCGCTTCGCAGCATCAGTTCCTGCTGAAGGAAATTTTCAGCATTTCTTTCAAAATAGTCCCGGTATTTCTTCCCGAAATCCTGCTCCAGTTCCAGCACGTTTACGCCGAATTTGGTACGCAGCCTCGTCATTACATATTCATTATAGCGATCATTGATGGAAAGTTCTTCGGTTTCCTGCGGAATCTTTTCCATTTCCAGCGAATTGATGTAGATGGAATTGTTGGAAATGTTCCATTTGCGCTGTTTTCCGTCAAACGAATGAGCCGAAGGACCTACTCCCAGATAGGGTTTGCCCAGCCAGTAAGCCATGTTGTTCCTAGAATGAAAACCGGTTTTTCCGTAGTTGGAAAACTCATAATGTTCGAAACCAGCCTGCGTTAAGGTTTGTACCAGGATATCGAACTGGCGCCGGTACTGCTCATCTTCCACAGGCTGTAATTTGCCTTTTTCGATGAACTTTTCCAGGGCAGTGTCGGCCTCAATGGTCAAAGCATAGCTGGAAATATGCGGAATTTCCAGTTCGAGGGCGATTTTCAGGTTCTCTTTCCATTTCTCATCGGTAAGGCCCGGAATTCCGTAAATAAGATCGATGGAAATATTTTCAAAATGCTTTTTTGCAGCCTGCAGGCTTTCCAGTGCCTCGGTTTCATTATGCGCCCGGTTCATCAGCTTCAGGTCATCTTCGAAGAAAGACTGAACGCCTATACTCAGGCGGTTGACGGGCGAGGCGGCGAGTTGAGCAATTTTTTCTTCAGAAAGATCGTCTGGATTTGCTTCCAGCGTGATCTCGGCATCTTCGGCAACCTGAAAATTGCTGAAAATGGTCTCAAAGATCTGCTGTAGTTCTTCGGAAGAAAGTAAGGAGGGCGTTCCTCCGCCAAAATAGATGGTTTCCACGCTGGCAGGAATTTCGCTTTTCCGAAGGATCATTTCCCGGCACAGCATATCTACCAGCCGACTTTTTTTTCGCGTGGAAGTGGAAAAATGAAAATCGCAGTAGTGACAGGCCTGCTTGCAAAAAGGAATATGAAGGTAAATTCCGCTCATACCATTCTTCAGTTAACAATAACCAATTATCATTTTAGATTATTCATACTGGTTGATTTCAAAATAGAGTAAAGAATTTTGATAATTTACATGCGAGTTCAAAAAGCTCTGTAAATTTTGAAGTTTCAATAGTTTATGAATCGTTTTATAGCCTAAGCCAGTATTTGGTTTGCACATATTCTTTAGAGACGATCGAAATCTTTGCGGAAAAATCTGTATTGGAAATAGCTGCGTTAGCTACTGCTACATTTGCTCCAATTGATGTTCCGAATCTCAGTAATTGCTTAGATAAAATATTTTCTCTTTGGAGCTTTAATTCTTTATTCAACAAAACAGTTCTCAATGCTAAGTCATACGACTTTCCGGATAACACATTTTCCTTTCTGAAACCACCCATTGATAATTGTTTATTATTATTTGATTTTTCCCGGATTTTGCTTCACGAAAGCCTCCCAACCGGTATAACTCGTACCGATTTCCTTTCTCCCTGAGTTATAAAAATGGCAGACCGCGGCAGCGAGACCATCGGTCGCATCCAGGTTTTTCGGGAGTGTTTTGATCTTGAGCTGGCCCTGCAGCATCTTCGCGACCTGTTCTTTGCTGGCATTTCCGTTTCCAGTAATCGCCATTTTGATCTTCTTCGGAAGGTATTCGGTTATGGGAACCTGGCGTGAAAGTCCCGCCGCCATCGCGACGCCCTGAGCCCGGCCCAATTTGAGCATGGACTGCACGTTCTTCCCGAAGAAAGGTGCTTCGATCGCGATCTCATCAGGATGGTACGTATCGATCAGTTCCACCGTGCGTTCGAAGATCAATTTCAGCTTAATATAAGGGTCGTCGTATTTTTTGAGCTGCAGTTCATTCATTTGGACAAACTCCATCTTTTTCTGAACGATCCTGATCAGTCCGAAACCCATGATCGTGGTCCCGGGGTCAATCCCAAGGATGATTCTTTCCGTTTGTAAAGTTGATTTTTCCGAAGAGCGGCTCACAAAAATTGTCTATTTTGGACTTTCACAAAGCTAAGCAATTCTGCTTTGCAGCACGAACCCGGGTTGAATGCTTTTTCAAATTCTCATGTTCTCGATGCTATTCCTGTACCTGGTCTTGATCGGGTCTTTTTTCATTGGCTTCCGGAAAATGCCCGTTTTCTTAGAAAAGGAAATGGTTCCCAGGACCGGTTTTAGCCTGGTCGTGGTCTATCGTAATGAGGCCGAAAACCTCCCGGAACTGCTGAATTCGATCGTGGCACTGGATTACCCAAGGGAACTTTTTGAAGTTTTCCTGGTAAACGATCATTCCGAAGATGCATCGGTTGGGATCTGTGAAAGATATGCAAAGGATTTCCCGGAAATTCGGTTTCAGCTACTGAATGCCGAAAGCTCGCTTTCTCCCAAAAAGGACGCGATATTTTTAGCGGCCGGGAAAGCCCGTTTTGAGTACCTGACCATTACAGATGCCGATTGCCTGCTCCCATCCCAGTGGCTTCGGAATTTCGATCAGCTCCTTCAGGAAGAATCCCCGGTTTTAATTGCCGGGCCGGTTGGTTTCAGGCACGCCATGAGCGTCGGTTTTTCCGAAGCTTTTGAAGAAATTGATTTCCTCAGTTTGCAAGGCAGCACTATTGGAGGCTTCGGGATGAACAAACCTTTTATGTGTAATTCTGCGAACCTGTGCTACCGGAAATCTGCCTATCTTCATCTTCAGCAGCAACGCCGGGATTTAGGAATCGCCAGCGGTGACGATGTTTTCTTATTGCAGCATTTTTTACAGCATCAGCTTCCGGTAAGTTTTGTAAAATCAGAGAAAAGCATCGTGCAAACTGGTTTTCAGAAAAGTTTCCAACAGCTTTTTTGGCAACGGGTGCGATGGGCGGCAAAAACTTCAGCCTATCCGGATGCTTTTGGAAAGATTGTGGCAATCGTGGTTTTCTTCACGAACCTGATGACGGTGACCTGGTTTTTCCTCGCAGTTTTACAGTTTTGGAATTTTCAGCTGGTCTTCGGAATGATACTGGCCAAATTTTTAGTGGATTTCCCGCTTATTGCGGTTACCGCCAAATTCTTCCGAAGAAGGGCAGTGTTACAAAGTTACTGGTGGGCGGCGGTGATTTATCCCTTTTTCAGTACGGCCGTCGCGCTAAGGTCAGTTTTCGGAGGGTATTACTGGAAAGGAAGACCTTTCAAAAGATAAGAATTCGATGATCATTCTTCCGAAGCAGGCGATCAGCCTATCATTCGGCTTTCACAACAACGGGCATTTTGAAAACGGTGGAAACCGGGATGCCGCGTTTGCTGGCCGGGTAAATTTTTGGCAGGGAATCGATGCTTTCATACAGCCATTCCCGGATCTTTGGTAGCTGGTTGGTCACCGTGGTGTCAATTTTAACCGAGTCGATCTGGGGTTTTCCCTCTTTCGTAATTTCGAGATACAGGTAAACCGTGTCATGAATGCTTTCGGAAACCACGGGCTGCTGACTCGCCAGGTAAGAATAGATCTCTGTTGCTACTTTGTTTTCAAAACAGTTTTTAGCTGCGACCAGTTCCGTTTCATTTTCGCATTCTTCAAATGCCGGGTATTCGTCAACTTCCTTCCAGTTAAGCGCACGACTTTCCTGTTCCAGAACTTCTTCTGAAGTAATCTTTTTGGTTTCGAATTTACAGGCAACGGCCATCATAAGAATGGCGGGCAGTAGTGCTTTTTTCATTGATGAGATCCTTTCCGGATGTCAAAAATAGTGAAATCTAGCAGGTTACTAAAAATCATTTGCTTTTTCCGAAATTATTCAGCCATATGCAGCTCTTTTTTGAGATCACGAATGCGAAAATCTGCGAGTTCCAGCTGGCTTGGGTTACCTGATCCGCGGTAGCGATTCATGTAGTTTTCGTAAAGCTGAAGGATGGTTTTCTTATCTTCCATAAAGGCATCTGCAACCAGCGCTATTTCCAGTAAAGCCCGTTCGTTATTGGGATTTTCTTTTAAGGCATTCAGGAAAGCAGGATAGGCCAACTGGTGATTTTTTTCGTTTTTGAGAGTGAGACCGATATATACATATTCATTGTCAACTTCCGGATTTTTCAATTTTAAAGCGTTGAAAAATGACTCGCGAGCAAGAGAATTTTCGCCTTTTTTAAAATAAAGCACACCTAGATTGGTGAAGGCAGAGGCGTTTCCCGGTGAAAGTTCAATCATTTTCAAATAAGTCTCAATTGCCTGATCGGTCTTGCCCGTAGCGGTGTAGGCTTTTGCCAGGTTCTGAAGAATAAATTCACTGCTTTCGCCCTGCGCCACTAATTGTTGAAAAGGTTCGATCGCTCTTTCAAACTGAAATGATACCATATAGGATTGTCCCAAAATAGACAGTAAAGACGCGTTGTTAGCATTAACCTCCAGGCCCTTTTTGGCAAGGGCAGCAGCATTGAAATGCCGGCCATTTCTGAGCTCATATTTAGAAGTTTTATAGAATGCGCCCTGGTGGGTAGAATCCAGTTCCACCGTTCTATAGAAATCATCGATGGCGGAGCTGTCCTGTAGTTTTTCGCGGGCAAGACCCAGCCTGAATCGAAAACTGGCATTTTCGGGATATTTTTCTGAAAGTTCGCTGAAAAGTTTTTTCGCAGCTTCCGGTTTGTCGGTATCCAGGAGCAGTTCCCCATAATCCATGGCTGTTAGGACGCGGTTGGGATTCATCCGAAGCACCTGCTGGTAGTTTGCCAGCGCTGCTTCTTTTAGATTCGATTTTTTCTGATATTCTGCCAGTCGGAGTAAGGTTTTTTCAGACTGGTCTGAATTGGATTCTAAGAGAGCAATGGCCGCCGAAGTTTTCCCAACTGCATTCAGGCTATCGGCTTCCTTTAAAAAATCACTTTGCTGACTCGCCGCCTGGAATTGTCCCAGGAAAATAAAGACTATCAGGATGTACTGCATGGGATTAATTTTTTTCTTCAGTTGTTTTTGGAACTTCGAATTGAATGGGTAATGAATAGAGAATTGCCACTTTTTTCCCTTCTTTCTCTGCGGGCTTCATGTTAGGTAATTTTTCAACAACCCTGTTTGCTTCGGTTTGCAGCCTTTCGCGAACCTTAGCATCATTATCCAGCGATCTTGAACGGACATCGGTAGTATTTCCATCTGCATCGATCTTGAACTGAACCACAATTCTGGTGGAGCCTACAATTCCGAGTTTTTTACCAAGAGACGTGTCAAAATTAGCATTTACAAAATTGATGATCTTTTGAGAGGTACAATCCTGCAATACTTCTCCAGAAAGATTTTCACAACCTGGATATGCCGGCGCTTTGTCTGCAACCGCAAAGGGCACGGCTTCATCCTGCGCAAAGGCAGATGCCGCAAACAGCAGCATCAAACCCAGGGCTAAATTTTTTAAAATATTCTTTTTCATAGCTATGTTATTTAGTTTGAAAGGCAATTGGTAAAGAATACATCACTGAAACTTTTTGCCCATTTTGTTCTCCAGGTGTCATTTTTGGCAGCGAGTTGATCACTCGAATAGCCTCTTCTTTTAGCTCCTCTCTGGAACTTCTGGCTCGCACCTCAGCAATATTTCCATCCTGGCCTATTTTAAACTGAACGATTATGCGGCTGATTCCGGTAAGTCCTAATTCCTTGCCAATATTGGTGTTAAAATTTTGATTCACGAACATGGAAATTTTTTCGCTGGTGCATTTTTTTCGTTCGTCATTGGAAGTAAACTCTTCGCAATCCGGGAATGCAGGAGCTTTGTCAACCACAGCAAATGGTACATCCTTCATGTTGTTTCCTGAGTCTTGCGATTTCGTAATTGTTGCTGAAGAATTGCCGGTGTTGGCAGAATCCCTCAAATTGATATACATGGTATAGGTACCGCCATTTTTAAAAGCAAGTTCCATTGGGTTGTAACCTTCCGGAACCCTTTCCGTCTTTGGGTGTACAGAATAAGATATCTGTTTCTTGCTATAATCTATGGTTGCCCAGCTTACATAATCAGGATTATTCAACAGAAAGGTTTCATATTTATCATGCTGCTCTTTCAGTTTAGGATCACTGTTGAAACTTTTATCCATTCCAAGTTCGTAACTGTACTGCTGCAAATCAAGTTCGGCCTCTAATTCATCATCCTGGGAGCAAGCCACGTAGGTTAGCATCAGCAACAATACGGGAATGATCAATAGAAATTTAAAATGTTTCAGTTTTCCTGATTTGTTCTTTTGTAACATAACTATTCGTTTTTTGATTAATGAATGATTAAAAAATTGATTAGTGAACGTGATGTTGCTGGTACCGAAAGCAGTATTCAGCAGTTGTTCAAAATATTGTTTCTTGCCAGATTTCTTAACGGTAGTTTCATCTGCGATGTACTCATGAATGACCGCCAGTTTGGACTGAAAAAGATAGATGAGCGGGTTAAACCATAGCACGATTTTCAGAATTTCGAAGGTCATCAAATCCACACCATGTCGTTCGTCCAGATGTACCAGCTCGTGGGTAATGATCTGTTTTCGGTCTTCCGCAGAAATCCTGTCTCCTATATATAGTTGATTGAAATAGGTATAGGCAGCATCCGAATTCGGGATTTCGAAAATGTCATAGTATTTCTGTTTAATTGGTCGGCTGCTCCTCGATATTTTCTCAAGCTTATATAGTTTATAAAGAAAAACACCAAACGCTATTGTAGCTCCCAGAAAATAGAGGATTAGCCACCAATTAAGTTGAATATCATTTTCGATCTGTGATGCAGCGGTAGTTGCAGTTCTGTTTCCTATAAATACTTCCGGAAGCAAAACCATCGTTTTGTCAGATAAATTCTGAAATGCTATTGCCGGAGTTGTTTTTTGCAGACTGGTGATTCGTATAAATGGAATCAAAAGTGACAGCAGGGGAGTGGCCAGTAAATAGGCACGGTTAAGATTGAAAAATGTCTCCTTCTGCAGCCAGATTTCATATATTAATAAGAATGCCAGCTGAAAAATCAAGATTTCAAGTAAATAGTCGGTCATCGTTTTTCTTCTTTATTAATCTCTTTTAAAATGGATTCCAGATCGCTGGTCTTCATGTCATTCTTTTTCATGAAAAAGCTCACCATACTTTTAAAAGAACCATTGAAATAGTTGTTCATCAGCTGATTAATGCTCTGGTTGCTATAGGTTTCTTTGGCGATAATGGGAAAATAGATATAACCTTTTCCCTGTTGCCGGTGATCCACAAAGCCTTTGTTTTCAAGGATGCGCACAATCGTGGAAACGGTATTGTAAGCCGGTTTAGGCTCGGGCATTTCAGCGATCAGCGCTGCCACATTTGCTTCTTCCAGATCCCACAATAATTGCATGATCTCCTCTTCTGCTTTGGTGAGCTGCTTCATTTTAAAATGTTGTTTGAGAAGACTAATATAAACTAAAATATTAGTTTAAACTAATTATTTAGTTAAAAATTAAATCATCCGCTTTTTCTATCTTCGTGGGAAATCAGGAAATATGGAAATCATACTCTTTTGTATAGCGGCGTTTTTTATGATCCTCGGCCTTTTGGGGAGTTTTCTCCCGGTACTTCCGGGTGTGCCCTTAAGCTGGATCGGATTGTTGCTGTTTTTCCTGATCCCAACCGTGCCCATGAATTATTTGTTCCTTTCGATCACGCTGGTCATCGCGATCATCGTGTATATTCTGAATCTGGTAATCCCGGCAATGGGAACCAAAAGATTTGGCGGAAGTAAAAAAGGAATGATCGGCGCAACTATTGGGCTGGTAATTGGAATCTTCGCGCCGGTTCCTTTCGCGGTGATCATTGGGCCATTTTTGGGTGCGCTAATAGGGGAAATCCTCAATAAAAGCAATTCCAAGACCGCAGTCAGGGCCGCGTTTGGATCTTTTCTTGGCTTGCTAACTTCCAGTTTTATGGAGTTCCTGGTGTGTGTTGCTTATCTTATTTTGTTTGTATACCAGTTCTGGAATTATAAAGAAGTCATCTTTTAACTACTCGTAAAGGTCGTCCAGGCTGGTCTTATCCAACTCCGAAATAAAACCGGCAATCGTGTCCACGCATTTATCAAAGAATTTTTGGCCTTTTTCTGCAGTTGCTGCTTTTGGGTTTCCCACACCGGTATCTTCGGTCACTTTGGTCCATTCTCTTTGAGCACTTGCCCAGCCTTCTTGCAAACCTTTCAGCTTATAATTTCTGGCTTTTCCGTTTCCGGCTTCTTCCAAAGGTAAAACCAGGTCTGGTCGCAGGTGCATGACTGCAGCTGTTTCAAGCTCCCCGGCATGATCCCCCGGCTCATCGAAATAATTTTCAGCGTTCTCCACTTTCCACCAGTTGATCGAGCAGATGAATACCTTCGGAAAAATGAGGCTGAGCTCCCGGATGATTTGTTTGAAATTATTCCCACCGTGCGCGTTTACCACGATCAGTTTATGAATTTGATGATGATCCAACACCTGAACCAGGTCTTTCAAAACGGCCAGTTGCGTGCTGGGATTCATGTTCATACAAAGCGGAACATCAAGCTGGCCGGTGTTTACGCTAAACGGGACGGTGGGCAGTACAATGGGTTTTGCTCCCGACTTCCAGGAAATTCCTGCTGCTGCAATGGCCACTTCTTCAGCTAAAATATTATCGGTTGCGTAAGGCAGGTGGTAATTATGAGCTTCGGTGGCACCCCAGGGCAACAGGGCGAGGTGATAATTGTCATTTTTCACCTGTTTCCAATTCGTTTCGGCGAGAACGTAAGGTCGTATGTTCTTCATGCTGATTTCATTTTTGCTTAAAATTACGGAAGTTCCGAGTGTGAAAAGAAAGTTATTCCGATTCTTCTCATTTTCAGAAACCTTTAATTAATGGTATTTTTGCCGAAAATACTGCGGAATGCTTGATTTTATTGTTGTTGGAGCTGCTCAGGCCGGTCTGGCCATGTCGTATTACCTTCAGGAGCTGAAGATGGATTTCCTGGTGGTAGATAAAGAATCTGAAATTGGCGCTTCCTGGCTCAATCGCTGGGATTCCCTGAAACTGTTCACACCTTCGGAATTCAATAATCTGCCCGGAATGGATTTTCCTGCTGAAAAGGGGTATTATCCCACCAAAACAGAAGTGGCGCAGTATTTTAAATCTTACGCGAATAAATTTGAAATTCCCATTCAGCTTAACACGCTCATTGAACACATCAGCCACGAAGGCAATCATTTTGAACTGTCTGGCCCAAATGGCAAATTTCTGAGCAGGAACGTTGTGGTGGCGACCGGGCCGTTTCATATTCCGTATACACCGCCGTTTTCCAAAAAGATCGATCGGGAGGTTTTCCAGATTCACAGTAATTACTACAAAAATCCGGATCAGCTTCAGGAAGGGGCAACGATGGTTGTGGGAGCGGGGGACAGCGGCTTCCAGATCCTCGATGAGGTTTCAGCAGAACAGGAGCGAGAAGTGTATTTTTCAGGAACTACCGATGTTCGGGTACTTCCGCAGCAACTCTTAGGAAAGACCCTCTGGTGGTGGTTCACAAAGACAGGTTTTTTGAGTTTCAGTCGGAATTCCTGGTTGGGTAGGAAATTAAGCAAATCCCGGCAGCCGGTTATCGGGACAGACGTGAAGGAAATTCTGGCCCGACCCAATGTGGAGCCGGTTGGTAAGACGAAAAATGCGGAAGGCAATATGGTGCTTACTGAAAAAAAGAAACTCAGCGAACTTCGGAATATCGTTTGGGCTACGGGTTACAGGCCTAATTTTGAATGGATCGAAGGCCTGGAATTGACCAAAGATGGCTATCCGAAGCACGAAAGAGGGGTGAGCAGTATAGATGGGCTCTATTTTATTGGACTTCCCTGGTTACATACCCGCGGGTCAGCCACTTTGGGCGGTATCAAAAAGGATGCAGAATATCTGTCAAATTTCATTCAGCGAGAGGCCGATAAAAGCAAAGGAAATAGCTGATTTTATATATTGTAAATATTGCTTAAATTTATAAGGGTATAGGTTGAAACTATACCCTTTGTTTTTTCGTAAATATTATAATCGTCAGGGTTTTTGGCCCAAACGCTTAATGAACGGGAATATGCAGGAATCTTAACCGCTAATAGAATCAGGAGTTGAATACTTACAATCTTTAAAATATCAAATTATGAAAAGAGGTGAATTTTTAGTGAAAGGAGTTTTGCTGGCATGCTCAGGTGCCTGTGTATTTTCAGCTTGTAGTACAGGCGATGATGGAGGCGATAGTCCGGACCCGCCGGGAAATAGTGGTCCTCAAACCGTCACAGTAAGTCTTTCCAATTTAGCGAATGTGGGAGATCAGTTTACCAGTAATGGAATCTTGTTCTTTCGTATTGGCGCTGGAAATACCTCGGCAGATTTTGTCGCTACGGAAGCTGTTTGTCCGCATCAGGGAGGACAGCTGGTGTGGCTGGAAGATGAAGGCTATATTGAATGCCAGTTGCACTTCGCCCGTTATGAAGAAGATGGCGATGTGATTCGCGGGCCACAAGGCGAATCTGGTTCAACCCGTGATCTGGCGATCTATTCCACGAGCATCAGTAATGGGAATATCACAGCTACAAAACCCTGAGGATCGTATTTAAAAATGAGAGACCTAATTTGTCTCTGTTTTTTAGGATTCTGTAATCTTCTGTTATTTTTGCGACTATGAAAATTACAGATACGCATACTCATTTATATAGCGAAGCCTTTGACGTGGACCGAAAAGAGGTCATACAGAAAGCCATTGATAGCGGGGTAAAAAGATTTTTTATTCCGGCGATCGATTCCGAAACAACGCAGGCGATGTATAATCTTGAAAAACAGTTCCCTGAAAATGTATTTCTGATGATGGGGCTCCATCCAACTCATGTCCAGGAAAATTTTGAAGAAGAACTGACTCATATTCAGCAGCAGTTTGAAAAAAGAGATTTTTACGCGGTTGGAGAAATTGGCATCGATCTTTACTGGGATAAATCTACCTTGGAAATTCAGCAGGAAGCTTTTAGAAGACAGATCCAGCTGGCAAAAAGTAAAAAACTGCCCATTGTGATCCATTGCCGCGATGCTTTTGATGAGGTTTTCGAAGTACTGGAATCAGAAAAGGGCGACGATCTTTTCGGCATTTTTCACTGTTTCAGCGGCAATCGCGAGCAGGCAGAAAAAGCACTGTCCTATAATATGAAATTGGGGATTGGAGGGATCGTGACCTTTAAAAATGGCGGACTCGATCAGTTCATTTCAGAATTTCCTATCGAAGAGATCGTGCTGGAGACCGATGCGCCATACCTGGCACCAACACCTTTCCGCGGGAAACGCAACGATCCCATATACATTCTGAAGGTGGCCGAAAAGCTTTCCGAACTTTATAATCTGCCAATCGAAAAGATCGCTGAGATCACTACCGCTAATTCCAAGGAAGTTTTCGGAATTTAAAGCTATTAGGCAGAAATTTTGTTCATTTGTTTAAAGAACCAAGCGAACTGTGCAGAATTTTGAAAAAATAAGATTTTATAACGACGCCGAGGTCCAGGCAGCTCTTGCGGAATACGTGAAGCATCCTATGATCAAGGCGCTTTTGACCTATACTTTTCCTGAAAAAGAGTTTGAAGAGATCGAGGAGATTGTGCTTTCCTGCCGCTCCATTCGGGACTTTCAAACAAAGGTCATCTACCATTCCGTAGAAAAAGTACTGGAGAAAACCAGTGAGGGTCTCGAAGACCGTGGTTTCGACAAACTCGAACCGGGAGAATCCTACTTTTATATTTCCAATCACCGCGATATCATTCTGGATACTTCGCTTATCAATTATACTTTGTGTAATCATGACCTGGTAATGACCGCATCGGCGATTGGCGATAACCTGGTGCAGAAGCCATTTTTGATGGCGCTTTCCAGGCTGAATCGAAACTTTTTGGTACTCCGCGGGCAGTCTCCCAGGGAAATGCTGAAGAGTTCCATGAATCTTTCGGAATACATCAGGCAGCTGCTACTGGAGGAAAAACGCTCGGTGTGGATGGCGCAGCGGGAGGGACGAACAAAGGACGGAAATGACTTCACGCAGCAGGGTGTACTGAAAATGCTGGCAATGGCCAAAGGAGATCTGGACGTGCTGGACTATTTTGAAAAGCTGAAAATCGTACCAGTTGCCATTTCTTATGAATTTGACCCAACTGATATGTTGAAAATGCCTGAAGTCCTGGCCAAAAGAATGAAAGAGGAGTATAAGAAGTCGGCCAACGAAGATTTTAACAGCATCATGCAGGGCGCACTCGGGCAAAAGGGAAGGATCAGCCTTTCTGCCGGGAAAGTGCTTTCCAAAGAGAAAATTCAGGAGATCCGCGAGCAGGATCTTTCTATAAATGAGCAGTTGAAAGCACTGGGGACGCTGATCGATCAGGCGATCTATAGAAATTTCAAATTATGGCCTGCCAATTATATCGCGTATGACCTGGTGAATAATGAAACGCGTTTTGCAGACCATTATTCCGAAAAGGAAAAAAGACAATTTGAGCGCAGGATCAGCAGAAGGGTGGATGTGAAAAATTCACTGGCCCTGAACAGCTATTTGCTGATGTATGCCAACCCGGTGATCAATAAAATGTCCCTGCATGAAGAACAGGTCTAGAATTCTGCTGGTTTATACCGGGGGAACCATTGGGATGATCAAGGATTATGAAACCGGCGCCCTGAAGGCTTTCAATTTTGATGAATTATTGCAGAATATCCCGGAGCTGAATATCCTGGAACATGAGATCGATACGGTGAGTTTTGAAAACCCGATCGATTCTTCGAATATGAATCCGCAGCAGTGGATCAAAATAGCCAATATCATCTATGAACATTACGAAGGGTATGATGGTTTTGTGGTGTTGCATGGCAGTGATACCATGTCTTACACCGCTTCAGCCCTCAGTTTCATGTTCGAAAATCTATCCAAACCGATCATTTTTACCGGGTCACAATTGCCAATTGGAGATCTTCGTACCGATGCCAAAGAGAACCTGATCACCAGTATTCAGATCGCCGGGCTTCGGAAGAACGGAAAACCTGTAATTACAGAAGTTGGGCTGTATTTTGAATATAAATTATACCGGGCTAACAGGACTACCAAGATCAATGCAGAACATTTCCAGGCCTTTGCCTCGATGAATTATCCGCCGCTGGCCGAGTCTGGGGTGTACCTTTCCGTAGATTACAAATCGCTCTGGAAATCTGGAAGAAAACAATTTCCGAAGCTGCACACCGGCTTTAATGATGAGGTCCTGATCCTGAAAATGTTTCCGGGCATTACTGAAAGCAGTGTGGAATACGTGTTGTCTAAACCCGGTTTGAAAGGTATTGTTCTCGAAACCTACGGAAGTGGCAATGCGCCAAATGAGGGCTGGTTCCTTGATTTGCTGAAAGATAAGATCAGGAAGGGGCTCAGTGTGGTGAACGTCACGCAGTGTGCCGGCGGGAGTGTGGTAATGGGTAATTATGAAACCAGCGTAGGATTAAAAAGAGTAGGAGTAACCTCTGGAAAAGATATCACTACGGAGGCTGCAATTTCGAAATTGATGTATTTGCTAGACAAAGATTTGTCTCCAAAAGTTTTCAAAACTATCTTCGAAACTTCCCTGCGAGGCGAAATGTCTTAAAATTAACG
The DNA here is from genome assembly GCF_001951155.1 of Christiangramia flava JLT2011. Lineage (NCBI taxonomy): Bacteria > Pseudomonadati > Bacteroidota > Flavobacteriia > Flavobacteriales > Flavobacteriaceae > Christiangramia > Christiangramia flava. The sequence continues at coordinate 2,091,797 of NZ_CP016359.1, forward strand.
CGTCTTACTTGACGCACAAGTTTTTTTTTTGTTATTTGCCGCCCCGAAAAGTAAATTCACAGAGAGGTGGCCGAGTGGTCGAAGGCGCACGCCTGGAAAGTGTGTATACGTCACAAGCGTATCGAGGGTTCGAATCCCTTCCTCTCTGCTAACTTTTATTAAAAATTATTTATATCTTTAACCCTTTAACTAATTAAATTAAGACAAACAGTAATGAAAAGATTATTTTCTATTTTGGTAATCGCCGCGATTACGGTTCTTGGGGCCACTAACGTCAAGGCGGCTAACAGTGCGAATATTTTGCCGGAAACGATTGCTACCTTTGTTCAGCAGGATGAGGATGCGGCAGCTGCTGCAGACGATGCTGGAGAAGAAGAGGATCTTGGTTTCCACCAGGAGCTTAAAAAGCGTTTTATTGAAGGTGGACCTGCCTTCATGGGTATCGTACTACTTTGTTTGATTTTAGGTTTGGCTGTTGCCATTGAGAGAATTATCTATCTAAACCTGGCTTCTACAAACACCAAGAAACTTGCAAGAGACGTTGAAGATGCTCTAAACAGCGGCGGTGTTGAAGCAGCTAAGGAAGTTTGCCGTAACACAAGAGGTCCTGTAGCATCTATTTACTACCAGGGTCTTGACCGTGCCGATGAGAGCATCGAAGCAGCAGAAAAAGCTGTTGTAGCTTACGGTGGTGTTCAAATGGGACAACTTGAGAAAAACGTGTCTTGGGTATCATTATTTATCGCACTTGCCCCTATGCTTGGGTTCATGGGTACGGTAATTGGTATGATCCAGGCTTTCGACCGTATCGAGGCAGCAGGAGATATGCAGCCGTCACTTGTAGCAGGAGGTATTAAAGTAGCACTTCTTACTACAGTATTCGGTTTGATCGTTGCGATTATTCTTCAGATTTTTTATAACTACATTATCGCTAAGATTGACAGTATCGTTAATGATATGGAAGATGCGTCAATCCTTCTTATCGATATGTTAGTAGCTTACAAGAACAAAAAAAGAGTCTAAGAAGAAAGTTTAAGACAGAGTAATATGACTTTACATAAAATTTTAAAATATCTGGCAATCGTGATTGGAGTGATTGGTTTGATCCTTCTGGGACGAATCATCGCTGCCGGGGACGATGCCATCAAGGCCTCTGCAGACATGCAGGTGAGTCACCTGGATCCATTCATGTATATCGCTTATATCATTCTGCTGGCAACAGTTGTTCTGGTAGCGATCTTCGTGATCGTTGGTCTCTTTAGAGGGAACATTAAGACCACACTAATAGCAATTGGCTCATTTATTGCTATCATTGTTATTGCATATGCATTAAGCGATGGAACTGAAAAAGTTCTGAAAGACGGTACTACTCTATCCGCTAGCGGAGATCACTGGGTAGGAGCCGGTTTAATCGTATTCTATATTTTAGCGGGAATTGCCATTCTTTCAATGGTATTCTCAGGAATTAGAAAATTAGCGAAATAATATGGCAAAGAGATCAGCACCGGAAGTGAATGCTGGGTCTATGGCTGATATCGCTTTCCTTCTTCTTATTTTCTTCCTGGTAACCACTACCATTGAGACCGATAAGGGGATTAGTAGAAAGCTTCCGCCATGGCAACCTGAAGAGCAGGATCCTCCGCAAATTAAGCAGAAGAACATCTTTACCGTACTGGTAAACTCGAATAACCAGTTACTGGTTGAAGAGGAGGAGATGGAGCTTTCCGATCTTAGGGAGGCAGCAGTAGAGTTCCTGGATAATGGTGGTGGTAGCGGTGATGATGCCTGTAGCTTCTGTCAGGGAGCGAAAGATCCTGCATCGTCAGACAATCCACGAAAAGCTATTATCTCTCTTGTGAACAACAGGGGAACAGAGTATGGAACTTACATTGCTGTACAGAACGAACTGGTAGCGGCCTACAATCAATTAAGAGATCGTGAGGCACAACGTATGTTCGGTACAACGTTTACTGAGATGGAAAAAATGTACAACGATCCTAACTATAACGGCGATAAAGATGCCCTTAAAGAAAAGATCGACGTCATTCAGGATATGATTCCACAGAAATTATCAGAAGCAGAGCCAACAAGCTAAAAGCTTCTAAAACCGAAAACGACTTTTATTATGTCTAAATTTAAAAAGAAGAAATCCGGAGATTTGCCTGCCATTAGTACGGCATCTTTACCAGATATCGTTTTCATGCTGCTATTCTTCTTTATGGTTGCGACCGTAATGCGTGAGAATACCCTGATGATTGAGAACAAGCTTCCTTATGCCGATCAGGTTGAAAAACTTGATAAGAAGGATTTGATCATGTATATCTACGCCGGGAAACCGAGTAAGAGATATCAGGCCAAATACGGTACCGAAGCTCGTATCCAGCTGAATGATAAATTTGCTAGTGTTGAAGAAGTACAGCAGTTTATCTATTCTGAAAGACAGGCGAAGCGTGAAGAATTAATCCCATATTTAACCACAGCCTTAAAGGTGGATGAAGAAACCAATATGGGCCTTGTTTCTGATATTAAACAGGAACTAAGGAAAGCTGAAGCTTTGAAGATCAACTATACCACGTTGGTTGGAGATGCCCAGCAAAATGTTGATTAAATAATCTTTTCAATTTAATTATAGAACATCCTGTTTGATGCCAAATCGAACAGGATGTTTTTTATATTTACGTTTCAGGTTAGCAGGTTATGAAGAATGCCCTTTTCGTACTTTTCCTCTTTAGTTGTATTTACGGCTTTGCTCAGGAACGTGAACTTCTTACCCGGCTTCCGGATACCGTCCCTACTTCCATAGACAGTCTGTATCGGGAAGATCAGTTGTATGTAGGATTCAGTTTTAATCTGATAACCGATAAACCCTCCACCATTGGGCAACAAAGTTTTTCCGGAGGTTTGCACCTGGGAATGATTCGTGATTTTCCTTTGAATAAACGTCGAAATATTGCTTTGGGAGCTGGTTTAGGCTGGTCCCTGAATAGTTATGGGCAAAACCTGAAGATCGACCGGGATTCGCAGGGTAGTACCATTTTCAGTAGCCTGGAAAACAACCAGGATTACCAGACGAATCGCTTTACCACACAATTGATTGAAGCTCCAATCGAATTCAGGTGGCGTACCAGTACTCCTGAAACCTATAAATTCTGGCGGATCTATACAGGTTTGCGCTTAGGGTATATTTACCGTTTCAGAAGCAATTATAAAGATGCTAACGGCCAATTGAAACTCCATGATTTGCCCGAACTGGATCGATTTCGGATAGGAACCACTTTTACTTTTGGGTATAATACCTTTAACTTTCAATTTTACTATGCGCTGAATCCGTTTTTTCAAAATGCCGAAGTGGACCAGGAATCTTTCGGGATTTCTACGCTTCAGATCGGCCTGAACTTCTATATTTTATAACCAGAGTTTCCAGACCAGTATCTGCGGAATAATCCCGATTATAACACCCAATATCAATTCCCAATTGGTATGCGCTTTATAGTAAAGTCGGCTGCTGGCCGTAAGACCGGTCGCAATGATCAGGAAGCAAATGGTATAGACGAAATAGATCTGGAAGTACATGCAAAAAATCGAAATAAACATCATTAATGCTGTAATTCCCACCATGTGCAGACTCACTTTCAGGTTAAAATAAGTAAATAATAAAACAAGCGTGGTCGAAATCAGAATTCCAAGGAAATAATAAAATAGCGCAGGATAATTGTATTTATTGAGGATCTGGTGTAGGACCATGAAGCATAACAGGATAAATACAAACAGCGGCCAGCGCCTCTCTTTAGTGTCTTTGAGAAAGATACTTCCCACTTTTCCCAAATTCTTCAGAAGGAAATAAAACACGATGGGGATGAAAATTGTAATGATCGAGATTGCGAGTAATTTGGCTTTGATCACCTCTTCAGGAAAAAAACGGGGAATGAACAGGAAATAGAACAAACTGCCAGCAAATGGCATCCATAATGGGTGAAAAACGTATGATGCGAGTTTCAGGAGTAGTTTCATTAAATTTCCTTGCGTAAACGGGCTACCGGAATGTCCAGTTGTTCCCGGTATTTTGCCACGGTTCTTCTTGCTATGGGATAACCTTTATCTTTTAAAACTTTTGCCAGTTTCTCATCGGTTAAAGGCTTGCGTTTATTTTCTTCTTCGAT